>JAGLBJ010000061.1 GCA_018260315.1 Moraxellaceae bacterium | reverse complement strand
GGTGAGTTTTTAAGCCATAAAATGCTTGATGCGCTTGGCGATTTATATTTGGCAGGCTACCCGATTTTAGGGAATTTTCGTGCTCATAAAACCGGCCATACTTTAAATAATATGTTGGTTCGCAAGATGCTAGCCACGCCTGAATGTTATCAGCTCACTGCACAGCCACGGCCAGAATGCTAATATGCATTCGATTTATGTTAATTGTCCAAATAAACCTGCATTAAATTCTGTAATTACTTGCTTAATTTCATCATGGCTGTTCATGACAAAAGGGCCGTAGGCTGCAATTGGTTCGTTAATCGGTTCACCGCTCATTACCAAAAGTTGCACAGGCCCGCTTATATGGGCAGTCAAACGCTTAATTGGTCAAACGCTTGCGCCTGGTTGCTTTCTGGCAGTCGGCAACTTTCCTTGATAAAGGTAATCACTTGTGCCGGGCCAGCCATTTCACTGGGGTCATGATTAAAGATTACGATGCCATGCCGAACTAAAATGAGCACGTTATGGGTGGTCGGAATCGGCAAATCAACGGCTTGACAGGCATTAATAGTGACGTCCCACAGGTTGATAGGCGCAAAGGTCTTAGCAAGACCCTCTAATGCCATGTGATGATGACCCGCAATTAACCGAATATGCCCAATCATCTGCCCCGCGTCATCCTGTAGCTCAGGGCTCGGAATATGCGTGTTTAATAAATGTTGGTAGCGCGCAGGCGTCAGTTTATATCGCGCCGGTAGATTGACCCAGAGCTGAACCATTTCTAAAGGACCGCCGGTTTGGCTAAAGGGTGCCGAGTGAAATTCTTCGTGAATAATACCGCGTGCAGCCGTCATCCATTGGGCATCACCCTGTTGAATGACACCGCCGCTACCGCTTGAATCACGATGGGCAATTTCCCCGGAATAGGCAATGGTAACCGTCTCAAAACCTTTATGCGGGTGCTGGCTGACCCCAAGCGGTGCCTGATGATTTACCTTAAAATGATGCGGTGCGCCATAGTCTAGTAACAAAAACGGATCGGTGCGTTTATCGGCACGTCCGTGCGAAAACATCGAATGAACCAAAAAACCGTCGCCAACCCAATGGGCAGAAGGCGCAGCATAAATACGTTCTACGGCCCGAACCTGCTCAAGCGCTGGCATATGTTAATCTGCAGTGTATTGTAATGCATTTTAATCGACACACATTATACGAACTTTAAGCACACAGACTTATGTATTTAGACAAGCGGCCTGCATTTTTGGGCGGTCTATTTGTGACAATTTATGACAAAAAAAACAGCACAATTACTCAAGATAAACGGTAGAAAATTCAATTTAAACGGTAAAATAAGCCAGTATTAGCAAGGCTTAAAAGTTACCATGCAATAACGTGATAGACAAAAAAATAACCTAAACTCTATTGTGCATAAAACATGGAAAAATCATGCAAGGCCTATTTTGGGGTTGCTAAGCGACGTACTGCTTCGCTAAGCTCTGCATTACTGAGCTGGTCGGCCACTAGCTGCATGTAGTGGCGAGTGTCTTCGGTAAGTGGCGGCAGTTTGGGTAACTGAGTGGTGCGTAGCTGAACGGGCGGTATCACTAAAACGCGGATTTGCTGGACCTGTTTAAAGTCAGGCAAGGCATTAAGCGCAGCGAGATACTGACGTTGTAAGTAACGCAATTGTGCCGCAGCCGTATGGTTAGGCGCTGCAATGGTTAAAACAGGGCCGGTTAAACCGGCCACTTGCCAGTCATCGGGCGGCAAGACGGTCTTAACATGTTGCGTTAAATGACTTAAATAGGCTAAATGGCGCCGCATTTGTTCTTGAGGCAGGCGCACAAAGGGCTGTTTTGGGACATTGTTAGACAGGTGAAAGATTAACGGCGCGCGTGGCGTTGGCTTTATCGCCTGGACAGGAGCAGTAGAAAACTCGTTCATATTATTGTCTCTAAGCAAAACAGTTTTGATGCAGTAAACGCTTAAAATTTAACCGATAAGATAAAAAACTTTACATATTGGATTGAAATGTTAAAATAAACCTGCATTATGTAAATGATTAATAGAAAAAACGTTATAAGGCGGCTCAATTGTTTAATCATCAGATGATTGAATCCGGTCTCCACGTCGCTTGAGATGTACGATAGGCTCAGCGAACAGGATTAGAAAAAGCGTTTAAGCTGGTGTAATGACATCATTATATCACTTAGCGTTCATGATGTAATTTTTAAGAGGATAATATGCCAAGTCAACGATTGAAAGTGTGTATCGGCTCTGTGTTAAGTCTGTTAGCGTTTGCTGGTCAAGCGGCTCCAGTACAAATTGAAGCCAGTGCAGACAGTGCTTTAAATGCCCCCATAAGTGGCCTTTGGAACCAGCGCGAAGCCTTAACCAGCCAATTAGCCCGTTTGGGTTTAGTGGCAGCAGTAGCAAACGATGACCACTTTCATGACCATGGCCAAGGGCAAGGTGGCAATGATGAAGGCGAAATGGGTCTGGCAGCCGAAGGCGGCAGGATCGATAATGATACGCTAGAAGGAGCTATTCATAGTCTGGCCGACCATAAAATTACCGTATTAACCAATTTAGATGCATTAAAATATAGTACCTATACTAATAATAGCCCTAACATTAATTTAAGCGATGCTCTGGCGATTCAACCTGTTTCCAATCCACGTGTCAGTTCACCGTTTGGTTATCGCAACTTTGGCGGACGTGGTGAATTTCATCCCGGTATTGATTTAGCCGTTCCTTATGGTTCGAGCATTTTTTCTACCGGTTCAGGGGTTGTGGTTTATGCTGGCTGGAAAAATGGCTACGGTAACTTTATCGAAATCGACCATGGCAATGGTTTTATAACGCGTTATGGTCATTCGTCACGGTTACTGGTTTCTGTTGGCGACCAAATTACCAAAAATCAACAAATTGCGATGGTGGGCTGTACCGGACGTTGTACCGGTCCGCATTTACATTATGAAGTGCTGTTAAATGGTCAACGTCAAAACCCGGCAACGTATTTGGCTTTAGCGCCACGCCGAGATGAGTGATAGCATGCATGCTAAGTGACTGCGCATTTTTAAAAGCCCGTTTAAGATAACGGGCTTTTTTTATATCGGGGTACAGGCTGGGAATGATGTTGGATAAAATCAAAAAATGTTGGCAAAATGTCATAAAAGCTGTTTAAACTGGGGCTCTGGTTTTAACCATCGTACATCAATACCCTTGGATACATTAGGATAATTCAATGCAGTTTAATCTCTTAAAAGCATACTGTAGCCTAGGCCTAGGCCTAACGCTTGCATTACCCATGACTGCCATGGCGCAGACGGTTGACAGTGTTTTATCGACGGACAGTATGAGTTTAAATACGTTACCCATGAATGCGCAAGCGACTACAGTCAATGAATTAGCAGCCCAAGCCCGTGAGCCTAGGGTCAATACCTGCCAAAAGGCGGCCGATTTAGCCAGTTTACAGCGACAGACCTATTGTAGCCAGAACAATTCCATCGATGTCCCTATGACTGAGCCTGAGCCTACCTTTTGGGATACCGATAAGAAAGCGGCTGCATATGGTGGATTGGGCGGCGCAGTATCATATTCGACGGCGGTATTGGCGTCCAAAAGTCACTGGAATTTTCAGGGCTTTGGCAGCAGCATCGTTGGAGGTGCTATTGCCGGTTTATTTACGACACCTAAAGCCAGTGCTACCGTCGGCTCTATATTAGGCGGTCTGGTGGCAGGGTTTATGTCGCGTTAAGTCTGTATCTTTGATGATGGCTATAAATGTAACAACGGCTTTACCAGTCATTTTTTAAGCAACCTTAAGTAGCATCACAGCTCAGCCGCCAAATGTTGAACAGTATTTTATTAAGGATAATTTTATGGCTTTTTATTTAGACCCCGATGCCCAAGAAACCCAGGAATGGCAAGCTGCGTTTGATTCGGTGATTAACCACGTCGGGCCAGAACGCGCGGCATTTTTGCTTAAGGCCTTGTTTCAGCGAGCTATTACGCAACATGTTCCCATTACACGCCTTAATACCGCTTATAAAAATACGATTGCCCCTGATGAGGAGCCGAAGATACCGGGCGATTTGCATATGGAGCGGCGTATACGGGCGTTGATTCGGTGGAATGCGCTGGCTATGGTACTGCGGGCCAACTTAGAAAATGATTTGGGCGGCCATTTAGCCACATTCGCCTCAAGCGCCACGCTATATGATGTGGGATTCAATTATTTTTTTCGGGCAGCCAGCGAACGATTTGGCGGCGACATGATTTATTATCAAGGACATTCAGCACCGGGTATTTATGCGCGATCATTTTTGGAAGGGCGGTTAAGCGAAAAACAATTGGCTAATTTCAGAAGTGAGGTCGGTGGTGAAGGATTATCGAGCTATCCGCACCCGTATTTAATGCCGGATTACTGGCAATTTCCGACCGTTTCAATGGGTTTGGGTCCAATTACGTCCATTTATCAGGCGCATATCCAAAAATATTTAATGAATCGCAGTTTGTTAAAAACCGAAAATCGCAAAGTATGGGCATTTTTGGGCGATGGTGAAATGGACGAGCCTGAAAGTTTGGGTGCGATTTCATTGGCGGGGCGTGAAAAACTGGATAATCTAATCTGGGTCATTAACTGTAATTTACAGCGTTTAGATGGGCCGGTACGTGGCAACGGTAAAATCATTCAAGAACTTGAGTCGATTTTTAGAGGCGCAGGCTGGCGGGTGATTAAAGTCGTATGGGGCGGGCGTTGGGATTCCTTACTGGCGCAGGACCATACCGGTGCGCTGCAACAACGCATGGATGAAGTGGTAGACGGGGAATATCAAAATTATGAGGCGCATGGCGGAGCCTTCGCGCGCGAGCATTTTTTTGGCAAATATCCCGAAACCGCAGCGATGGTGCAGCCGTTTGCCGATGAACAAATCGATGCACTCAATCGTGGAGGCCATGACCCGCAAAAAGTCTATGCCGCCTATGCCAAAGCCATGAGAACCGAAGGCCAGCCCACGGTTATTTTAGCCAAAACCGTGAAAGGTTACGGCCTGTCTAATGCCGTACAAAGTGCTAATAAAAGTCATCAAATTAAAAAAATGAATCAGGAATCGTTGCAATATTTCAGAGATCGATTTGATTTACCGTTTGATGATGCGCAATTACATGATTTGCCGTTTTTTCGTCCCGATGAAAATTCGGCCGAATTGCGCTACATGAAGGCGCGGCGTGAAGCATTAGGTGGTACGTTGCCGGCGCGGCGCAGTGGGCATATCGCCCTGGATGTACCAGCCTTGGACAGTTTTGCACCTATTTTGGCAGGCAGTGGCGATAAACCGCAATCAACGACGATGGTCATGGTGCGCCTGTTGGCCTTAATGCTCAAAAATAACGCCATTGCCGAGCGTGTCGTGCCGATTGTACCCGATGAAGCGCGTACCTTTGGCTTAGAGGGTATGTTCCGGCAATTGGGCATTTATTCGGCCGTGGGGCAGCTTTACACGCCAGAAGACAGCGAACAGTTGATGAGCTATCGTGAGGCGCGCGATGGGCATATGCTCGAAGAAGGCATTAACGAATCGGGGGCATTAAGCGCGTGGCTGGCGTTGGCGACCAGTTATTCGACCAATGCACTGCCGATGATTCCGGTATATTTGTTTTACAGCATGTTTGGATTTCAGCGAGTTGGAGATTTGATTTGGGCGGCGGGCGATTGTCAGGCGCAAGGCTTCTTAATTGGTGCCACTGCCGGCCGTACGACCTTAAATGGTGAAGGTTTACAGCATCAAGATGGGCATTCGTTGATTTTGGCCAATACTGTGCCGAACTGCATCAGCTATGACCCGTGTTTTGGCTATGAGCTGGCTGTTATTGTACAGGACGGGTTACGCCGTATGTATGGCCCGCCTGAACAAGGCGGTGGCGAACGGATTTTTTATTATCTAACCGCGATGAACGAAAATTATCCGCAGCCTGCCATGCCCGAAGGAGCTGAGGAAGGGATACGGCGCGGTATGTATTGCTTTAATCAGCGCGATAATGCCACTGTACAGTTATTGGGTTCTGGCGTAATTTTACGTGAAGTCATTAAAGCGGCGCAGTTATTGGCCGATGACTATAACATTGTGGCCAATGTCTGGAGCGTGACCAGTTACAATGAACTGGCGCGTGATGCCATGGCGTGTGATTATTTTAATCGATTACATCCGCAAGATACCGCAAAAGTGCCATGGGTCACCCAGCAACTAGCGCCACATCAGGGCATTGTCGTATCAGCCACCGATTATATGCAGGCATATAGTGAGCAAATTCGGCCTTGGTTGCCGGATAATCGGCCGTATGCATGCTTGGGAACCGATGGCTTTGGCCGGTCGGATACGCGGGAGAATTTACGGGCCTTTTTTGGTGTAGATGCAGCGCATATCGTGGTTGCCACGCTTAAATTATTGGCCGATGAAGGTGAAATTGATGCGCGTTTAGTCAAAGATGCCATTTCAACGTATGGCTTGGAAACCGACCTGCCGCCGCCTTGGTTACCGCAACGGTTATTTGATAGAGCGCCTGACCCGGCTGCACCGCCCAAACCTCCTGCTAATGATGCCACCGTACAACGTGCGGCTAATTTTAAGGTAACGGAAGAACAGAGTGATGAAAAAACATCGGACAATACCCCGGCGCCGGATTTAACGCCCACCCCTGCCGACAGTAGTGCGGATTCGGCCGTTCAAGCGGAGAAAAAATAAATGGATATTAAAGTTCCGGATATGGGTGTTGAAAGTGCCGAAATCAGTGAAATTTTAGTCAAGGTTGGTGATACAGTCAGTAATGGCCAAAGTTTAGTGGTGGTCGAATCAAGCAAGGCCAGCGTTGAGGTGCCCAGTACGGCAGCCGGTATGGTACAAAACATTGCGGTTACGGTGGGTCAGCAGGTCAAAGAAGGGGTCGTGCTGCTCAGTTTGAGTGATACGGTCGATAACGCACCACCCGCAAATGCAGCACCAGCTCATGCCTCAACACCCGCGCCAGAGCCTAAAGCACCTCAAAATGAAACGCAAACTAGCCCAACGCAGCCTGCACAAAGTAATACGGTGCAAGCGTATACCATTCCTGATTTAGGCGTCGACAGTGCAGAAGTGGCGGAAGTGCTTGTTAAGGTCGGCGATACTGTACAACAAGGCGATAGTTTAGCCACGGTCGAATCGAGTAAAGCTAGTGTAGAAATTCCGAGTCCCGCCAGTGGCGTGATAAAAAGCTTGGCGCTAACGGTTGGGCAAAAAATTCATACCGGCGATGCATTATGTGATATTGCAGGCGGCAACCAACCTGATGA
>JAGLBJ010000060.1 GCA_018260315.1 Moraxellaceae bacterium | reverse complement strand
ATTATTGGAGTATTAGTTGAAATTGGCCAAGGCTTAAAACCGATTGAATGGATTGATGAATTATTTTTAATCAAGGACCGAACCAAGGCCAGTATTACAGCGCCTCCCGATGGGTTATATTTTACCCAGGCGTATTATTCTGATGAATTTAATCTGCCGCCTTATCCGACGGGTCCGCATTGGTTAAATTTGCCAGATGGGCCCGATTGCTCACTTAGAATTAACTCATTTAGCTAAATAAAGGTTGTGTAAACGTAAGCTGATGCTATACTTTTAATGCGATGCCACCGTTTTAAAATCCCTTTAACTGATGCTATAGGACAACAAGAAAATGTTTATGTTACTTTGCCTTTTAATCGCCATTGGATATATTTTTTTTAACTCATACAATGGCTTACAGCGACGCAGTCAAGATATTCGCGAAGCCTACTCTAATATTGATGTGACCTTGAATAAAAAAGTAAACTTGGTTAATCAGTTAATGGACGTCGTTAAAAACTACCAAGACAGTGAACAGTTCATGCATTTAACCGCGCTTAAAGAAACGGTCGAATCAAGCAATTTACAAGCCAGCTATAATAGCGCCAACTCAATGGTTGCCGCGCTACAAGGGGTAGCCAGTCGCTATCCGGAATTAAAAGCAGACCGCCAATATGCACAGCTTAGTGAAGGCATTAAAGAGTGTGAACAAGATTTATTGCAATCAAGAACTTATTATAATGCGGCGGTTAATCAATATAATAGCTTTAGAGCCAGCATACCGACGGTATTTTTTGCCAATATATTAAAGTTTGGACCGGCGCAATATTTAGATTTTTCGGTTAACGATAATACACAAACTGTGCTTAATCAGTTTAAAACCGATGATGGCGAACGCTTAAACGAATTACTGTCGAATGCTAAAAGCAATTTGCTGGAAACGTCAAAAAACGCCTTAAACAAAAGCAAGGGCTTGGTCAGTGGTGAAAAAGTGGTTGAACCGACCTTTTTCTATATGGTGGGACAAAGCACGCCTAAAGGGCCTGTCACGCAAGCGCAACTTTTAAAGATAGCACAGCAGGAAGGCTGGCAAGATGATGCTAAAATTACGTTAGTTGGCGAAGAACATTGGCTGAGTTTTAGGGAATGGTCGGCCTTATATGTCGAGTCGTCCCACCTGTCGCCCCACTGAGGGATTTTAGAGAACCTGGAGCCGCAGCATGTGTAAAGCCGACTTTGAACCTGTGACCTTTACGCTGTCTGAGGCAGACTATATGCAGGCAGCTTGTCTACATGTGCGGTTATCTCGCAGGCAAAGGCTTAAATATGCGGCAATACGCGGTTTTATTGTTGTATCTGCATTATTACAGGTCTACTGGGGTCATACATATATATTGCAGTTTGTATGCTAATTGCGTTACCTACTCTTTTGAGCCTTCCTCGCTGGTCATTGATTCTGTATCGACAGGCATACAGGCGTCATGCGGCGCTCAGGCAGGCCTTAACTTTGAGCATAATGCAAGATGGCCTGTATTTTTCGACAATAAGCGGGCAGTATTCTCTTCGATTTGGCGATATCCAAGCTTATCGGCAAAATGCAAGGTGGTTGCTGCCATATCTTAATCGACGGACTTACATTACCTTGCCAAAACATTTAGGGCAAGCTGGTTTGATGGCGCACGTTATTGAGCAACACCTAAAGGAAGCGGGCGTTCAGGAAGAACGTTAGACTGGGTTAGGGCGGTCGTGTAGTCTGTCTATGAGTTAAAACGTGAGTGACGCTGCGCGAACCCATTCTATATTTAAGGTATCTGGCAGCTTTTAGGTGTTTTGTGACCGCATACGTTATAGGCACTACACCTGTTTCACCCAAGGGGTTTCAGGCTAGACCTATAACGAGCAGGTTGACATGTCTTAAGCGCTAGTAATGACTAGGCGGATTAAGATAATTTAACAAATTTAAACAACGCCTTGACAGCAGGCAAGCTTGTATCCACGATGTTATTTTTACCTATCACGCGTGGTGCATTAGCCAAACCGACTAAATCGACAATGGCCGCACAGGCATTTTTATCGTCAATGATCAATCCTTTTTGCGTGGTATCGAGCGCAGTGTACAAAGACAGACCATGTGGATCGCCCTTACCATAAAAATAGTAACCAGTGCCGCATGCTGAGCGGTCTAAATTTGATGCATTAAGGTCAACATACCCTAAAACACCAGTCCCTTTTGCAAATGTGCCTTGTGTGCCTGAAGCGGTAGGCAGTTGTAGCGCGCCAATTTCAGAAGATAATTCACTATGACCAAGCAGTAAATTACCTGACGTAGTAATCGCTACATCACTTAACCGGTTTAGATTACTGTCATTTGGAGCAGTGGCTTGAAACGGTGCGCTAAAGGTACCAGTCGTATCGTTAAAGACTGCTTGAGCAAAATCAATCAGTAAAAACCGGTTGTCGCGTTCGCCTGTTAATGCAATGATTTTGGTTTTCCAATCGACAGCAACAGCATCAATTTCTTGATTGGCGATAAAACCCGCATCAGTACCTAAATCAGTGGTGGAATCGGTATTTTTATCCCACGTATAGGTTTTGCCGGTCTCCACATTGATGACCCGCAATTTGCGCGTACGGTTGGCAGTAGTTGCATACTCAGGCGCTAAAATGTAGCTGGTACTGGTCGGCTGAGCCAAGAAGCCAAAATTTTCACCAACAGGAATATTGTAAATGGCATCAGGCGTCATTTTGCCATATTGATACACCCGGAAACCGCCTACGCCTCCCACTACATAACGCGATTTGCCCACATCAGCCGCTACACCGCATAAGCCACACTCACCCCCTGAATAAATATTGGTAGTTCTACCAATGCCGGTATCAATTTCGGTGGGAACTTGAATATCGGCGGCATTTAACGTTGTTGCAAATTTAGTTAAATCAAGTATAGCAATTTTAGATGAACCATAACCAATACAAATCGCTTTTAAGGTTTGTGAATCAATGGTGCAACTGTCGGCATTAAATGATAATTTAAACGGAGCGGGACCATTGCTTTTGGCATTGGCAAGACTTTCCAAAATAACGGGAATAATCTGATTTTCACTCGGAATAAAGGTAACACGCGAGTTGGCTGTCCCTAAAACGCCATACGCTGTAGTACCAGAAACGGCGGTTGCGGTATTGATAACAGGAGACGTTGGGGTCGCTGGTAGATTAACAGGTGCCGGATTAGTCGGCATGGTTGGAATATTGCTCGGATTCGACGACGTTATAACGGGTGCACTACTGTCAGAGCCGCAACCTGCTAGCAAATAGTCATTGTTAACGTTAAAACACTTAAGGCGGGCAGTGAACGTATGGATTTGTTCATAAGGCAATCCTGATAAATTTAAAATAATAAAGAAATATGTGATCAACTCGCTTGTGATTTCTAAAAGCATCAAAGCACTAGTCTTTAATCTTTAATGATGTTTGAAAAGACACTATTATAAAAGACGCTTATAATAGCTTTCTTTTTAAACAACTTCATCATAGCAAGATTGGTATTTCATTTGAACGGTTTAGAATAATAAATAATATATTTTAGGTTGAATTAATAGTTATAATAAATAACTGGTATCGATTTTTGAGCTATGTGACGTTATGCTTTTTAAATTGACTGCTGGCTAAAGGAATAGTTGCTGCTGATTGTCATATTTATGCTGTATGATTTCAGGTTTGACCCTTTACTATTTATGTTATTTAAAAACGCTTAAGGATAGTGGCATGCCCGAAATGACCCCAGAAAATCAGCCTGTATTAATCATTAATTGTGGCTCGTCCTCTATTAAATATGCCCTTATCGAAAATACCGAGCAGCCGCGTAATGAGCGCATAGAAGGCTTGGCAGAAAATTTGGGCACGCCTGAAGCTAAGCTGTCTGGTCATGATAAGGCACAAAAATTTAGCATTGATATGCCAAACGCTCAGCATACCCATGCCTTGCAGGCTATTTTAGCGCGCTTGGGGCAGCAAATGCCGATGGCTATTGGTCATCGCGTGGTGCATGGTGGTGAATTTTTTAACAGTGCACAGCGTATTGATGCCGATATATTACAAAAAATACGCGAACTCATTGCACTAGCTCCACTGCATAATCCTGCAAACGTTATGGGCATTGAGGCGACTCTGGCCGTATTTCCGCATTTGCCGCAAGTGGCTGTGTTCGATACGGCTTTCCATCATAGCATGCCCCCAAAAGCCTACCGTTATGCGCTGCCTGAGTTGCTTTATACCGAACAAAAAATTCGACGTTATGGCTTTCATGGTACCAGTCATGCCTATGTCACCGAGCGCGCCAGTACGTTAAATCAACATCAAACGCCCTATGGCTGGCTCAGCGCGCATTTAGGTAACGGGTGCTCGACCTGTGCGGTCTGGAATGGGCAGAGTGTCGATACCAGTATGGGCTTAACACCGCTTGAAGGGTTGGTCATGGGTACGCGTAGTGGTGACGTTGACCCGGGTTTACATGGACATTTGCAACGGGTCCTGGGCTGGGACTTGCCTCGTATCGATAAACTGTTGAATAAAGAAAGTGGGCTGCTTGGATTGTCGGGATTATCCAACGATATGCGTACTTTAGAGCAGGCTGTTGCCGACGGTCATGCAGGCGCACAACTTGCCATTGCTGTGTTTTGTTATCGGTTGGCCAAGTCGCTTGCGGCCTTGTCATGTGGCTTGCCGGTGTTACATGGCATTATTTTTACGGGCGGCATTGGGGAAAATTCAGCCGGTATTCGCGCTCAGACTATCGCCTTATTGCCACATTTTCAGGCTCATTTAGATACAGATAAAAATGACCAATTGCCACGCGGTCAAGAAGGCCGTATTGATACAGGCGCCGGTTTGCAGCTTTGGGTGATTCCGACCGATGAAGAAGGCCGTATTGCAGCCGAAACCCGTCCATTAATTGGGCTATAAAGAATGTACGGTATTTTTAAAAGCGCATGGCCGCCAGTTACAATCTATAGATCTGAACAAACCGTGAGTTGATATATGAAAACCTATTTAATGATTCCCACCAGTTTTGGGGTAGGCTTAACGTCAGCCAGTTTAGGCATGATTCGTGCACTTGACAGTTTGGGTCTTAAAACTGGATTTTTAAAACCCTTTGCCCAAGAACATCATGCCGCGTTAAGCACCGGCACGCCGCCCGTCGCAAAAGCTGACCATACAGCCCAGTTGCTTAGTCAGATATTGCATGAAACCGTACCGCCTTCGATAGAGCAAGCCCGTACTGAGCACATGCTGGGGACGGGGGCCATCGATGAACTGCTTGAAGATGTGGTGGCTCTATATCAAACCGCAGGTCAAGGTAAAGATGCGCTTATTGTAGAAGGCATGCTTGCCAGTAGCGAAAGTAGCTATGCCATTCAGCTTAATGTGGCACTGGCGCAAGCCCTCAATGCAGAGGTTATTTTAGTTGCGACGGCGGATATGGCACACCCTGAAGCGACTGCCGATATGCTGGATATTTACGCCAGGCCTTTTGGTGGGGTAGAAGCTGACCGGACCGTCGGGGCCATTTTAATGCGCGTTAAAGGTTTGCCGGAGCCTGAATTTTTGGCGGGTCATGCACCGTTGCCTCAGCCCTTGCTGGCAACCGAATTGACTAATTTTACCCGGCAACTGCAACAATCATCGCCGCATATCGGAACCGATACCTTTAAAATACTGGGCATGGTACCGTTTAGCCGGCATTTAAGCGTACCGCGTGTGCAGGACATTGCAACTGCACTGAACGCCACCTGGCTTAACGAAGGCGATAAAAAACGCCGCGTGCAGTCAACCAGTTTATGCGCCCGCACGGTGCCCAACGTGTTGGCTGAATTTAAAGTCGGCAGTTTAATTGTCACACCGGGTGATCGCGAAGATATTTTAATCGCGGCAGCACTGGCCAGTATGAATGGCGTGCCGCTTGCGGGCGTATTGTTGACTGGTGGTTTTATGCCGTCGCCATTATTGGTGGATTTCTGCCGGCCAGCATTGCGGCTTGGGTTGCCCGTACTGAGCGTGCCGGACGATTCATTTACCACGGTCAGTCGGCTAGCGCACATTGACCGCGAAATCCCTATCGATGATATTGAGCGCGCTGAACAGGTGACCGCGTTTGTGGCAGCGTATTTAGACCGTAGCTGGCTTAAAACCAAAAGCAGTTCACAAACGGTTAATCGGGTTTCACCCTCTGCTTTTCGATATGCCCTGGTGCAAAAAGCACAAGCCAGCCCGCAACGCATTGTATTACCTGAAGGCGCAGAGCCACGTACCGTGCAGGCAGCTGCAATTTGCCAAACGCGCGGCATTGCGCATTGCATTTTACTGGCTAAACCCGACGACGTGCAGGCTGTAGCAGCCGGTTTGAGTTTAACATTGCCTGAAGGCCTGCAAATCATTGATCCCGACAGCATTCGCCAACGCTACATTCAACCTATGGTAGAACGGCGTAGTGGTAAATTAACAGCAGATTTAGCCGAAGCTGCGCTTGCCGATACTGTCGTTTTAGGCACCATGATGCTGTATTTGGGGGAGGTTGACGGGTTGGTATCGGGTGCGGTACATACCACGGCCAATACAGTGCGGCCGGCGTTTCAACTGATTAAAACCGCGCCGCAATTCTCGCTGGTATCGTCTATTTTCTTCATGTTATTACCTGAACAGGTCATCGTTTATGGCGATTGCGCGATTAACCCCGACCCAAACGCTGCCGAGCTGGCCGAGATTGCCATACAAAGTGCTGATTCTGCCGCCGCGTTTGGTTTGACGCCTAAAGTAGCCATGATTAGCTATTCAACGGGTGATTCGGGCACCGGTATGGATGTCGATAAAGTCCGCGAAGCGACGCAAATTGTGCGCGACCGCCGGCCCGATATTGTCATTGATGGACCATTACAATACGATGCCGCGGCCATCGAAAGTGTAGGCCGTCAAAAGGCGCCCAATTCACCAGTGGCAGGACAGGCGACAGTGTTTGTATTCCCCGATTTAAATACGGGCAATACTACTTATAAGGCCGTGCAGCGCAGTGCGGGCGTGGTCAGCGTTGGGCCCATGTTGCAGGGCTTAAATAAACCCGTCAATGATTTATCGCGCGGGGCATTGGTGGAAGATATTGTATATACTATTGCATTGACGGCGATTCAGGCTCAGCAAGCCTTGCAACATGCTAACTTGCAGCATGCCAAAACGAATTAATTCTCTAAAGATTTAAACGATTTATTAATGCTTTAAATCACATTAATGCACAAAATAGGACGATACGATGGTTTAGCTTTTCGTACTATTCTGTGCGTTTCGTTATTTTTAAGGGACGATTTTTAAGACGTTTTTTTTAAAAT
>JAGLBJ010000005.1 GCA_018260315.1 Moraxellaceae bacterium | reverse complement strand
AGCTTTCAGTGGGGTTTAAAATATTAATTAAAGCATGAGGAAACTCTAATAATTCTTGCGCTGAGGGCTTTGCTGTCCCAATGTTCATATCGCGATAAATTAAAGCTGAATCAACCGAAATTAATTCAACATCGCCGCGTTTATACCATTCGCAGGCCAAAGCCGTTTTCCCGCTTGCCGTTGGGCCCATTAATAGCACAACAGGAGGCTTGGAAATAGTCGCCTTAAAAACAGACAGCTTAAGAGTAGAAGACATAGCATATAGCTTAGGAATAAACACGTATGATAGCGTTAATTTAATTTTGAGCACAACTGCTTAATCCTTAAACTGTTTTTTTTAATGGCATTTAAGAACTAAACATCTTAAAAAGAGCTGTTTTTAAAAGACTAAACATTCACAATGTCACCTTAAATGAGTATACTGCTAAACGCTTAAAAATACATTCGGGTTTATTTTAGGCCGTTTGTATAATTTAAAGCGTGTAATAAGAAAGCAGGTACCATAGCAGTTTATGCCACTATAAAAGTAGTAAGACGCAAAAGTAGTAAAACGCTTATCTATAACTCCATTAAAGCATTCATCAGGGTATAACATGAAAACGATAGACCAACATATCACCAGTATAAGCAAGCATCTTGAACCCTTGACCTTGGCGCAAAAAAAGTCAATTTGGGGCGTGGTGCTGTGAAGCCTTATTAAGCCACCCCTTGATTAAAAAAGCGTTTATCGATTTAACTAAATCAACCGAAATTTATGAGATGTTTGAGGCTATCATTCAGGCTGCTTGGTTTGACTATACGTTAATCAACATTGCGGAATGTAAGGAATTATTAGCCGAAATTAACTTGAATGAGAATACCTCGCAGTTAGATAATGATGCTCATCAAGGGGTTTTAGAGATTTTTGCGGCGATTGAGTGTTTAGTCGAGGGAATTGCAACGCAAGAGGTTAAATATTTTGCTAATATTGCCGAAAATGTCATTAACTGGAAAGATATTTTGGATAATTTTTCAGATAATAGCACAGAACCTGGTGAATCCCAGGTCAGTCATGAACATAAAATTCAATTACAATTTATTAAAGCATTAAGCGAAAATAAAATGGCTAATACCCTTGCACAGCTAAGTCAATATCGAACGGCTTGACCTGATATCTTAAAAAACAGTCTGTCTAAACATCTGCCTTTATAAATAACGATGAACGCATAAGAGTAGGTTTAGTCTTTTATATCGATTGAGGCTTAACATTGGCTTAAGATTATGCTATACTCTGCGCCCTTCCATGAACTGTTTAGGGTTAACCTTAACCAGACATAAAGGAAAAATCCACACATACGCCGTCACACTATCTGGGTGCTTAGTCGAAGGATATTATGCCATTGATTAAAGTGGATATTGCGGGCGTATGGAGGCCTAACCCATTGTTTTTTATCAGGTATTATTATGGCAGAGTATCAAGTTAGTATGCGCGACTTGCTTCAGGCAGGCGCTCACTTTGGGCACCAAACCCGTTTTTGGAACCCTAAAATGAAGCCGTTTATTTTCGGCGCGCGTAACAAAATCCATATCATTAACCTAGAGCACACGGTGCCTGCGTTAAATGATGCGCTTAATTATGTAAACAATTTGGCCAGCAAAAAAAATAAAGTGTTATTTGTGGGCACTAAACGCGCAGCCAGCGAAATTATTCGCGAGCAGGCACTACGTGCGGGCATGCCTTATGTTGACCATCGCTGGCTTGGCGGCATGTTGACCAACTGGAAAACCTTACGTCAATCGATTAATCGCTTAAAAGAGCTTGAAAGTCAGTCACAAGATGGTACGTTTGCTAAATTGACCAAGCGTGAAGCCTTGGAGCGTACCCGTGAGATGGAAAAATTAGAGCGTGCTTTAGGCGGCATTAAAAATATGGGTGGTTTACCCGATGCTATTTTTGTAATTGATGTTGACCATGAAGCGATTGCGATTAAGGAAGCCAAAAATTTGGGTATTCCGGTTATCGGGATAGTCGATACAAACTCAAATCCTGATAATGTGGATTATATTATCCCTGGAAATGACGACGCAATTCGTGCCGTAACGTTGTATGCCAGTGCTATGGCCGATGCGATTTTAGCGGGTAAAGAATATGCCCAATCGCAAAGTAATGCACAAGCAAAACATGCTGAAGCAGCTAGTCAGGCAACTGACAGCACGGCTGATACGACCACCGGTACTGCTGAGCCTGTACAGTCTGATATAACGCATTAATCAAACAGGGCGCATGGCTTGTTCTGTATGAGTGAGCTATGCGCTAGACTGTGAAGGATCAATTGCCTAAAGCCTTAACAACCTTTTGGTTAAACGTCATCGTTTGGTTATATTCAGTGACTATAATGGACTAGGTGTGGGCTAGGCGATTTACTCGATATCGTCACTCAGTTGTAAAAAAGACATATTGGCCGATGAAGGTTTAAACCATTTAAACGCTAATCGAATCCTGTGTCTTTTTTAGTTTGTTGGTTTTTTAATAGATGAGGCGAATTACAATACCGGCGTTACAGCCTATCTGACTGTTTTAGCTGATGTATTGCCTCTGATTTTTACCATAATCTTTAAATGAATAAGGACACCAAGATGGCAGCAATTAGCGCAAGCATGGTAAAAGAATTACGTGACCGTACCGGCCTTGGCATGATGGAATGCAAAAAAGCTCTGGAAGAAACCGTCGGTGATATCGAAGTAGCCATTGATAATTTACGTAAGTCGGGTCAGGCTAAAGCCGCTAAAAAGGCCGGTAATATCGCGGCTGATGGCGCCATTATCATTGCTCAAAATGGCAATCGTGCGTTAATGCTTGAAGTCAACAGCCAAACCGATTTTGTGGCAAAAGATGATAATTTCTCCAATTTTGCCAAAAAAGTGGCTGAAGTTGCCTTGGCAAACCATGCAACCGACCCTGTTGCTATTGGTGCGTTGGCTTATGGCGATGGTCAAACAGTTGAAGAGGCTCGCGTATCATTGGTACAAAAAATCGGTGAAAATATCCAGGTGCGTCGTGCCACGATTGTAGAAGGCGACCATTTGGCGGTTTATCAGCATGGTTTAAAAATTGGCGTTGTCGTCGCGTATGCTAGTGGCAGTGAAGAGGTGGCTAAAGGTATGGCAATGCATGTTGCTGCTTTTAACCCGGTAGCTTTAAATGCTGAAGATGTGCCTGCTGATGTGTTGGCGCGTGAAAAAGATATTTTTGCAAGTAAAGCGCGTGAGTCGGGCAAACCTGAAGAAATCGTTGAAAAAATGATTACCGGCAGCTTGGATAAATATTTAAATGAAGTGGTTTTAACCCGTCAAGCCTACGTCATCGATAACGAGAAAAAAGTTAAAGATATCCTGGCAGCCGATGGCATGACCATTCAAAAATTTGCCCGTATGGAAGTGGGCGAAGGCATTGAGAAAAAAGAAGTCAACTTTGCTGAAGAAGTGGCACAAACGCAAGCTGCGGCTGCTGCAAAATAAGCTTTTTTAAGTTAACGATGTCGTTTAAGAACCTGCTTTGGCGGGTTTTTTTATGTGTGTTTAATAGACTGAATAAGCTTAATAAATAGCCTAAATAAATGACAATAAATATATCCTAGGTAACTTAAGAAAATTTCATATATCTCGTTATTTAATGGCAGGCAAAGAAAAAAATACGATACCGGATTAACGATTTGAGCATGCCAGCAAAGTAAACTTTTTATGTAAAACTCTAAAACGAGGTAAATTAAATGTGTCCGAGTTTATACATTTGGGATACGGCTCAATATCCTGCACTCGCGGCCGGGACTGACAGCAGTTTATCGGTCGCTAAGGCCGATTTTGATGTGCTGCGTACTACTCCCATCGCTACCAGCAGCCTCAATTCTGGAGTTGGGCTGGCGCTTGACTGCCGAGGCGTCGAGCATGAATTATTCCGATGTCTTTATTGACAGTTATTTAAATGCCGAAAATGAAATACCCGACCAACCGAATCTTGAGGCAGTGGCTATTCCTTCGCCTGATGTGTTGCAGGTAAAAGCACCATTTGTTGAGCATTTGGTTAACAGTGAATTGCTGCGGGTGATACGCCTGATGGCTCGCGATTTGGGCTGGTGATCTACGATATCCGAGGTACTTTCTATTACCCCGACGGCTCAATTTATCTGTTAGAACTGGCGCAAAGGGTGGCAGAACAGAATAGAATCGAACGTGAAACCGGTGAAAAAGCGCATATTCATCAACCCAATGCCAAATTACCAAAAAATATGACGATTTTAAACGGCTGATTATACTCAAAGTCCATGCTTGTATGCTTACCAATGGCTATGCCCCATTAACTCCTTTTACAGATAACAAGTTACCCGACTGTGCCAAAAATTTTAAACGTTATCAGGCTGTTATAACCCTGGGCGGTGATGGTGCCTATGGCGATTTTAAATTGACGGCTAATCTGTATTATGTTATTTCCGGCATTTGATGAGCAATATGCGCATATTAACCCGGAGTATATGGTGGCAGCGCGGGCTGGTCATGTAGAGCAAGGTCACAGAACGGCTAACTTGGGAATATTGAATATATTTCGATATTTAAAAGTAGAAGGACTGCAAAAACAGGTTGATGAAAAACTGATTGCCACGCTGCAACAAAAACTCGACGAAATAGATGCAGCCGATAAATTAGCCCGCGTATTTGAAATTTATCATCAGGCAAGTTTAGACGAGGATAAATACGGACGTTCGGTGGGATAGCGTGACCGCAGAACTCTTCTAGCCAAATTTGCAGGCCGTGCCGATTTTCCTGAATTGTTGTCCCTGTATTAGGGGTTTATGGATAAAAACCTAAGGTCGTACAGATTAAACTATTATCTGACTGGCAAAAAACGTTAACATTGCTTGACAAAATTAAACCGGTGATGTAAGTACGGCATTGTCTGGTATTTAAAGCTACTTTGGGTGAACCATTATAGAGTTGGCAGGGTCATGCTGGTGCTAAAAGTATGATAAAATGGACGATTAAATATGCATTTAGCGCCATGTGCATCAAACATCTAGGAATTACGTAAATATCATGAGTGTGCAAGTCTTTGATCCGTCAGTATTAAGCGCTCCTGCAAAGGATCTGGCACCTGTCCGTAAGCGGCTTTATATCGAAACGCAGGGTTGCCAGATGAATGCCTACGATTCAAGCCGAATGGCCGATTTGTTGGGTGAGAGTCATGGTTATGTGCTGACGCAAAACCCGGCTGAAGCAGACGTTTTAGTGATGAATACCTGCTCAATTCGTGAAAAAGCCCAAGAAAAAGTGTTTAGCGAACTGGGGCGGTGGCGTAAACTCAAGGAAAAAAATCCGCATGTAGTCATCGGTGTTGGTGGCTGTGTGGCATCGCAGGAAGGTGAAGCCTTGCAACAACGGGCCCCATACGTGGATATGGTGTTCGGACCACAAACGCTACATCGATTGCCTCATTTACTTAATCAACATCATGCGCAGCATTACCAGGGGGCGAAAAAAATCAGTTTGGTGGATATTTCATTTCCCGATATTGAGAAATTTGACTTTTTGCCCGAACCTCGCGTCGAAGGTCCTAAAGCCTTTGTGTCCATTATGGAAGGGTGTTCAAAATACTGCTCGTTTTGCGTGGTGCCGTATACACGCGGCGAGGAAGTATCGCGGCCGTTAGATGACGTGATTGCAGAAATTGCCAGCTTGGGCGCGCGTGGTGTGCGTGAAGTGACGTTATTGGGTCAGAATGTCAACGGATATCGCGGCGAAACGCATGAGGGTCAAGTGTGTAACTTTGCGCAATTGTTGCGCTTGGTGGTGCAGATTCCCGGCATTGGCCGCGTGCGTTATACCACCAGTCACCCGTTAGAATTTTCCGATGAACTGATTGCTGCGTACGCCGATTTGCCGCAACTGGTATCGCATTTGCATTTGCCGGTACAAAGTGGTTCAAATGCAGTGCTGGCAGCCATGAAACGTAATCATACCATTGACGTGTATATTGAAAAAATCAAAAAACTGCGGGCTGTGCGACCTGATTTGCATTTATCCAGCGATTTTATTATCGGTTTTCCGGCAGAAGGCGATGCGGAATTTGAGGAAACGCTGCAACTGGTTAAAGACTTGGATTTTGACCATTCGTATAGTTTTATTTATTCTAAACGTCCCGGTACGCCTGCGGCTGAACTGCCGGATGCGACCCCCGAATCGGTTAAGAAAGAACGTTTAAATCAATTAAAGCAAGTGATTAGAGCGTCTACCATTGCTAAAACTGATGCCATGCTGGGTCAGACGTTACGTGTGTTGATTGAAAAGCCTAATGACCGAGAGCCAGGCATGCTGCTTGCAAGCGCTGATAATACACGCCTGGTGCAGTTTGTCGGGCCACAGGACTGGCTTGGTCGCTTTGCCACGGTAGAAGTTACGCGTATTTGCAGCATGAATTTGGTTGAAGCAAAAGTGATTGCGGTCGAAGGTATAAGTGCGTTATCTGATTAACGTTGACTTGTAAAATAGTGTTTTAGATGTTATGTAGATAGCATAACGTTTAAGGTTTACAGGAGCCTAAACGTGTTGTTTACCGTATCCATTAACCATGAGGAATTTTCTTGGCAGCCACTTTAAGTCGTACAGTTGAATTTACGGGCATGACGCTTGAGCGTTTAAAGTCGATGTTAGGCGCGTATAATGCTCATTTAAAACTTATTGAGCAAAGGCTTGGAATCAGTGTAGCACAGCGCGGCGATGCCTTTATTTTGGAAGGTGAGCTTGCTGCAATTGAACGGGCTGAAAGTTTATTGCAGCGCTTATATGATGAAACCGAACATAATCGCAATATTCGTCCCGAACAGTTACATGTCATGATTCAAGGCAGCCAAACTGAGCGTGAGCTTGAAGATGATGACACGCCCGATGCAGAGCTACAAGTCTGGTTGCAAACTCGTAAAGGTAAAATTCGGCCTCGGGGCGCTAATCAGGCGCGTTATGTCCGGCGTATTTTGCAAAGTGATATTTCTTTTGGTGTCGGGCCTGCCGGTACGGGTAAAACGTATTTGGCAGTTGCGGCAGCCGTTGATATGCTTGAGCGCAACGAAATTCAACGAATTTTACTGGTACGTCCGGCTGTTGAAGCGGGCGAAAAATTAGGGTTTTTACCGGGAGATTTAACCCAAAAAATCGACCCCTATTTGCGTCCATTATATGATGCACTTTACGAAATGTTGGGCTTTGAAAAAGTCGCCAAACTGATTGAGCGTCAGGTGATTGAAGTGGCACCGCTTGCGTATATGCGGGGCCGCACGTTGAATCAGTCATTTGTAATTTTAGATGAAGCACAAAATACCACGCCTGAACAAATGAAAATGTTTTTAACGCGGTTGGGTTTTGGCTCACGGGCGGTCATTACCGGTGACGTTACGCAGGTCGATTTGCCGCGCGGTCATCAGTCAGGCTTATCGCATGCGCTGCGAGTGCTTGAAAATATTGAAGAAATTCATATAACCCGGTTTCATTCACGCGATGTAGTTCGTCATCAATTAGTACAAAAAATTGTTGAAGCGTACGAAGGCTGGGACGATATTCAGCAGCGTACAGCCACTGAAAAACGTACGCGGCAGCAGCAGGCGCAGGCTTTACAACAAGCCCATGACCAGGCAGCCGATGCCCAGCATACAGGAGCCATGCCATCTGATGAAACGTTGTCATAATGCAGTTGTCAGTCCAGCAGGTGTATCGCAGCCCAAAATTAAAGGTGGAAATAGCCGCCGTGGAACAAGCAGTTTTGGCGACTTTATATACCATTCATTATAAGCATCGTGTAGAAATAACAGTGCGTATGGTGGGGCGCGATGAAAGTCATGCGTTAAATTTGGCATATCGTGGACAGTATAAACCGACCAACGTTTTATCATTTGCAGCCGAAGTCTCACCAATGATGGTGGAACAATTGGGCTATGAGCCTTTGGGGGATTTAGTGATTTGCGTGCCGGTGGTGGTTGATGAAGCGGTTGCGCAGCATAAATCCCCTCAAGCCCATTTAACGCATTTAATAGTGCATGGCGTATTGCATTTATTGGGCTATGACCATGTGCACAGCGATGCAGAAGCTGCCCTTATGGAAGGTTTGGAAATTGGAACGTTAGCGCGTTTGGGGTTTTATAATCCTTACGTTTAACAGATTTTAACCCACTTCTAAAGCCTTAAAAATGCGGCGGAATATCATATAAAGGCTCAAACGCTTCTACCAAAGGCGTTTGGGTAAGTTGCGGGGCGAGTTTTTGATAGAGTAGTTTTAAGTGCTGTTGTAATGCCAAAATCTGTTGGGTTTGAGTGACAAGACTTTGGTTTAATTGTTCGAGTAAATCATCTTGAAACATGACGCGTTGCTCAAGTTCGTCAATGCGAGCCGTATTTGATGATTGTTCGGTCAGGTGCATTGTGTCTAAGTCATCTAACATAAAGCCATTTCCATTTTTTAGAGTGAATAGTATAGCGTATGGCATTAATTAGTTTAAGAGATATTCATTTAGCCTTTGGCGGCCCGGCGTTATTAGATGGCGCAGCTTTTAGCCTTGAACGGGGTGAGCGGGTGTGTGTTATTGGGCGCAATGGTGAAGGAAAATCGACCTTACTTAAATTGGTAGATGGACGCCTGCTGCCCGATAGTGGCGAAGTCAGCAAAACCAATGGCTTGCGTTTAGCCTTGCTTGAGCAAGACGTCCCCATGACACAAGGCCGCGTAGCCGATATTGTCGCTGACGGAGCGGGGCCTGTCGCGCAAGTATTGGCGGATTATCATGCCGCAAGTGATTTATGTGCGGTAGGCGATATGGAGGCTTGTGAGCGCATGGGGCACTTGCAAACTGAGCTAGACGCACAAAACGGCTGGGCGCTTGAACGGCAAGTGCAGACGATTTTGGGTAAAATGAATTTAGACGGTGAAGCTGATTTATCGTCATTGTCGGGTGGACGTAAACGGCGGGTATTGTTGGCGCGTGCTCTTTTGACGCAGCCTGATGTGTTGCTGCTAGATGAACCAACCAATCATTTAGATGTTGAAAGTATTGAATGGCTTGAGCAATTTTTACTTGACTGGCAAAGTCTTACGCTCCTGTTTATTTCGCATGACCGCGCTTTTGTAGACCGTTTGGCAACACGCATTGTCGAGCTGGATCGGGGCACGTTGCGCAGTTATGACGGTAATTATGCGCGTTATCTGGAATTAAAAGCCCAGCAATTGGAAGCTGAAGAAAAACAAAATTCTAATTTTGATAAAAAATTAGCCGAAGAAGAGGTGTGGATTCGACAAGGGATTAAAGCCCGAAGAACGCGTAATGAAGGCCGAGTGCGTGCTTTAAAAGCCTTGCGCGAAGAGGCACGGGCGCGGCGCAGTCAACAGGGTAAAGCAACCCTGGTGGCGCAGGATATCAATCGTTCGGGTAAATTGGTGTTTGATATTGAACATCTGCATTTAGCCTTTGGCGAGCGCGTGTTAGTCAATGATTTTTCGGCTATGGTCATGCGCGGCGACCGTATTGGGTTAATTGGCGATAACGGTGTGGGTAAAACCACTTTAATTCGGGCACTATTGGGTGAACAGGCGCATGGCGGTAAGGTCAAAACCGGCACACAATTAGAAGTGGCCTATTTTGATCAATTGCGTGACCAATTAGATTTAGAAAAAACGGTGTTGGAGAATGTCAGTGGGGGCGCCGATTTTGTTGAGGTCAACGGGCAACGGCGGCATATTTTAAGTTATTTGCAGGATTTTTTGTTTGCCCCGCAGCGTGCCCGTACACCGGTTAAAGCGTTATCAGGCGGTGAGCGTAATCGATTATTATTGGCGCGTTTACTGTTAAAGCCGTCCAATTTATTGATCATGGACGAGCCCACCAACGATTTGGATATGATTACGCTGGAATTATTGGAAGATTTGTTGGCAGGTTATACCGGTACACTGTTGTTAATCAGCCACGATCGTGCCTTTGTAGATGCCGTCGTGACCTCAACCTGGGTCTTTGATGGCAAAGGGGGCGTCGAGGAATATGTAGGGGGTTATCAGGATTATTTACTTCAACGTGCTGAACAAGAACGCTTAAGCAAAACCAAACCAATGGCTGTAAAAGCGCCTGTAAAAAATATAGCGGCTACAGCAGCTAAAAAAGGAAAATTAGGGTATAAAGAACAACGGGAACTCGAATTGTTACCGGAAGAAATCGTGGCGTTAGAAGCAGAGCAGGCAACGCTTGAGGCCGAATTGGCCGATGGTCAATGGTATGTGCGCGATAAAGTAGTGGCAACCGAAGCCTCAGCACGCTTAGCCGCAATTGAACAACAACTTATGGAAAAGCTAGACCGATGGACACAACTAGAAGCAATCAGCCAAGGAGATTAGGCGAATATGGACCCTTTAAAACGGATTTTACAGGTCAGTACCATGGCCGGATTAGGCATTATGACAAGTGGTTGTAGTCATCATATGGCTAAACAGTCTTCTCAGGTGCCAACGCCAACACCGCAGTTACAACAAATTTATCACGCGCCAGTGCAGCAGTTTGACCTGGATTTAAGTGCCGCAGTCTTTAGAGGCCGTGTGAAGGTGACCGAACATTGTAGCGCTTTGGGCACAGGCACCGATATTGTTGATTATTTTGGTCGTTTTTTTCGCATTGATGCCGTTAATATCCTGCATCATTCCGGTATTGAAGTGCCCGACGGAGCCGACGATAAAATGGCGCAACAGGCCGTACTCAATTATTATTTGCAATCGGTTAATACAGGCGGCACGGTAGTTGAACAGACGGCGGTTAATACGGCAGTGGGACCGGCTTATTATGCGCTACAAAGTCGCGCGGGTGCAGATGGTCATACTTACGGGTTCGGTTATTTAATTTTAAAACGGGGTAATATGGCGTATGTTTTACAGCATATGCAGCGTTCAGTACGTTCAACCGATATGAAAAATGCCTTAAAAGGGTTATTGATGGCGCTTCAAATCCCGGGTACGCCGGTCAAATCATTGGGATTAAAACAGCCCGATCAAGTCGCCTTTCCTGATTTACAAGCGACTAGCCCGCAACAACAAGCCGACTGGGCGCGCGTGCATCAATGTCATTAATTGGTCCTGTTTATCAGGGTTTATGTGAGATGATCTGTTAGTGAGTATGCCTAAGCGGCTGCAACATGGCCCAAAACCTGCATTTGACTGGCATTTTTTATTGCCACAGTATTGGCTATGGTGGGTGGCGATTGGCATGCTATGGACGTTGACATTTTTAAATTGGTCACGGCAATATCGGTTGGCTCAGCATATCGGGCGTTTGGGATACAGATGGGCGCACAAACGACGACATGAAACGCTGGTCAATTTAGCGTTGTGTTTTCCCGATAAAAGCGCCGATGAACATGACACCATGGCGCGCGAAGTGTTTATCAATGCAGCTATTGGCCTGTTTGAAAGTTTGGACGCGTGGTATCGGCCTGAACGTTTTTGGGGAAAAGTAACCATTAGTGGTCTGCATCATATCGTTAATGCCCAGCAAGCAGACCAAAGCATTTTATTATTAGGGGCGCATTATAGTTTACTGGATTTGGGCGGACTGATTTGTAACTGGTTTTTTCAGGCAAGCATTGTCTATCGTCCGCAAAATAATGCCTTGTTTGAGTGGTTGATTTATCGAGCACGTTTATCCATTTATCGCCAGCAAATTTCTTACCACGACATGCGCAGTTTGGTGCGAGCTTTAAAATCTAAGCACATTGTCTGGTATACACCCGATCAGGATTTTGGTTTAAAGCAGGGTATTATGGCGCCGTTTTTTGGCGTATCGGCCGCAACCATTACCATACCGCGCCGTTTGGCAGCAATTGATAAATCGGCCGTTATGGGGATTCATTTTTACCGGCAGGACGACCGCCGACCGCATTATCATATTACCATTACCGCACCATTGACAGACTATCCAGGCCCAGACGAACATGCGGACGCGGTACGGGTCAATGAACTACTGGAAAGTATGATTTCCATCGCGCCAACGCAGTATATGTGGTTTCACCGAAGGTTTAAAACGCGGCCACCGGGTGAAAAAAGCATATATTGAAAAGGTCTGAGAGGCGTTCTGATATAAAGACACCTTACACCACAAAATCACGCATCGCCTTATCTGTGAAAACCAAGCGACAAGCTATGCGATAGAAGATTTAGGTGTGAAAAACATGGTAAAAAATCGAAAACTTGCCAAAGCGATTAATGATGTGGGTTGGGGTCAGTTTGTTACCCTGCTTACCTACAAGGCAAATTGGTATGGTAAAAATATTCTAAAAGTAAATCGGTTCTTTGCCAGTAGTAAAATTTGTTCGCATTGTCATCACAAATTAGATAATTTGCCATTATCTGTGAGAAATTGGACGTGTCCTAGCTGTCAAACACAGCATGACCGTGATACCAATGCAGCAAGCAATATACGCCAGCAGGCGTTAGCTGATGTAGCAGGACGTGCTACTGTGTAAAGAGTTCCCTCATGCCGATACTATTCAGCGATAGTGGCATGGCGAAAGATAGCAACTTAGGTTGTTATGGGTCGCAAAGATTCCCCCACCATAACCGCTAGGTTTGGTGGTGGGAGTATGTCAAGTCAGTCGCTGAATTAATTCACGCATTGCTTGGCCTCGGTGACTAAGCGTACTTTTAACATCAGGAGTAAGCTGGGCAGCAGTCTGCTGTAAATCGGGCAACCAAAATAACGCATCATAGCCAAAGCCGCCTTCACCTTGCGGAGTTGCTAAAATTTCGCCATGCCAGGTGGCTTCGACAATAATAGGCATGGGGTCGGCGGCATGACGTACAAACACCAGTACACAGGCATAGTAGGCGTTGATAGCCTGTTGGCCACGGTAGGGCAGCAGTGCGTCAAGTAAAGCTTGATTGTTTTGGGCGTCGGTTGCGTGTTCGCCTGCAAACCGTGCCGAGTAAATCCCGGGTCGACCCTGGAGCACTGGCACGCACAAGCCGGAGTCATCGGCCAGGGCAGCCTGTCCGGACAGACGCGCCGCATGTCGGGCTTTAATCAGGGCATTATCGACAAAGCCTAAACCATCTTCACTAGCTGCTTTAATATTCAATTCTTTTTGTGTTTTAATCGTCAACGGTAAATGATATTGATTAAATAAGTGTTGAAATTCGGCTGCCTTACCAGCGTTATGCGTGGCTAAAACCAAAACGGCGGGCTCTAAAAAATTCATTATCTAATCCTGGTTTGCATGCTCTGCGGTCAATTAAAGAAAAATAACGCGCATAAAAATGCCCTTCAATTTCAAAGGGCATTTGCTAAAACAACAAAATTAAGTAACGGCTTAATGTTATTGTGCAATCCACTGGTCAGCACGTTGACGCGCCGTTTCCACATCTTTAGGTGACAAGTTAGCTGCTAATTTACGAATTTTGCCCTCTGCACGGTCACGTACAGCCGAGTCTAGCATGCCGTCACGCGCCGACACATCATACCACTGGTAAGCGTCTGACAAATGTTGGTCACGTTCTTCAAGCAATGCCAGATTATAACTGGCGCGATTATCGCCCTGTTTGGCAGCACGTTTAAACCAGGCTTTAGCTTGGGCCATATTCACCGGTACGCCCCGACCCTGTGCATACATTTGACCGACGTTTAATTGTGCGGGCGCTGCACCTTGCTGGGCGGCTTTCATATACCAGGCAAAGGCTTGGCTTAAATCGAGGTTAACGCCTTCACCATTTTTATAACGATTGGCCAAATAAAATTGGGCAGTTGCACTCCCTGATTGGGCGGCGGCTTGCAGACTGGGTAAAGGCATTGAAGCATAACTTGACCCGACATTGACCGCATTGCTTAACGGGACATTTGAGGTCAATTCAGCATGGACAGCAAGGGGTGTGCCAGCTAATAAAAAGGTGGATAATAAGGTCTTCTTCATAAAATCTACTCCTTTTGGATAAAATCACAATAGGTGAAACAGCTTACTAAATGAGCGTCTAAGCCTTTACGGGATTGAATCACTGAATTATAAAATAATTCGTTTATTAGAATCAAATAATACAATTGGTTAAATCTGCAGGGTTTAAAACCCATACGCGTGTAATATGCCATAAAAACGCTAAAAGTCAAACTATCTAGCCGCACACTCAATGAGCGAGCCATGATAAATAGATTAAGCACGTGTAATCCGATAAATGGCAACTTCACCAAACAAATTGGGCAGATATTTCATAAATAAATGGCCTTGTTGGTCACCGTCGACCGCCAGCCGCTTAATAATACGAATACCGTGCGTTTTACACAGCATCTCAAAATCTTTAAACGTGCAAAGATGAATATTGGGGGTATTGTACCACATATAAGGCAGGGCATCAGAAACCGGCATTTGACCTTTAAAACTAAGGTAACTGCGCGTTTTCCAGTAGGCAAAATTAGGAAAACTGATAATCGCTTCACGGCCCACGCGCACCATATCAAGCAGCAATTTATCCGGCGCATCAACCGCTTGCAGGGCTTGGGCCATAACCACAAAATCAAAACTCTGGTCGGCAAAACGGCCCAAACCTTCATTTAAATCCTGTTCGATAATGTTTAAGCCGCGCCCAATAGCCGTAGTCATGCGCGCCGCATCAATTTCTATGCCATAGCCTTGTACGTTAAGCTTGGTTTGCATATGGGCCAACAATTCACCATCGCCACAGCCCAGATCAAGCACGCGCGCATTGGGGGTAATCCAGCGTTCTGCCAGGCGTTGGTCAAGGCGCATCGGAGATCTCGGCGGGTAATCGTGAAGTTTTAATGGAATTTTGCGTGGTAGTAAAAAGAGCGGTCGATTTTTCCGCACCCAACAAAAAGGCACGCAAGGTCTGCACATAACGTTCTATGGGAAATAAAAATGAATCGTGTCCATGGGGCGCATTGATATTGACGTAACTGACCGCCTGTTTATTATTCATCAAGGCATCGGCGATTTCCTGCGAGCGACTCGGGGGAAAGCGCCAATCGGTACTAAACGACACAATCAAAAAACGGCAGGCAGCTTTACGTAAGGCCGCACTTAGATTTTCGTTATAATCGCGGGCTGGGTCAAAATAATCAAGCGCTTTGGTCATCAATAAATAGGTATTGGCATCAAAATTTTGGCTAAACCGTTCACCCTGATAACGCAAATAACTTTCTACCTGAAATTCAACATCGTAGCCATACATAAACTTGCCTAATTTTAAGTCCCGACCAAACTTTTGTCTCATAGCATCTTCAGTCAAATAGGTTAAATGACCCACCATGCGTGCCAAAATTAACCCACGTTTAGGGTAAGTACCCACTTCCAAATAATAGCCCTGTTTAAAATCGGGGTCGGATAAAATGGACTGGCGCGCCACTTCGTTAAAGGCAATATTTTGCGCCGATAATTTGGGCGTGCTGGCAATTACGACACAATGCCTTAACCGGTCGGGTGCATCAACCGCCCATTGTAGTGCCTGCATGCCGCCTAAGCTGCCGCCGATAACGGCATGCCACGTCTTGATGTGCAAATAGTCGCTCAATAACTGTTGAGCGCGAACCCAATCGCGTACCGTCACCAGGGGAAAATCCGGGCCATAAATACGACCCGTTTCGGGGTTGATGGACGTAGGACCCGTCGAGCCGTTACAGCCGCCGAGGTTATTGAACGCCACCACAAAAAAATGTTCGGTGTCGATGGCTTTATTGGGCCCGATGCAGCTATCCCACCAGCCGATTTTGCCCGTTTCTGCATCAATACCGGCTGCATGTTGATGGCCTGATAACGCATGACAAACTAAAATGGCATTGGACGCATCGGCATTTAATGTGCCATAGGTTTCAATCATTAGGTCAAAGCGTGGTAAGGTACGACCGCATTCCAGCAGCAACGGTGTTTCAAAGGCAATTTTTTGGGCCCTGACGTAACCTACAGAATGGGCTAAATCTGCGGGCGCAATAGCTGGATTTGCTTGAGTTAAAGACGTCACGACAGGTTAAAATCCTTAAAAATAGTGACTATTACACCTATACACATATCAATTGTACAACTACAAATAGAGTACACACGTTTAAATCATGAGGGTAATGCAGTTTAAGCAGGTTTATGACCAGGGGCAAGTATAAACCGCTTCCGGATTTAACACAGAGTTAATTTTGGAAAATTGGGCATAACGCATGTCAGCCATTTAGCTGGGGCAGGCCTTTTGCAGATGTACAGGTTGCATGCTACAGCGTAATAGGTGATTGGAAAACGTGCAGGATACCGTTAACAGCCAGCTTTCAGACGCGGCACGGGTATCAAACCGAACGCCTTCAGATTTTAAATAACTGCTGTTCTGGCGAGCATACCGAGTGGCATTAAAAGGTAACGGGCAAGCAGCATCAGGCGATTGAGCAGTCTGACCTTGTGCCCTATTTAAAGGCCTGTTGTCAGAAAAATGGAGTTGTACATGTAAAATTCAGCTTATACAGGCTAAAAAATGTTTTAAGTGGAACGGATAATAATCGCTGTCTGGACTATTGATACTATTTTAACAGAATTGACTTGGCGTGATTTAATACAAAAAGATGAAGTTAAACATAATTTTTTCATAAAGACAACATTAAGGTGTTGTTAAAATGGGGCTCACCAACGTTAAACCTAAAGGTAAAAACTCATTAAAGAATGGATCTGCACTGAGCAAGCAGATATTTTGTTCTATACAATAGGTTGCCAGCATCGAGCGTATAATGGGGTCAACAGAGGTGGCAATATTAACCTTTAAACGTGTTCGCATATCACTGGTACGCAGCGCCCATTCAAGCCCTCCAATGGTAACGACAGGCACCGCGCTTAACAAATAACGAATGGTCGACAAATGCGGCTTATGGGTTAAGGCCAGCAAGACTTCGGTTAGACCCAAATCGCTGATATAAACCGGCTCTTTACCTAATAACTGATGTAATGCTTGAGTGGCCCGGTTATGGTTGCCATTAAAGTAATCAAGCCATGTATTAGAATCGACCAAAATCATTAGGGCTCACTCGTATCAGACGTCGTATGCTGCGAGGCATGCGTAGGTTTGCGCTGTATAATGGTGGCTGTGTTAGGTTGCTGTTCTAACGCCAAAATAGCCCAAAACTGCTGCAATTGTTCCTGTTTACGCAGGCGCAATAAAACCCTTAACCCCTGTTCTACCGCTTCACGTTTTGTTTTTAGGCCAGTCAACTCCAGGACTTCTGCCATTAAATCATCATCTATATCAATATTAGTGCGCATTGATTGTTTCCTAAGTCAAGGCCTTGTGTAAAAGTAATGCATTAAGCCGTTAAACGCCCACCTTCCTTGGGTTGCATACTGTTTTAGGCAGGACATAACCCAGGTGCCATATTATGAGTTTTTTGCTAGACAAAAGCTAGACAAAAATTAGAGGTTTATATTATTTTTTTTTGAATAAAATATAATCACTTGTTTTTAATCATAATTTTAGCGGTATTTGAATTCAAATGCGGTAACTGCATAGAACAATTGATAACAAACTGTGTAAATCTGCATATTTAAACGACAAATAATCCAGGCGCTCTCCTGGCGCTATGCAGACAATACAAAGCCGGCTAGACTATAAGGTTTAAGCGGTTTTATTTAAGTTGAATGCTAAAAAACTTGGAAAGGTGATTTGCTTTAGCATGAATTGATAAAAAAATGCATTAAAAACAGTTTTAAACCTCTAAAAGCATTACAATAGCCCTCTTTAAGGCGTTACGTTGCTTGTCATAAACTGCAAGAATTGATAGCATGGCGAGTATTTTGTGCCCAAATCGTGACGTAAAGCATTGGGGCTTGATGACATGAGTTTGGGTCGTTTTTTTGTATAAATTGCCAATTTTCTAGGCACATTAAGAGGATATTATGCACGTTACCACTGAAGCCACCGGTTTGGTACGCAATCTAACGGTTACTTTACCTGCAAGCCAAGTGAGCCAGGCATTTGAAAGTAAATTAAAACAAGTTGCCCGTACAGTTAAAATTAATGGTTTTCGTCCTGGCAAAGTGCCTTTATCGCGGGTTCGTGCCGATTATGGTGCCAGTATTCAAGATGATGTGTTAAATGATTTAATGGGCAAAACACTGTTTGCAGCGTTGCAACAAGAAAACATCAATGCCGTTGGACAGCCGGAAGTAACTGAAGTTAAAGGCGAACTGAACGGCGATTTTACCTATACCTTTACCGTTGAAACCTATCCTGAGGTTAACGTGCAAGGGTTAGATAAACTGGAAGTTGAGCGTTTGACTTCAACGATTGCTGACGCGGACGTCGACAGCATGATAGAAAATTTACGTCGTCAGCGTCAAACCTGGGTTGAAAAAGCAGACGCGGCAGCCAATGGCGACCAGGTAACTTTTGACTTTAAAGGTACAATGGACGGGGTTGCGTTTGAAGGCGGTTCAGCCGAAGATTTTAAACTGGTTCTTGGCAGCGGCCAAATGATTCCCGGATTTGAAGACGGTTTGGTTGGCATGAAAGTGGGCGATGAAAAAACCATTGATGTTACTTTTCCGGCCGATTATCAACAGGCCGATTTGGCAGGTAAACCGGCTCAATTTGCCTTGAGCCTGAAAAAGGTTGAACAGGCGCAGTTAGCCGAAATTAATGACGCATTTTTGTCCGAATTTGGAGTCAAAGAAGGCGGTATTGACAAGTTAAAATTAGATGTGCGCACCAATATGGAACGCGAAATTCGTAAAGCCAGTCGTTTAATCGGTAAAAAGGCCGTGTTTAAAGCCTTGTTGGCGCATAATGATATTGACGTGCCCAAAGCGTTGGTCAAAGAGGAAATTAACCGTAAACGCGAGCAGTTGGTTGCGCAGTTTAGTCAGCAGTTTGCCGGTATGGGTAAAATTGATGCTAGCCTGTTCCCTGATGAATTATTTCAAAAAGAAGCTGAAAATACCGTTAAAATGGGTATTTTAGTGGGTCAGGTTATTGAAGATGCGGCATTAAAAGTGGACGCTGACCAAGTGGCGGCTTATATTGAAGATATCGCACAAAGCTATGAAGACCCTAAAGAAGTCATCGAGTTTTTTAGCAGTAACGCTAAAGAACGCCAAGGCATTGAGTCCGTGGTTTTAGAAGACCAAGCGGCTGATTATCTGATGTCTAAAGCGAAAGTCACTGAAAAAACGGTCGATTATCAAGCGTTATTGGCGGCACAAAATGCTCAAGATGACTTAGAAGATGAGGACGATGTAGATACGTTGGACGACCCTACGGCAGAAACGGTGCATGCTTTAAAAGATGTGACCCCGACTAATGCAGACGATACGCATAACAATGCCTAGTGCCTGGCGTTAATTTATTTTAACATGTTTTTTACACAGAAAGGCTGCGCGCCTTTTTGTGCTGTCGTTGAAGTTAAAAGGTTAGTTCTAGCCACATTATCAGGCTGGATTTTTACTGTAATGTCCCCATTAAAAAAAGAATCGGATATCCCCTTTATTGCAAGTGAGCGCCATTATGTTCAATCCGTCTACTCCCTTTACTGCGCCAACGATTGAAAATGCTTTAGTTCCTATGGTGATTGAACAATCATCACGGGGTGAGCGTTCGTTTGATATTTATTCCCGCATGTTGCGTGAGCGTGTGATTTTTTTAACGGGTGAAGTTGAGGACCATATGGCTAATTTAGTCGTGGCCCAATTGCTGTTTTTAGAGGCTGAAAACCCCGATAAAGATATTCATTTATATATCAATTCGCCCGGTGGGTCGGTAACGGCAGGCATGGCCATTTATGACACCATGCAGTTTATCAAACCCGATGTATCGACCATTTGTATTGGACAAGCGGCCTCAATGGGTGCCTTTTTGCTGGCAGCCGGTGCGGCTGGCAAACGTTATGCGCTGGCTAATTCGCGCGTGATGATTCATCAGCCTTTAGGAGGCTTTAGAGGTCAGGCATCGGATATTGAAATTCATGCCAAGGAAATTTTGTTTATTCGTGAGCGATTAAATAAATTGTTGGCAAAACATACCGGCCAGCCCCTTGAGCAAGTTGAAAAAGACACCGACCGCGATAACTTTAAAAGTGCAGAGGCTGCGCGCGAGTATGGTTTAGTGGATCATGTCCTTGAACATCGCCCGGCAAGTTTAAGCGTTTAAGGGATTGCCATAACAGCAAAAACGGCATATCGGCCAGATGTGACCGTTTTTAACCCTGTGTTTTGTTGAGGTTAAATAATGAGTCGTAAAGAAGAAACCGCCCAAAAGCATTGTTCGTTTTGCGGTAAAACTCAGGTCGAAGTTAAACGTCTGATAGCGGGTGATGAGGCGTTAATTTGTAATGAATGCGTTAATTTATGTGCCGAATTGATTCAAACGGCTACGGCGCAACATACAGCAAGCGATACCGAACAAAAACCCTTACCTAAACCGACAGAAATTCGGGCCGAGCTTGACGCCTATGTAATCGGTCAAGACCGTGCCAAAAAAACCCTGGCAGTTGCTGTATACAATCATTATAAACGTTTGCGCGCCAGTCAGCAGTTGGCCAATCAATCGGGCGCTAAAGATGCCATGGTTGAGTTGTCAAAAAGTAATATTTTGTTGATTGGCCCGACCGGTTCAGGTAAAACGTTACTGGCGCAAACCCTGGCGCGCCTGCTAGATGTGCCGTTTGCCATGGCTGATGCGACCACCTTGACCGAAGCAGGCTATGTCGGCGAAGACGTTGAAAACATCGTGCAAAAATTACTGCAAAAAGCCGATTATGATGTCGAAAAGGCGCAAAAAGGTATTATTTATATTGATGAAATCGATAAAATTGGTCGCAAAAGTGAAAACGTATCGATTACCCGTGACGTGTCGGGCGAGGGCGTGCAGCAAGCCTTATTAAAAATGATTGAAGGAACGGTTGCTTCTATTCCACCGCAAGGCGGGCGTAAACACCCTAATCAGGAATTTATCCAGATTGATACCAGTAATATTTTGTTTATTTGTGGGGGCGCTTTTTCCGGGCTTGAAAAAGTGGTGCAGCAGCGCAGCGAAAAAGGCGGGATTGGATTTGGGGCAGAAGTGCGCAGTAAAGACAGCTCAAAAACTGCCAGCGATTTGTTTAAAGATGTTGAACCTGAAGATTTAATTAAATTTGGTTTAATTCCTGAGTTTATCGGACGCCTGCCTGTCATTGCGACGCTTGAAGAATTAGATAAAGCGGCGCTCATTCAAATTTTGACCGAGCCTAAAAATGCCCTGGTGCGTCAATATCAGCGGCTTTTTGAAATGGAAGAGGTCGATTTGACCTTTACCCCAGATTCTCTTGATGCAGTGGCTGAAAAGGCGCTTGAACGTAAAACCGGCGCGCGTGGTTTGCGGTCAATTTTGGAAAATGTGTTGCTTGATACAATGTATGATTTACCCGCGATGACTGATGTGGGCACGGTAGAAATTAATCGCGCCGTGATTGAAAATAAATCTGAGCCTGTATTAAACCCTGAACGGCAGCCGGTTAAACCGTTACAAACCAGCGATAATGCGGCCGACCATTTAAAAATAGTTAATCCGTAAGTATTTTATAGGGTCAATGACCTTATGAAAAGGTGCTAACTAACGTTGAAGAGCTGGCTAATGCTGGCTTTTTATGGGTCTAAAATTATCTAAAGGCGATGAAGCAGGTAAGTTAACTAATTGCACTTTAAGGAATATATAATGGCATTGGACTCTAAAGGCATGCTGTTGCCTTCAAAAATAGTGTGTGTTGGGCGCAATTATGCCGCGCATGCTAAAGAGTTAGGAAACGCTGTGCCTGAAGCACCCATTTTATTTATAAAACCGCCGTCAAGTGTGCGCTATGTGTCTGAAGGCATTGTGCTGCCAAAAGATGTGGGCGCGTGCCATTATGAAACCGAACTATGCGTTAAAATTGGTGGTCGCCAGCCATTAAAAAATGCGACATCAGAGCATGCACAAGCGGCTATTTCAGGGGTTACTTTGGGTTTGGATTTAACCTTGCGCGACTTACAAAATGACTTAAAGCAAAAAGGCTATCCGTGGGAACGCGCAAAAGCCTTTGACGGGGCCTGTATTTTGGCTGATTGGCTCGAACCGCAGCTTTTACCGACGCTTAATCAATTGAGCTTTACGTTGTCCATTGACGGGGTGATGAAACAGCAAGGCCAGGCCCAGGATATGTTATTTAATATTGTGACCTTGATTGCCCATATCAGTCAGACCTTTAGTTTAATGCCCGGCGATGTGGTGATGACCGGAACCCCGGCCGGCGTAGGCTCCTTACAGGCAGGGCAACAATTAACATTAACCCTGGCAACGTTAGCAGAACCGGTCAGTTGGCAAACTCAGGTGATTGAGTTAACTTGATATTGAATACAAAAGCCAGGTGTACGGTTTTGCTGGGGCGTTCAGCAAAACGTTAAAACCAGGGCGTGACAGCATGTTGTTAAAAAGGTGCTTAATTGCCAATTTTCCAGCCATTGACCAACGGATAACGTCGCTCGCGTCCAAAGGCGCGGTTACTAATACGCGGCCCGATAGCCGATTGTGCCCGTTTATATTCATTTCGGTCAACCATCGCCAAGACCTTATGCACGATTTCTTGCTCAAAACCTTGTGCAATAATGTCTTGCGCGCTTAAATCCTGTTCAATATAGCGATATAAAATGGCGTCGAGTTCATCATATGCAGGCAAGCTGTCTTGGTCAGTCTGGTCAGGGCGTAATTCGGCCGATGGCGGGCGCACGATTACTCGTTCGGGAATAACCGGCAGGGTATCTAAAGCATTTCTAAACCTTGCCAATTCATAAACTTGTGTTTTGTAAACATCTTTTAAGACCGCATAACCACCTGCCATATCGCCATATAAGGTGGCATAACCGACCGCCATTTCCGATTTATTGCCCGTTGTTAAGACCATTTGACCAAATTTATTAGATAAGGCCATCAGCAACACACCGCGAGTACGGGCTTGCAGGTTTTCTTCCGTCGCATCTGCGGGTAATCCTGCAAAATAGGGGGCTAGCGTATGCTCAAAGGCATGCATAATGTCGTTAATCTCAGTCACATGCAAACTAACGCCTAACGTACGCGCTTGCGTTTCGGCGTCCTCTATACTGATGGCTGCTGTATAACGGTAGGGCATCATGACAGCATGTACGCGTGCGGCGCCTAATGCATCAACTGCTATAGCCATGGACAATGCCGAATCAATACCGCCCGATAGCCCTAAAATGACCCCGTTAAACCCTGAATGATTGACATAATCGCGCAGCCCTGTCACCAGTGCCAAATAGGTTTCGGCCTCAAGCGACAATGACGGCTGGGTAGATTGTACCGTAAAAGCTGCTTTGGTTACCGTAGTATGGTCAGTCGGTGCAGCCGTCAGATGAACCCATGCTAACGCCTCATTAAAACGGGGTGCATCAAGCGCAATCTGTCCATCAGCATTCACGGCCACGGCGGCACCATCAAACACCAAATCGTCTTGTCCGCCCACCATGTTAACGTAAGCAATCGGCAATTGATGTTGCATGGCTTGTTGTTGCAGGACAGCCAAACGTTGCACGTGTTTACCGGTGGCAAAAGGCGATGCGTTGATTACCAAAACTGCGTCGATCTGCAACGTTTTGAGGTCGGCAATAGGTTGCGGCTGCCAGATATCTTCGCAAATCAATAAGCCCAGTTTAAAACCATGCAGATAAAAGCATACGCTATCCTGACCTTCGATAAAATAACGCTTTTCATCAAACACGCTGTGATTGGGCAATTGTTGCTTGTAGTAAATCCCTTTTTGCTGTCCGTCAGCCCAGAGCGCCATCGCATTGAAGCGGCCATGCGGGGTAACATCAACAAATCCAAACAGCATGACAATGCCCGTGACCTGCTTAAGTACCTCAAAGGCCTCTTGATTACGCGCGGCTAAGCTAGGCCGTAAAATTAAGTCTTCAGGGGGATAACCGGTTAAAGCCAGCTCGGGAAACACCACTAAATGAGTGCCTTGGTCGCGGGCTTGATGGGCCAAATCGACCATATGCTGAGCATTGGTCAGTAAATCGCCCACTCGAAAACTTGCCTGGGCTAAAGCAATGGTTAAATCTTGCATGAAATAAAGTTCCGTTAAAATGGCATTGATAGATGGCTAAAAATAAATTCACTAATGGTTATATAAGCAGCAACGGCTTAAAAAAATCGGATAAACACATTTCAACACGTATGAAGTGGGCTATTTTAACCTATTTATTGACCCTTGCACCGCTTAGCTATTATTTTTAGTCGATATTTACGTTAAAATGGGGCTGTTGCACGGCGGCTGTCACACATTTTTGAGGATTAGGCAGACCATGCGCGCAGTAGTGTACGGTTGCCGCCAGGAGAAACCTTTGAGCATCAAACCGGTTATTTACCTTATTCTGGACACCTATTATAATGAAGCTGCAACTCAAAACGAAATCAAACCCCTTGAAAATCCTTGGGCCGGTATCGCTGCCATACGTTTTACCGGTTTGAATCCGAACATTATTTTAAACGAATATACACAACGTTTCGAATCGCCAGCACCTTATGAATCAGGACAGTTTTATAAACGTGAATTGCCTTGTATACTGGCTTTACTTGCACAGGTTCAAGACCCCTATGATGTGATAATCATTGACGGGTTTGTATTTCTAGATGACGATGGCAAACCGGGGCTTGGTAAATATCTGTATGATGCCTTAACATGCAAAAGACCGGTTATCGGCATTGCAAAGCGAGCATTTTACAGTATGGGAGCGCATTATGCTGTTTATCGCGGGCAGAGTAAGCAGCCTCTTTATGTGAGTTGTGTCGCTATGTCCCTTGCTGCTGCACGCCAGGCTGTTTTGCAGATGCAGGGGTGCCACAGACTACCCGACATTGTAAAACGGGTCGATGCTCTTAGTCGTCAGGTAGTTTAGTCCTGATGTTCCGCCTGAGCTTTTTCAGGCTTTTTTAATGTTTGGATAATCTGTATTGTTTAAATTATTAATCATTACCGTTATTGTGCTGTACTGCCTGAAGTTTTTTTGGCGCCTGATGTATCCGCGCATACCCAAAGTGCCAACGATTGAGCTTAAAGCGTGCGAATATTGTGGGACGCTGGTCGTGAGTAACCAGGGCAAACAGCAACGCGGCCATTTTTTTTGTGATGCCGACCATGCTGCGCGTTACTTTGCCTAGAGTTTTGATGATGAACAGTACGAAGCCATTGATTAAACAACCGCTATCTTCTGCCTCAGAATGGGGCGCAGGTCTGGGGAAGGCATTGGGATATATTGGTCAAATGGGGCAGATCGCGAGTCGTCCCTTAACCTCCGGGGAAATCGATATGGCGCAGGCTGTATTTGCCGACCAAATCGATTATACGGCAGTGACAGTACGTGCAGTGCGCTGGATAATGCGGTGTTATGCCATGAGTCCCAATGGCGATATTTATTTTAATCCGAACGATATGCGGCCCGATTTTAGCCGTGAGGATTTAAGCACGCGCAGTTGGTTTATTCACGAACTCACGCACGTTTGGCAATTTCAACAAGGCATGGCAGTCGTGCGGCGAGCCTTATTCGACCGTCGTTATCGTTACAATTTTAAACCCGAAAAACAATTTACGCATTATGGCCTTGAGCAACAAGCGCAAATCGTCCAGGATTACTACACCCGTCAGCAAGTTGGGCTTAGTTGCCATGATTTAGCGCAATGTTTGCCCTTTTTGCCCAAAACGGTTTAAGGTGGTGGCGGGCGTAACCGTAACGAATGGCGCGCTTCCATCGATTGATAGGCAATGCCTTCCTTGTCATGCGCATCATAGCCGAGTTCACCCCGGGACTTAGCCATCAGTAACGCTAAACTGGCTTCCGGTTGGTCCTGTTCGGCAGCTTCCTCCAGCCAATGGCGCGCCAGTTTAGGATTGATGGCTACCCCATCGCCATTTAAATACATTTCGCCCAACATAAATTGCGCGTCGGCGATGCCGGCTTTGGCTGCCTGGTTAAAATAATCAGCCGCCGCAAGCGCATTGGGCGCATGACCGGTATAACCTTGTTTGGTAATCACTCCCAGATAATACGCCGCACCCATTTGACCATGTTGCAAGGCGGCCTGTAACAGTGCCACAGCATGGTCTTTATTGGGGGCTAATCCGGCAGCGCCTTTAAACCACAGTTTGCCGAGCGTAAATTCGGCTAAAGGCTCTTGAGCCGCCGCCGCCTGTTTAAGCCTGTCTAATCCGGCTTGTACCGCTTGTGTATCATCTTGTTGAATGAACCAGCGGCCCAAAACAGCCGCAGCATAGGAGTTATGGGGTGCGGCCTGTTCTAGGCGAGCAATCGCCTGCTTATTATGAACTGAGGCCAAGGTTCCCCACTGGTCAATTTGCTGCCTGGATAATGCCGCTTGACTAGAGTTTAGCGTATCTGTTGATGGCGGCTGGTTATGCTGTGTCCATAACGCCCCCAAACTTAACGCACCGATGACCCAGACAGGCCAAAAGCGCGTTAATTTAGATTGTTTGAACGTTGTGCCCATCTGAGGCATAGCAGCCTCCAAACGGGGTTTAACAATAGATTGCGTCACCGGTTATTTCGATAAATCAATTGCGTAATCAGCCAACCCTTTACCCGCGCCATCATCATTGTTGATAACGGAAATATTGGTTAAGCCGGCGCTTTGAGCCAACGACAATTTATTGGGTGCCGATTTAAACGTCACTGGGCCAGCCGTTTTTATTTTGGTAAATCGCCAGCTACGATCTGAACCATTGGTGGCCTGCTTAATGTTTTTGATAGTTTTTACATAATTGATTAACACATCGCGGTTGGCGTCCGGTGAGGCATAAATCGTTTTGGTACCATCAATCCCCGGGAAACTACCGCCGCCACTGGCCCGATAATTATTGGTTGCTATAATGAAGCTTGCATTCGGGTCAATCGGTGCGCCTTTGTATGTCAGGTTTTTAATGCGCGAATTAAGGGGCTGCGTCACATCAATTTCATAACGAATATCAGGCGAGCTAAACATATCAAAGTTATAACCCGGGTAACTGCTTACTAAAGCCTGTGCCGTTTTGAGGTTAGGATCAATTTGATTAAACCGTTTAGCAGCTGTTTCCAACCAGTTTTTAATATCGCTACCTTGCACTTTAACCGCGTAAATCGTGTTTGGATACAGGTATAAATCGGCCGCATTATTGATGGCCACATTGCCTTGCGCTACATCGGTAAAATCGCTGCCGCCCGCAAAACCACTCTTAAACGGTGCACTTACTGACAATACCGGAACATTTTGATACTGCGGCAAGTTGGCAGAAATGTAATCACTTACGTATTTGGCCTGCGCCTGGTTGACAATTTCAATAGCCGATACATCGCCCACGTCAGCAAAATAACTGGTCATGTTAAAATCGGTCGAACCAATCGGTGTTTTAACATAATTAATCGTTGCAGCATGTTCGGCAGCAACCAATGGCGCGACGTTGGCATCAACATCAACATAGGTTTTGTCAGCATTTTGGATACTGCGCGCTTCTACTTTGGTGCCACTGGAATCGACCGTCCATTTACCATTGGTATAGACCAAATCAAGCTTAATCACGCCCAGATGTTTGCCCCAATAGTTGGCCATAACAGTTGGCACGCCGTTTACGGTACCTTTGACTTTATCGACACCCGGTAGATTAAACTGCGGCACCGTACTGTTTGCATCAGGGAAAATTTGATGCGAATGGCCGATTAACAGGGCATCGACGCCCGGAACTTTAGATAAATGCCAGCTGCCATTTTCTATCGTTGGGGTATAGGTCGAATTATCCAAACCACCATGCGACATCACAACAACCAAATCGGCGCCATTAGCGCGCATTTCGGGAATGTATTTTTGTGCCATTTCCACCACGCCTTGCGTATAGACTTTACCGTCCAACCAGCGTTTGTCCCAGGCTAAAATCGTGGGCGGCGTAAAACCAATTACGCCAATTTTAACCGGAACCTGCACTGTGCTGCCATTGGGTGCGGTGGCGCTAAATGTTTTGGTGATGATTTGATACGGTTTAAATAAGGGGGCTTGAGTGCGTGCACTAAAAATATTGGCCAGGGCCAACGGGAAGTTTGGACCGGCACATGGCGTTGCTGTTGGAGTGACGCCATCAACGTTAAGATTGCTGCCCGTCACCTGATTTAAAAACGGCAGGCCATAGTTAAATTCATGGTTGCCGATATTCCCAGCATCAAATTTTAGGTAGTTCATCACCTTATACACGCCCAAGGTTTGTGAACAGTCGATGGGCTTAACTTGCGCCTGATAATCTGATAATGCAGTGCCTTGAATGGTATCGCCATCATCTAATAAAACGTTGTTTGGAAATTCTTTACGGGCATTATTGATTAAGGTAGCGGTACGTTCAAGGCCTAACGATTTATCTTCAGTAAGCTTAAAATAATCGTAACTCATGATATTGGTATGAATATCGGTGGTTTCTAATAATGCAATACTGGCTTTGGTATTGGCGGCAATAGTGGGCTGGGTGACCACGGGTGTTGTGGGAGGGGTTGTTGGGGTAGTAGTAATCGGATTTGACGTAATCACTGGCGGGTTACTATCGTTACAGCCCGTTAATGCAGCCGTTCCCAAACTCATCAATAATGCTAAATAGCCTTTTTTTAAGGGAAACGTTTTAGCCGATAGTGTATTTAAACGGGTCGTTTCAAAGTATGACATGGTAAAGTCCAATGCGTAAAAATTATATAGACATTAAGGACTTTACATGACAATGTGATGAATTAGTGATGATTAATCTATGATAATAAAAAATGCTTTTAATGCAGAGTTTAGCCGTGGCTAACGTTGCGCAAAAAGGGCTTTGTGGGGCCATTCGCACACATCAAACACCGGACAGCTTGCACATAAAGGCTTACGTGCCTTACAGGTGTAGCGTCCATGAAAAATAAGCCAGTGGTGACCGTCAGTTAAAAATTCGGAAGGAATGACTTCGAGCAGTTTTAATTCAACGCCTAAAACATCGTGGGCAATGGCTAAACCGGTACGATTACTGACGCGAAAAACATGGGTATCGACGGCCATCGTGGCCTGTCCAAAGGCATTATTAAGCACGACGTTAGCCGTTTTGCGGCCTACACCGGCCAGCGTTTCCAAAGCTTCGCGCGTGTCGGGCACTTCGCCATTAAAATGCTCAATGAGCCGTTGTGCGGTTTTGACGATATTAGCGGCCTTAGCGCGATATAACCCAATACTGCGAATATACCGCGTCAAACCTTCTTCTCCAAGCGCCACAATATCGGCAGGCGTTGGAGCAATTTTAAACAGTTCGGTGGTGGCTTTATTCACGCTGATATCGGTAGCCTGAGCCGATAGAATAACGGCAACCAACAATTGAAACGTACTGTTATAGGTCAATTCGGTACGGGGGGTAGGATTAAGGGCGCGTAATCGCTCAAAAAAAAGGTAAATATGGTCAGGCGGCATGGGCTGTGTGGCAAACGTTAATTCCAGGGCCTTGGGCGCGCTGGCATCTTTTACAGGCATAGGAATACTCAATATAAGACCATAAAACACAAATTTAAAGCGTTAATAATTGCCGTTTAAGCTGCTGTAGAAGAGTATCGCGCTCGGCAGTAAATTGTACGGTTTGCTGGCGTTCAAGTTTTTTAATTTGACTGCGTAACGTGGCCTGTTGAATCAGGTGTGTCGCCTCTTGTAAAGGCAGCGTGGCAACTGCATTATCGCTAACCTGTGCTGTTGAGATAACGGGCAGGGGAGCCAATATCGGGGCGTTGTTGCCATGCTGTGCAGAGTTTGCCAGGCGGCGTTGATGGGCCTGATAACGCTTGCGTAAATCGTTCTGTTCGGCCTGTTGTTCTGCGGGCGTAGGAATATGCGGCCAATCGATTAAATCAATGCAATCGACCGGACACGGCGGCAAACACAATTCACAACCGGTGCACAAGTCGGTAATGACACTATGCATTAACTTGCCACTGCCAACAATTGCATCAACCGGACAGGCCAGCAGGCACTTAGTACAGCCAATACATTCTGCCTCGCGAATGACAGCGCGTAACCGTTGCGGCCGTCCATCGGCCATAATCGGCAAATGACTGGGCGCGACCGGCAATGATTCACGGTTTAACAGCCTGGCTAACGTATCGGCCACGGGTTGACCGCCGGGCACGCATAAATTAGCGGCTTCACCGTCTAGCATCGCCTGTGCATAAGGCAGGCAGCCATCGGCATGACCGCACAAACCACATTGTGTTTGCGGCAAAACATCATCTAAAACCTCAGCATTTATCAGGGGGGCATTTAATATTGGTTCGTGATTTGCGTTATTCATAGGTTAATGGGCAGAAATTAAGGCGTTATCATGCCAGTTTTAAGCCAATAAATAAACGGCTGCTTACATTAAATTTGCCTTGTTCGGGCTACAAAACGTCTCTTAAATATCGGAAAATCAGCTAAGCACGATGATAGGGGTGACCCTTTAGCAAGGTCATGGCGCGATATAACTGTTCAATGACGATTAACCGCACCATCGGATGCGGCAGCGTCAAGGGTGATAACGACCAATGCCATGCCGCTTGGGTACGCACTGCTTCGCTCAAACCGTCGGGCCCGCCAATACATAACGCGATATCCTGGCCGTCATTCCTCCATTGTTTAAGCGTTTGCGCCAGTTGTTCAGTAGACAAGGCACGCCCGCCGACTTCCAGGGCAATCAGTTGTTCGCGTGGTTGCAGCGCGTTTAAAATGCTGTGGCCTTCATGTTGAATCAGTTTGCCAATATCAGCTTCAGAATCGGTCTTGCTGCGGCGCGCCATGGGCAATTCCAAACGCTGTATCGTCATCATTGGGCCAAGGCGTTTGGCGTATTCCTGATAGCCGGTTTCAATCCACGTTGGCATTTTTTGGCCAATCGTGATAATACGTATTTTCATAGACGTTATCGGTGCTGATGTTATGAGATGATGCTATGATAAGTATAAACGATATGGGTCAAGTGCTGTAAAATCATGATATGCAATAATGACTAACTAGCTGCAAATCGTCCCTGACATTTTAAAGAAATGGCATAGGAGACACTTTACAGCATAAGGTTAAAAAAACAGGGGCTGTTGATGGGGTTTATTCTTGAATCATTGACGTTAAGCACGCTTGCCTATGCCGCCCAATCGCCAACCGATAAGTCACTTGCTGCCTTACAGATAAAGCTATGTAAAACAAGGTAGGTTGAATGTGGTAAATTATTTGGTGGTTGGACGTGCCATAAATAAGCGTGAGTTTGTGATCTAATTGATTTATAATACAAGCTTAACTTTTTTTAATCCAAAACGAGAAGGCATGTCAAAGTCCACATCGTCACTGTATAAGCGGTTAAGCGCCGGGCTCTTGCTGGCGGTTGGAGGAATCACACAACCGGCTTTAGCTGCGCCGCATTGTGACGAAATCGTCCAGTTTAAGCCGGGCACCCGCTCAGCGGTAAAATCAGGTACGATTTCAGGCTATGAAGTGGTCGATTATTGCTTGTGGGGCAGAGCAGGGCAGCGTTTATCGGCACAGGTTTATGGCGCGACCGATATTGATGCCTTTGTATATACGCTAGATGCCGATGCCGACTTAAGTACGCATCGCCATGTTATCAAAAAAAACGGCTATGTGGTGGTACGCGTGGCGCAAATGCGGGCTAAAGCTCGAATGTCAAAACGTCCTAAACCCTATCAGATTGGGTTTAGTCTTCATTAAGGTTTTAAACTGTACTGATGATGAAAAAGGATTAATCAATACCCTGCTTGATTAATCCTTATGACGCAAGGAAGCGGACCGAAAGGTGGATTTAGATAACCAAAGCATCAAGATATTAATACTTCTTTTAAATTTGACGCTTGCATAATATCGGCAAGTTTAAGCGGCGTATTTCTCAAAATAAGTCTCTGTTGCGGAGCCAAATGACGTATCCATTGCAAAATAATAGCCAGTGTTAAACTGTTTGACTGCTCTAAGGCGCTTAAATCAAGCGTTAATGCCTGACTTGACGAACCTTTAAGCCAGCGCAGCCCCTGCTCATAAAGGGCATTAGCGTTATTAAAATCGACCACACCAGACAGGGTAAGAGTATGGTTTGTTTCTGACAATTGGGCGCTCATTTAAGCAATCATCGTTTATTTGGCCACAGCATCGGCAGTGGGTACAAAACTCTTGATAGCGGCATCTAAGTTGCCATGCTGGTTTTGTACGGTACTGGCGAACTGGTTGCGAAACGTCAAACCAATATCAATCCCGTTAAGCTGTAAGTTACGCACTTTCCAGGCATTGTTAATATCGATTAACTGGTAGGTAATGGGCACGACGGTTCCGGTATCGGTTTTAAAATCCATGCTTACAACTGCTTTACTGCTGTCTTTTCCGGCAGTATATGGGCGAATCGTATAGCTTTCATTGTTATACGCTGCAAGCCCTTTGGCATAGGTCCGTACCAAACTTTGCTTAAAGGTTTGCGTAAAGGCTTGACGTTGAGCATCATTGGCTTGACGATAATACGGACCCATAACGCCTTTGGCAAAGCCTTCAAAATCGACATAGGGTTCGATGTTTTCTTGAACAACACGATTTAACGCGTTCGGGTCTTTTTTAATGGTGGCGCGTTCTGCTTTTAAACGGGCAACCAGGGTATCAGATATACGTTTAACAAATGCGGGTGGCGCTTCGGTCGCAGCCATAGCCTGACCGCTTAACAGAACGGCGGCAAGGCTCGTCAGTGCAAAAACGCGGCGAATATTCACGGCAGGTACCAGCATAGGTGCGTTCATAATCAATCCTTTTGGGTAAGTGTCGCTGCAAACGCAAGGTTATTGAATCACCTTAATACATCAATGCAGCTCATAACGATATTATGCGGTTTAAGCTTTAAAATACAAGCCATCGCCGCAAACCTTCATGGCTAATCCTTAAAGCCTAACCGTTCATGCACATTAAAACCGTCTAGCAACATGTGCTCACCCTGTACTCACTTAAAATACACTTTTAGCGTCGGCTGCTTTAACTGGGGCAGGCGTTGATGTTGCAGGGGCAGGGGTTGCCGAAGCGGCAGGCGTTGAATCGGTGGCTTTATTAAATAAAAACTTACCGATTAAATCTTCAAGCACCAAAGAGCTTTGCGTTTGTTCAATTTCGCTGCCTTCTTTAAGATACTTGTCTTCAGCGCCTAACGTGATGCCGATGTATTTTTCACCCAGCAAACCGGCCGTTAAAATGCTGGCGGCGGAATCGGTACTGATTTGATTGACCTTGGGGTCGATGTTCATTTCGACCACCGCATCAAACCGCTTTGGGTCAAGATAAATGCGCGTCACCCGCCCAATCGTTACGCCACTCATGGTCACCTTGGCGCGGTCAGTTAAGCCGCCTGCATTTTGAAAATGCGCCGTCACCGTATAGCCGCGTGTTTGTGCCGATTGAGCCAGTCCACTGACCCGCATGGCTAAGAAGAATAAAGCCAGCGCCGCTAAAATAACCAATGTGCCTACTGCGAGTTCCATTTGGCGTGTTCTCATGCTAATCCTCCAAACATGATGGCAGTAAGGACAAAATCAAGCCCCAAAATGCAAAGTGATGAATAAACAACCGTGCGCGTCGTCGCATTAGCAATCCCTTCAGAGGTAGGCGGGCAAGCATAACCTTGATAGACAGCAATCCATGTGCATACTAAACCAAATACGACACTTTTAATGACCCCATTTAAAATATCATTGGTAAAATGAACATGGCTTTGCATGTTGCCCCAAAATGAGCCGTCATAGACCCCAAGCCAATCAACGCCCACAAATTTACCGCCCAAGATCCCAACGGCCGAAAAGATAATCGCCAATAGCGGCAGACTTAAAATACCGGCCCATAAACGCGGCGCAACGACACGGCGCAACGGGTCAACGCCAATCATTTCCATGCTGGCAAGTTGCTCTGTGGTTTTCATCAGGCCAATTTCAGCAGTTAAGGCCGAGCCTGCGCGTCCGGCAAACAGCAACGCACTGACCACGGGTCCCAATTCGCGCACAAGTGTTAAGGCAACCATCGTGCCCAGGGCCTGTTCACTGCCATACGATACTAAAATGCTATAGCCTTGCAAGCCCAAAACGAGGCCGATAAACAGCCCCGACACGACAATAATAGATAGCGATTGTACGCCGACACGGTAGAGCTGCTCGACAAACAGCCCCATACCGGTTAAAGAGGGCAAACCCACCAAACTTTGTAATAATAACAGCGTTGCATAGCCCACGGCGGCTATTTTTTCGAGGGTACCGCGCCCAAGTTTAGCAACTGCATCAAGCATGATTTTGCTCCCTGGCAGCGTTATCGTCTGTTACGGAGCTCGCCAAATAAGCCGTTTGGGCATATTGAAAATCAGCCGGTCCCAAAATGGAACCGGTTAAAAACTGCCTGACAAACGGCGACGGATTTTGTTGAAGTTGTTCGGCAGTGCCTTCACCCATGATTTTACCATTGGCAATCACATAAATATAATCGGCAATTTGCAAAGTTTCGGCCACATCGTGCGATACAATAATAGTTGTTAATCCCAAGGCTTCGCGCAAGGTACGAATCAAACGCACCAGCACACCCTTGACAATAGGATCTTGACCGGCAAACGGTTCGTCATACATGATGAGTTCGGGGTCCAAAGCAATAGCCCGCGCCAGAGCCACCCGACGACTCATGCCGCCCGATAGTTCAGCCGGCATTAACTGCTCGGTACCGCGCAGCCCGACGGCTTCAAGTTTTAAGGTCACCAGTTCACGAATTAAATCTTCATTAAGTTTGGTATGGGCACGTATCGGAAAAGCGACGTTTTCATAAACCGTCATATCGCTAAACAAGGCACCGCTTTGAAACAGCATGCCCATGCGAGCCCGCGCTGCAAATAGGTCATGCCGGCTCATGGCGCTTAAATCTTGACCATCAAATAAAATCTGGCCTTTTTGCGGCTGCAATTGACCCCCGATTAAACGCAATAAGGTCGTTTTACCGGTACCCGACGGCCCCATAATCGCCGTCACTTGACCACGCTTGACCGTTAAATTAATACCATCATAAATCGCTCGTTCACCCCGATAAAAAACCAGATTACGGGCTTCAACAAGGCTTTGCTGGCGTTTGTCAGACGATACCAAGTTGGATTGATGGGCGCTTGAGCGCATGCAGGGCTACTCGTAACAAAATATAGGACTAATTTAGCATAAAACGCGCAGCCTTGCCTAAAGTACGCATAAAATTCATTTTATAGCACACGTTTTCAGCTCTTGACGTATTAAGGAGATGGCAGGTTAAGGGCATTGCATCCAAAGTCCATGACACATTACACATGACAGACAACGTGTGGTTTTTTTTGGTCCGGTATGCTGTGTTATGTGTTGAAATATATTTACATGATATTCAGTGCCAAATAATATGATTTTATATAAAGCGTTTATATGATTTAATGTTTAGGCCCATTTTTTGCTAAAGCACTGGAGCTATAGGTTATATCTTGCTTTAAAATATCGAGGTATTCCTATATCGAAATATCCTTGGGCTCTTGAGAGTGAGACTAAAGTATATAATCCCGTAATTTGGTCTTAGGTTAGGGTTTTGTTATATTGAGTGAAGGATAGGATAACCATGAACTAAATCGAATAAATATTAGCAGGCATGACATGCATTAGAAGTGAGCTGATATTTTGCAGGAGCAAAATAGGGTAATTGCTAGTTAAGCATTTAATAGGACGTTGTAAATGCCACCTGTATTAATGATTCACGGAATTTGTAGTGGCGGCTGGTGCTTTGAAAATTATCGTGCGCGATTTGAAGCTGCCGGTTTTGAATGCATAACCCCTAATTTGCGTTTGCACGAACAGCGTACCTTAAGTGACATAGAAATTGACCAACTGGCTGAATTAAGCATTCTGGATTATGCTGCCGATCTGGAAGCCCTGATTTTAACATTACCCGAACGGCCTATTGTGTTGGGTCATTCTTTAGGCGGTTTACTGGCGCAAATTCTGGCCAGTCGCGGTTTATGTCAGGCGTCTATTTTGTTAACGTCGGTTCCGCCTAAAAGTGTGCCTGCCCTTTCAAGTGGTGTTATTGGAGCATTTAGCGGAGTAGTTACTACGCCAGGTTTTTGGAAAAAACCCTTTAAACTCTCGGCATTGGCTGCACGGCGTTTCTTATTTAATCGCGTTAGTAGCGTGCAATTACCAGCACTTGAGGCGAAATTATGCCTAGAATCGGGTCGTGTTTTATTTGAAGCCGCCTTTCCCTGGTTAGACAAACGCAATGCGACCTATGTTAATTTTAAAAAGGTGACCTGTCCGATGCTGGTGATTGCAGGCGGGGAAGACCAACTGACACCGCGCGCAGTGGTACGAAAAATTGCCAAAAAGTATCCGCAGGCACGTTATCAGGAATATGTAAATCAATCGCATTGGCTGGTTGGAGAAGAGGGTTGGGAGTTGGTCGCGGGGGATATTATTCACTGGATTAAAAATACAATGGCTTACGATTCAATGGCGCCCTCTAACGGTTCTACAAAACCCGCGTCTGATGATTTATTTGCGGCTGGTGCATTAAGCAGCTAACCGCTCTGTTTAATGTAAGGTAAGCTTGGTCTGGGTCGGCGCTTAATCGTTGGAGCCCTCGGTTACGTTGGGCAGATGTAATTCCTGCATTTTGCGCGTTAAGGTATTACGGCCCCAGCCTAAATATTCAGCCGCCAGTTTTTTATGCCCCTGCGTATGTTCAAGGGCGGCCTGAATGATGTGACGTTCAAAAATAGGCAATGCAGTCCCCAGTAAATCGGTATGCCCTGCTGCCAATTGCTCGCGCGCCCAGTTTAATAATAATTGGACCCATTGATCAGGTGGCAGCGTTGGTGTGTCTCGTGTTTCTTTCGAGACTGGGCCTTTTTGCTCAGGCGCAGGTAGTGTTGCATTTAATGCGGCAGCAGACGGCGCTATAGGTGCTATATATGCTAAATGGGTCGTTCCCATCGCCGACATTAAGCCTAATTGTATAAGTTCGGCTTGCATTTCAGCAGGTAAATCGGCCGGATAAATTTCGCGTCCGCTTGCCATTACTGTAACCCAACGCGCAAAGTTTTCGAGTTGGCGCACATTGCCCAGCCAAGGCAATTGTTGAATTAAACTGACGGTTTCAGGACGTAGAATTTTGGCCGGGGCTTTTAATTCCTGGGCTGCGCGTGCTAGAAAAAACGCGGCCAGCTTGGGAATGTCTTCGTGGCGTTCGCGCAGTCTGGGAATATGAATTCGAATAACATTTAAGCGATGGAATAAGTCTTCACGAAATTTACCCGCTTGCACCAGTTTTTCGAGATGTTGATGAGTTGCAGCAATAATGCGCACATCGACTTTAACCGGCAGATGCCCGCCAATGCGGTAAAATTCTCCATCGGCCAACACACGTAGCAGCCGCGTTTGAGTATCGAACGGCATATCGCCGATTTCATCTAAAAATAACGTGCCTCCATTAGCCTGTTCAAATCGGCCCTGACGCTGCGTGTTGGCCCCGGTAAAGGCCCCTTTTTCATGACCAAACAATTCATTTTCGATTAAATCGTGCGGAATGGCTGCCATGTTAAGCGCAATAAATCGTTTGTTGGCGCGCGGTGAATGACGATGTAACGCTTGGGCAACCAGCTCCTTGCCTGTGCCCGATTCACCGTTAATCAATACGGTAATGTTTGAGTGCGACAAGCGACCAATCGCTCGAAATACCTCTTGCATAGCGGGCGATTCACCAATAATATCGAGCTGCTTAATCGTTTTTAAGGCGTTTAAATGCGGGGCTTGTTGTTGCTTTTTTTGCTCAGCATGAATGATGGCACGATTTACCAGGTGCACTGCGTCATCAATATCAAAGGGTTTGGGCAGATATTCAAATGCCCCCGTTTGGTAGCTTGAAACCGCCGACTCAAGGTCTGAATGCGCCGTCATGATGATCACCGGAATAGCCGGAAAATCGGCATGGACATGACCCAGAAACGTTAGACCGTCTGTGCCTGGCATACGAATATCGGTCAAGATCACATCGGGAAAAATACCGGTTTGACTGTCGTCGTTCTGGTGCTGTGCCTGCTTAAGCTGCGCGAGAGCCGAATCGCTTTCTTCAAACGTCGTTACCTGCATACCTGCTTCGGTGAGGGTTTTTTTTAGTACCCAGCGCATGGTTTTATCGTCATCAATGACCCAGATGGAAGCCGGATTTAACGCCATTGTCGTATGCTCATATTAAGTATCCCATTTTAAATATAGACTAAATACCGTGCAACCCGGGACCGAGCGGCACTCAATTAATCCGCCATGTTGATGCATAATATCCTGGGCAATGCTGAGTCCTAAGCCGGTTCCATTGGCGCGTCCGGTCACCAAGGGATAAAACAGCGATTCCAGTAAATCGTCGGGAATGCCGGGGCCATTGTCTTCAATATCTATACCGATAACGCTTTTATTAAGCACGCCATTTAGGGTAAACATACGCTGAATGCGGGTTCGCAGTGTTAACGTCGGTTGACGGCCCTGCATGGACGCGGGATTTTCGGTCATGGCCTGCATGGCATTGACGGCAATATTTAAAATAATCTGAATAAGCTGGTCACGGTCAGCAGTCACATCGGGCAACGACAAATCGTAGTCACGCACAATATTTAGATGAATACAATCGGGGTACTGCGCCAACAGTAGCTGCCGTACGCGTTCCAGGGGTTCATGAACATTGACAGGCTGCATGTCGGGCCATTGCCGCGAGCCGAGCATGGTATCTGCCAGCGTTTTTAACCGGTCGACTTCATTGATGATAATATCGGTATATTCCTGCACCGAACTGTTGGGCATACTGCGCGCCAGTAGTTGCGTAGCCCCCCGAATACCGCCCAATGGATTTTTAATTTCATGCGCCACGCCCCGCACCAGTTGCCGTGCAATCTGATGTTGCTGGTTTAAATGTTCATCGCGGCTAATGCGCATTAAGCGGTCAATCGGCAGCAGTTCAATGATTAATCGCTGACATAGGAGCGAGCTTGGGTCATCTTGAATTAACGACACGGTGTAATCGACCCATTTATCACGCCCGCCAATCCGTAATGCCGTTTCGCGCAATGTATACCCTTGGCCGCTGGCTTGTACGCGCTGCAAGGCTTGCTTCGTCACTGCCAATTGATGTGGGGCGGACAACACCGGAATAACCGACGTGCCCACTATTCGATGACTGCTGACCTCAAGCAAGGCTTCGGCGGCCGGGTTTAAATATTCTATCGTAAAGTCGGGTGCAACTTGTATAACGGCTGTTTGTAGATAATCGGTTAAAGTCGCTGGTGTCACAGACGCACGCGATGATTGGGTGCGCGTTTCTGGGTGAGTGTTCGCTTTTGCCCGAACCCCTGATTTAGATTTGGACTTCGATTCTGGCGGGTTCGAAACCGGCGCTGTCGATACGGGTGAGGTTGGGCGAAGCATAGGCGCAGCACTCAATAAACATACGATCAATACTGAAATGTAAAACAAACAGGGTTGATGAGTGTTTGCAAAAATTAAGCCAGTTCCTGGTAAAACCTGCGGTATGGGTTTGTATATACCTGATAACCGCAAAACGTTCTAAAGCTGGCCTGGCAATATTAGATGATGCCTGCTATTTTGGCATGATAAAAATGAAATTGTAGAATCATTTGAACGCTAACAGAATATCTTGTTCTATTTTGGTGCGTAAATTCCAACGCATTTAAAAATAGCTCTATTTTGGTGCATTTTATAAATCTTGGCCCTTTATTTTAAGGTCTTTCCAACCGCGTCACCCATATTGCACCCTACAAATCTAAGCTTAACGATGGCAATAATAGGATAAGGCTACAACTCAAGGACAAAAACGCTTACAATACGCCGATCGACCCATGCCCGATTTCTGGACCCCATAATGATGAATAAAGCGGTGAATGCTGCCCCGAATCCTTCAAACAGCCTTTCACAGGCGATTTCTGCCGATACTGCGGGCCAGGCTGCCGCCAATCCCTTAAAAGGCGTGCAGGTGATATCCGAAAAATCGGCAAAAATCGGGTTTGTGTCGCTCGGTTGTCCAAAGGCGCTGGTTGATTCCGAACGGATTTTAACGCAGCTTAGACTCGAAGGCTATACTATCGCCAGTGATTATGCAGGCGCCGATTTGGTTGTGGTCAATACGTGTGGGTTTATTGAAACGGCGGTGCAGGAATCGCTGGACGCCATTGGGGAAGCCATTCACGAAAATGGCAAAGTCATTGTTACTGGCTGTCTGGGCAAACATGAAGAAAAAATTCGCGCGATGCATCCGAGTGTATTAAAAGTGACCGGGCCACACGCCTACAATGAAGTGATGGACGCCGTTCATGCCTATGTTGATAAACCTGAGTATAACCCGTACGTCGATTTGGTACCGGAAGCGGGCATACGCCTGACGCCAGCACATTATGCCTATTTAAAAATTTCCGAAGGCTGTAACCATCGCTGTACGTTTTGCATTATTCCGTCATTGCGGGGTGATTTGGCGTCGCGGCCTGTCGGTTCGGTCTTAAACGAGGCGCAGGCGCTGGTTAAAGGCGGGGTGCGTGAATTGCTGGTGATTTCACAGGACACCTCAGCTTACGGGCTTGATGTCAAATATGCCCTCGATTTTTGGCAAGGCCAGCCTATTAAAACACGATTTTTTGACCTGTGCGAGGCACTTGGCAGCATGGGAGTCTGGGTGCGCCTACATTATGTGTACCCTTATCCGCATGTCGATGCCGTTGTTGATTTAATGGCGCAAGGTAGAATTTTGCCCTATTTGGATATTCCGTTTCAGCACGCCAGTCCGCGTATTTTAAAACTGATGAAACGCCCCGCGCATAGCGAAAATACGCTCGAACGCATTAAACTTTGGCGCCAAAAATGTCCGCAATTGACCTTGCGTTCAACGTTTATCGTAGGTTTTCCGGGGGAAACCGAAGCAGAGTTTGAATATTTATTAAACTGGCTTAAAGAAGCACAGCTTGACCGGGTAGGCTGTTTTATGTATTCGCCGGTTGACGGGGCGGCTGCCAATGACTTACCCGACCAGGTGCCAGAAGACGTCAAACAGGCGCGTTATGAGCGATTTATGCACGTTCAAGCCGGGATTTCGAGCGCACGGTTACAGGCCAAAATCGGTACGGTCATGCAGGTGCTGGTTGATGAACTTGATGAAGAGTATCCCGTGGCGATTGCGCGCTCGGCTGCCGATGCCCCCGAAATTGACGGCAATGTTTTTGTCGAAGATATTGACCGCAATCAAATCAAGCCAGGTCAGTTTTTGCAGGTTGAAATTACCGATGCCGACGCTTACGACCTATTTGCACGGTTTATTAGAATTATGTAAACCATTGATAACACACTGAATCTTTAGGAGCACACTGCATGAGCGAGAAAAACCCGCGTTACGGGCGCATTTTATTGAAATTATCGGGTGAAGCCTTGGCCGGTAACAAGGATATGGGTATCGATGCCAGCGTACTCGACCAGATGAGCCTGGCCATCGCGCATTTAGTGGGCTTGGGCGTGCAGGTGGGCATTGTGGTAGGCGGCGGCAATTTATATCGCGGCAGTCAGTTACAAAAAGAAGGCTTGGTGGGACGCGTGACCGGCGACCAGATGGGCATGTTGGCTACCGTCATGAACGGTTTGGCCCTGCGCGATGCACTAGAACGCCGTAGTATTAAAACCCGTTTGATGTCTGCATTACAGGTAGGCAGCATTGTTGAAGGTTACAGCAGCCGTGATGCAATTCGCTATTTAAAACAAGGTGATGTATGCGTTTTTGTGGCGGGCACAGGTAATCCGTTTTTTACCACGGATACGGCGGCCTGCTTACGCGGCATTGAAATTGAAGCAAATTTAATCTTAAAAGCCACCAAAGTAGACGGCGTATATGATAAAGATCCCAGCATTGCCAGCGATGCCCAACTGTACGATTATTTAACGTTTGATGAAGTCCTGGCGCAACAATTGGGCGTAATGGATTTGACCGCCATTTGTTTATGCCGCGATTACGATGTGCCGCTTCAGGTGTTTAACATGAATAAACCGGGTGCTTTATTGGCGGTGGTGATTGGCGAGCAAGAAGGCACCAAAGTTACCAGATTGCCCCATTCCAAACGTACTGATACGGGCCTCAATGCCGCTTCGACCGCTATTGCACCCTTGGTTTAGGGCAGGTTTGGGCTGAGCTTACGGATCGTTTAGCAAAATGCTGCCTGTAAGGTATGTTAAGATGGTTTGATAATATGACTGATTAAGAAAACAGGAGAGATGGCGATGTTAAACGAGTTGCGTAAAGACGGCGAAACCCGTATGAAAAAATCCATTGAAGCGCTTGAACATGCCTTTGCTAAAGTGCGAACCGGGCGCGCGCATCCATCGATGTTAAACGGGGTGATGGTCCCGTATTATGGCACCGATACACCGCTTAACATGGTGGCCAATGTAGGGCTTGAAGATGCCAGAACCTTGGTGGTGCAGCCGTTTGAGCGTACCATGGTATCGGTTATCGATAAAGCCATTCGCGAAAGTGACCTGGGTTTAAATCCGATGAGTGGCGATATTATCCGTGTGCCATTACCGGCCTTGACCGAAGAAACACGCCGCAACATGCAAAAGCTGGCCCGTACCGAAGCCGAAAATGCCAAGGTTGCCGTGCGCAATATTCGCCGGGATATTTTGGGTGATGTTAAAACCCTGCTGAAAGATAAGGAAATCACTGAAGATGATGAGCGCCGCATGGCCGATGATATTCAAAAATTAACAGATAAAGCCGTCGCCGATATTGAAAAAATGCTGGCCAGTAAAGAAGCCGAATTGCTACAAGTCTAGATAGCATGCCTGTTTAATAGCATGCCTGTTTAAACGGGAAGATGGCACATATAGAAACGGGCAAAAACGCGTTATCTGTTATTTTTAAGCGTTGGTCTGCATCAATTTAAAAAGGTAATAAGATTGCTGTTAAACTTAACCCTCTTATTGTCCTGTTAACTGAATGAACAAGTACATTAAGTCAAGCCGTTCTGCGGTGTTCCGGATTTGAGTAAATCGTCAAATCTGCCCTGTCAATGAAAGGTGAGTTGCATGTCAACGGCTAAACCCTCTGAAATCTCGGCCGAGGCCCTGGCACATTTACCCCAGCATGTGGCCATTATTATGGACGGCAATAATCGTTATGGTCAGCGCGAAGGGTTGGCGCGCGGGCAGGGCCACGTCGCGGGTAAACGCAATCTTGACCCGATTGTTGAACATGCGCACGATTTAGGCATTAAGGTTTTAACCGTGTTTGCGTTTTCGAGCGAAAACTGGCAGCGTCCGCCTGAAGAAGTCGATTTACTCATGCAGTTGTTTCATAGTGCCATTGCCGAACAGTTGCCGCGTATGCATAAAAACCGGATTGCGATGCGTTTTATTGGAAACCGTGCGCGTTTGTCACCTGCCTTACGTCAACAAATGCACGATGCCGAATCCGAAACGCTTGCTTATGCGGGTGAAATGTCGCTGGTTATTGCCATTAGTTACGGCGGTATGTGGGATATGACCGAGGCCGCGCGGCAGTTGGCACAAGAAGTGGCAGCAGGACGGTTGCAGCCCGAGCAGATCAACGAAACCCTGATGCAGCAGCATATTCAAATGGGCGATTTGCCGCCGGTTGATTTGCTCATTCGTACGGGGGGCGATTATCGCATGTCTAACTTTTTGTTATGGCAGGCTGCCTATGCTGAATATTACTTTACCGAAACCCTGTGGCCCGATTTTACCCCGCAAGAGTTTGACCATGCCCTAGGGGTATTTGCCGGTCGCGAGCGCCGCTTTGGCCGCACCAGTGAACAGGTAAAGGGCGTGTTTTAATAGTCTCTGTTTTTACTTTGGCAGAGCGCTTAATGCTGCACTGCTGCATGACCTATTAACACAGGCGCTAAATCGTGTTATCGTTTAAAATAACCAATACGCTATAATCTATACCCTACAAGCCCGCCAGTGATAATTGTTTAGCATTTTTAATTGATTTTTCTTTAATTTACAGCACTTAACCCCTTTAATCTGGCGATGATGACCTATGTTTGAACGAATTAAAACCGCATTGGTATTATTGGTCATCGTCGGCGTTTGTTTGTTTGCAACGTCTAAACCCTGGCCAATGCTGGGGTTAATGCTGTTAACCGTAGGCATTGGTGCTAAAGAGTGGCAAAATTTGCTGCCCAAACCGGCACAGTGGCTAACAGTGGCCTTGCCAGTTGCGGCCCTGGTGGTACTGGGCATTCCACAGGCTCATGTATTGCTACACGATTCAAAGCCTATGCAGCCGTCCTTATGGCCCATGCTGTGGGTGGTCGATGTGGCCTATTGGTGCGTGGCGCTGGGGTGGGTATTAGTATTTCCGCATAAAACGCCGTGGTTTCGACAATCGACGTTAATTGGCATCGGATTTGTGCAACTGCTCGGCGCGACTACAGCTATTCTGGCATTATGGGCGATTTCGCCCTGGGTGATTTTGTACATGTTCGGATTAGTATGGTCGGCTGATACAGGTGCATACTTTGCCGGGCGCGCGTTTGGACAAAATAAACTGTTACCGAGAGTCAGTCCGGGTAAAACGCGCGAAGGTCTGGCGGGTGGGCTAGCTTTGGCGCTTGTGCTCATGTTAGGCGTCGCTGCTCGCTTGCATTTACAAGGCATCAACCTGACCACATTGCTATTTTTTGTGGCCGTATCATTTTTGACCGTGCTGGCCTCGGTACTGGGTGATTTGGTAGAATCCATGCATAAGCGGCAGGCCGGCATTAAAGATTCTGGCACCATTTTGCCGGGGCATGGCGGCGTTTTAGACCGCATCGATTCGATTTTAGCGGCAGCGCCTGTATTTGCCTTGGCACTTTGGAGCCTGATGCTGTTAGGGATAAACCCTTTTAAGAATTTTTTCGACTAAGGTTTAGCATAATGTTGATTGTCACGATGGCTATTTTATGAACGGTTTAAACTCGGTGGCGAGTTCCCCCAAGCAGCAAAACATCTGTATTTTAGGCGCTACGGGCTCCATTGGTGAAAGTACCTTGAAAGTGCTGACATTGCACCCCGACCGCTACCGTGTGCACAGTTTAAGCGGGTTTACACGTCTCGAAAAATTAGCCGAACTCACCCTATGTTTTAAACCACAACGTGTGGCCGTGGCAACGGGTCAAACAGACGTCTTCTTGGAACAGCTGCGACTTCAATCGGAACGCCTGCAATCGCTAACAACAAACTATGCTATTGTTAAAATTCCAGATATTGTCGAAGGTGAGGCGGGTTTAGTGTCCATTGCCACTGATTCGGCCGTGCAGATTGTTATGGCGGCGATTGTTGGCGCGGCAGGATTAGTACCGACATTGGCGGCGGTTAAAGCCGGTAAACGTATTTTATTGGCCAATAAAGAAGCCCTGGTGATGGCGGGCGATATTTTTATGCAGGCGGTTTATGAGTCGGGTGCGCAACTGTTGCCGGTTGATTCTGAACATAATGCGATTTTTCAGTGTTTGCCGGCCGATTATTTTGCGTTTAATCAACACAGCCATCAATCCCTTAATCGGGACACCATATCCAAAAACGCTCCTATTTCAACACCAGGTACACGCGCTGCGCAACATGGCATTAAAAAAATATTGTTGACCGCGTCGGGCGGGCCGTTTAGAAGCTGGAGCGCCGAACAAATTGCTAAAGCCACTCCTGCACAGGCCTGTAAACATCCCAACTGGTCGATGGGACAAAAAATTTCGGTCGATTCAGCCAGCTTAATGAATAAGGGACTGGAACTCATTGAAGCCTGCCATTTATTTGCGCTGCCGGAATCGTCTATTGAAGTGGTTGTGCATCCGCAAAGCATTATTCATTCGATGGTGCAATATGTGGACGGCTCAACCTTGGCCCAATTAGGCGTGCCCGATATGGCGACTCCCATTGCCAGTGCCTTGGCGTGGCCCGAGCGCATGGCCGCAGGGGTAGCCGATTTGGATATTGTCACCATTGCTCAACTGCAATTTGAGGCACCCGACCTAGGACGTTTTCCCTGTTTGCGCTTGGCGCGGCAAGCCATGCAGCAGGGCGGCACAGCACCGGCCATTTTAAATGCCGCCAATGAAGTGGTGGTTGCGGCATTTTTGGCGGAACGAGTGGATTTTGGCCAAATTGCCCCCATTATTGAACACGTCATGAATCGGATTTCGGGCCAAACCTCGACCTGCCTGGAAACCATTTTAAGCGATGATGCGCTTGCACGTCAGATGACGCACCAGATAATGGGGATTTAACGTTGATTGTTAAAAGGATACTATGAGCATTATTCATATGTTTTTGGCTGCTGTTCTGCTGCTTGGGCCGCTTATTGCGCTGCATGAATTTGGCCATTTTTGGGTCGCACGCCGCATGGGTATTAAGGTGCTCGTCTATTCAATCGGCTTTGGCCCGGTGATTTGGAAACGTATCGCCAAGGACGGGGTTCAATATCAGTTGGCGGCCATTCCGCTTGGCGGTTATGTGCGTATGGTCGACGAGCGTGAAGGGAATGTGCCTGAAGAACACTTGCCCTATGCGTTTAATCGTCAATCGGCATGGGCACGTATGGCAGTGGTTGCTGCTGGCCCGATGATGAATTTGTTGTGCGCCATTGCCATTTATTGGGTATTGCTTATGCAGCCCAGCATTGAGCCCAATACCCGCATTGGCGTCATTATTCCCGACAGCCCGGCAGCACAAGTGGGTTTACAGGCGGGAGATAGAATTATCGCAATTGATGGCAAACCGTTAAGCAATTGGGACAACCTGCGTTATGCGGTGATTGCACGTATGGGAGATAATGGCACCATTGCGGTAAATGCGGTGCATCATCAAATGCCGCAAACGTTTAATATACCGATAGCGCATTTTTTAGGCAAAGGCCAACAGGGTGACCCGCTAGAGCAGTTGGGCTTTCTACCCTGGCAGCCGCATATGGCACCGGTGATTGGAAATATTGCCAAAGACAGCGCCGCCGACCGTCAGGGCCTGAACGTTAATGATGAAGTGCTTAAGATTAACGGCCAACCAGTTAACGATTGGCTGGCGATGACGCGCATTATTCGTAAATTTCCGGAACAACTGATTGAATTAACCGTTCTGCGTCAGGGGCAAACGCAAACGTTGCGCATCATGCCTCAGGGTCACCGCGATACGATGGGCGCTGTGCAGGGTTATTTAGGGATTGGGCCTAAGGTGCCGCCGCAGGCTGCGTTCGAATTGCCTGCCGATTATCGTCAGGTGGTACAGTATAATCCTGCCATGGCATTGGTCAAAGCCTGCGAAAAAACCTGGGATACGTCCGTGATGACGGTTAAGTCGTTTGGTAAAATGCTGCGCGGCTTAATCAGTCTGGACAATTTATCCGGGCCCATTACCATTGCCAAGGTGGCTGACCAAACTGCCAATATCGGCTGGCAGGCGTTTTTAAGTTTTATGGCGGTCATGAGCATTAGTTTAGGCGTATTAAATCTAATGCCCATTCCGGTCTTAGATGGCGGTCATCTGTTATATTATTTTATTGAAGCGGTGCGCGGTCGCCCTGTGTCTGAGCAAGTCCAGGAGTTTGGCCTGAAAATTGGCTTGGCCCTTCTTGGCATGATGATGGTTGTGGCCTTGTTTAACGATTTTAACCGCTTGATGTAGGCAGTTTTTGCATATTTAAATCATGTTTGATGGGCGCGTCTGTTGTAGAATAGGCAGCAAGACGGTTCAGGCTGATGGTTTTTTAATCTGTATCAATGATTAAGCCCCAGTAAACCAATGATTTTTAAATACTTTTTTGAATGGGATTGACGCGGCATGAGGCATTTTGTTTACACCCTGCCCTTAACGTTTGGCGCACTATGCTCGGTACAGGCAGCCGAAATCAACACCGATTTTATGGTGCGTGATATTCAAATTGAAGGGCTGGTACGTTTACCGCCTGCCAGTGTTTATGCGTTATTACCCATCAGCCGGGGCCAAACGGTTACCGATGTCACCTTAAATGCAAGCATTCAGGCGTTGTATGAGAGCGGCAATTTTGATGATATTCAGGCCAGCAAACAAGGCAATACGCTAACCTTTAAAGTCATTGAACGGCCCGTCATTAGTTCGATTACCTTTAAGGGCAATAAACTCATTCCCGAAGAAACCTTAAAAAAGGGTTTTAAATCAATTGGATTAACAGAAGGCAGCGTGCTTAAGCGTTCTACGTTGCAAAATATTCAAAGTGAACTAGAAAGCCAGTATGCACAGCAAGGCCGATATGATGCTGAAGTATCGATTCAAACGACTCCAAGGCCCAATAATCGGGTCGATGTTAAATTTAATTTTATTGAAGGCACCCCTGCGCGCGTTGTGGATATTCGCGTACTGGGCAATACCGTCTTTAGTGAAAAGGATATTCGCCAAGCGTTTTCATTAAGACAGCATTCGTGGTCGTCCATTGTAACCCGCAATGACCGGTATGCGCGTGAACGCATGGCCGCCAGTTTGGAAAATTTAAAAGCGCTCTATTTAAACAAAGGCTACGTTAATTTTGCCATTAACAATGCTCAGCTTAATTTAACCGAAAATAAAAAAAAGGTGTTTGTTGAGGTTAGTATCAACGAAGGGCAACAGTATCGATTTGGCGATGTCAGCTTTTTAGGCAACACGCTGTATGACCCCTCAGAATTAAAACCGCTTGCCAATATCAAAAAAGGCGATATTTACTCACAAGCCAAAATTAATGCTGTACAGGCACAGTTAGAGCGCAAATACGGCAATGCGGGTTATTATTATGCCAAAGTGCGTATGCAGCCTGACCTTGACGATAAAAATCATATCGCCAACATTGCCTATTACATTGATCCGGGCAAGCAGGTTTACGTACGACGCATTAATTTTATCGGCAATGCCAAAACGGAAGATAAAGTGCTGCGCCGTGAAATGCGCCAGTTGGAAAGTAGTTTAGCGTCGACCGAACGCATTGATTTATCTAAAATTCGTCTTGAGCGTACTGGATTTTTTAAAACCGTGCGTATTGAAGTGCAGCCCGTCCCCAACACTGCCGACCAAGTCGATTTAAACGTCAATGTAGAAGAGCAAACGTCGGGCACCAGCAGCATTGCGGTGGGCTATTCGCAAACGGGCGGGGTGACCTTCCAGTTTGGCATCAGCCAGACCAACTTTTTGGGCACGGGCAATCAGGTGAGTATCGATTTATCGCGCTCGCAAACGCTTGATAACTATAATTTAAGTGTACTTGACCCGTATTATACGGCTGACGGGATAAGTCGCGGTTTTAACGTCTATTATCGTAAATCCAAACTCAACAGTTTAAGTATTAATAACTATGTGAGCGATTCGTATGGCGGTTCGCTGACGCTTGGTTATCCGTTAGATGAAAATAAAAATATCAGCGCGACCTTAAACATTGATAACACGCAAATTAAAGCCAGTCCGTATGTGGCCAAGTCGATTCAGGATTATTTACTGGCGCATGGGGCCAAGAGTGCTGGCGCGGCGTTGGCCAACGATCCGACCAATATGCCCTATAATGCCGATTTTCTCAGTTATAATCTGGGCTTAAACTGGACCTACAACACCTTGAATCGGCCGATTTTTCCAACCACAGGCCAAAGCCAGCGCGTCAGTCTGGATATTGCATTACCGGGTAGTAAAGTGGCGTATCAACGCATTACCTATGATGGTCAGCGTCTGTTGCCACTGGGTGATTTGTTCGGGCTGCGCGGCTATACGCGGTTAGGGTATGGGCATAATTTACCGTTCTTTAAAAATTATTTTGCTGGTGGTTACGGGTCTGTGCGTGGTTATAAAGATGATACGTTGGGCCCTCGCAGTCCGACCAGCGAATCATTTATCAATGGTGTTTCTAACGAAGAGTTGCAATATCAGGAACCGGTCGGTGGTAATGCGCTTATACAGGGCGGTTTGGAGCTGATTTTACCGGTACCGTCCAAAGAAGACTGGGCGCGGCAAATTCGTCCGGTGCTGTTTGTCGAAGGCGGTCAGGTGTTTGATACCACAGCGCCCAACTTTAAAATCAGTACGTCCGATTTTCGTTATAGTGCGGGCGCAGGTTTTACCTGGATAACTCCAATTGGTCCATTGTCGCTTGCGTATGCGTTCCCGCTTAATCATAAAGATGGCGATAACGAAAAACGCATTCAGTTCCAGATTGGGCGCGTATTCTAAAATTATTCACAATATCGGTTGAAAATTGGGGTACGCTCATAGACTTAATCGTTGATAAAGCCAGCGACCGCGTTTTAATCGACCTTTTTAACTCTTGAGGAGATAGGCACATGGATCGTATGCAAAAACAGATGACTCAATGGGTGCGTACTGTCGCATTCAGCGTTGTGGCAATAGGTGCGGCAAGTGTTACGACGGTTGCCCAAGCCAATAATGTGGCAGTGGCCGATTCTAATGCGGCTGTGCTTGCGTCTAATTATGCCAAGACGACCGTGCAAACGCTCAATAACAGCTTAAAGCCACAACGCGACCGTTTAGAACAGTTGCAACGTGAGTTACAGGCGTTACAGGCGCGCTTTGAAAAAGATGCCAAAGTGATGAGCGATAAAGACCGTCAAGCTTTACAGGCTCAAGCGCAAAGTAAATTAAACGAATTTAACAGCACGGGTGAAGGCTTGCAACGTCGTATTGAAGATACCCAAACCAGTATGTTAAAAGTGCTTATGCCAAAGATGGAAAAAGTGGTGGAAGGCTTACGTAAAGAAGGCGGTTACGATATCATTATTGAGAAAAAATATGCCATTTGGGCGAATCCAACGGTGGATTTGACCACCAAAATGACCGAGCGTTTAAACAGTATGCCATAATTATACTGTTTTTTGACGCTAGAGGGTTTGAATGCTTAGTGTGTATTTGCCGGAGTTGATGCTTTGAACTCCGGTTTTTTATGACTTCAATTGTTATTTAATCCAGTTAAATATAAGTCCGTTAGCACAATTAAATCTCCAAAATAACGCAAAATACTCTTAAAACATTAAGCTTGAGCATCAGTTATGCGCAATTGATCAAGTCGCTTACCCTATAATTCATTTAACCATTTTAAGGGATTCAGATATGTTTAAACCTGCATTTTTTTTAATTAAGTTGCAACAGGTGTTGGTCATTGGTTTAGCGGTTAGTTTGCCTTCGATGGTTTTGGCTGTGCCGGCAAGTGAGCCGCAAGCATTAAATAATTTAAGTCAATTGTTAGGCAAAATGACTGGCCTGCAAGCTAATTTTGTGCAAACTGTGCAAACCAGTCCATCAGCCTCAATCAAGACGATACAGGCCATACCTAAAAAAATCAATAGCTTAGGATTACAAGCGCCACGCGGCAATCAACGCTTTAGCGGTACAATGCAGGTTAAGCGGCCCAATTTATTTCGGTGGGAAACTCAAATGCCTTCTAAGCAATTGATCATCAGTGATAGCCGCACTGTCTGGATCTATGACCCCGATTTACAACAAGCCACACGCCAGACTTTGAGCCAACAGGTCAGCGATACGCCTGCATTATTATTATCAGGGCAACCCAGCAGTATTTTAAAAACCTTTAAAGTAACGCAGCCCGACAGCAACCAGACCAGTTTTGTGTTATTTCCTAGGCAAAAAGCCAGTAGTTTTGATCAATTGACGCTTAATTTTGAGCACAATATGCCGACCAGTATGCTACTGCGCGATACTTTAGGGCAGCAAACGATGATTCAGTTTAGCCAGGTTAGCTTAAATCCTAAGCTCGATAACAGTCTTTTTACCTTTACGCCGCCTAAAGGGATTGATATTATTGAGCAAAATAAGCCATAGCCTTAAGACCGCTTTGATTTTACCGTGTGCTTTAATTTGCCTAAAAGTGTAGCTGTTATGATTGATGCAAAATTATTAAGAAGCGATATTGAGCGTGTTAAAAATGCCCTTGCAAAACGTGGCGTAACGTTAGATGTAGCGTATTGGACGGGTATCGAAGAGCGGCGCAAACTGCTGCAAACGCGTACCGAAACCCTGCAAGCCGAACGTAATCAGGGCGCCAAAACCGTAGGGCAGCTCAAAAAATCAGGTCAAGATGCCAGTGAACTGATGGCCCGTATGCAGGACGTTGGCGAACAAATGAAGGCGGCTGAAACTGAACTGGCAACGTTACAGGCCGATTTGGAAATGCATGCCCTGATGTTGCCGAACATGCCCGATGAAACGGTACCGGCCGGTAAAGATGAACGTGATAACGTTTTAATACGGCAATGGGGCACGCCTCGTATGTTCGATTTTCCCATTGTTGACCATAGCGATTTGGGCGAGCAATTGGGGTTGCTGGATTTTGAACGCGCGACCAAAATTACCGGTTCACGGTTTAGTGTATTACGTGGTAATTTGGCGCGGTTGCAACGTGCTTTAGCCCAGTTTATGCTCGATTTACATACGCAACAGCATGGTTATACTGAATTTTATGTGCCGCTTCTGGTCAATGCCGATAGCTTGCGCGGGACCGGCCAGTTGCCCAAATTTGAGGAAGATTTATTTAAATTACAGGGCGACAAACCGTTTTATTTAATTCCCACGTCAGAAGTGCCGTTAACCAATGTTTATCGTGATGAAATTTTGGATATTCAGCAATTACCGCTTAAATTAACTGCGCATACACCTTGTTTCCGTAGTGAGGCAGGCAGTTATGGCCGCGATACTCGCGGGCTCATTCGCCAGCATCAGTTTGAAAAAGTGGAACTGGTTAATATCGTAGCGCCTGAATACTCCATGCAGGCCCTGGAAGAGATGACCGCTTGTGCCGAAAAGGTATTGCAATTATTAGAGCTGCCGTACCGCGTGATGCTGTTGTGTGCAGGCGATATGGGATTTTCAGCCGTTAAAACCTATGATTTAGAGGTCTGGCTGCCCAGTCAAAACACGTATCGGGAAATTTCGTCCTGTTCAAATTGTGGTGATTTTCAAGCACGTCGCTTAAAAATGCGTTATCGGCTGGATAAAAAAACCGAATTCGTGCACACGCTGAATGGTTCAGGCTTAGCGGTCGGTCGCACATTAGTGGCTATTATGGAAAATTATCAGCAAGCCGACGGGAGCATCGCCATTCCGCCGGTATTGCAGCCGTATATGGGCGGTTTGACCGTTTTGTGAGCTCAACAAATTGATTAAAACGACAAAAAAATGGGTGCGTACCTCTTTGATGAATAGGGAAAATTATAGAAAATTCCCTATTTTTTGTGAATTAAGGCCTTCTGAAGAATTCTTTAGCGGCGCGGGTTATTGGCCTCACCATAATAATGCCCTTGTATACAATCTTTGTCGTAACTGGCCTGATGGCGCATTTGTTTATCCAGTTGTCGTACATAGCCATGAGTTGCTTGCTGATTTTGCCAGGGATCACAGGTGCGTGAAGCATGTTGCATTTGCCGGGCATATGCATGGCGTTTATGACGTGCATAGCCGTATTCTGTAGGCATGGCATGCTGCCGACTGTTCATGTGCATCATGCCTTCAGGTAACGATAAACGTTTGGATTCATGCGTACGAACGGCCTGACTGGGATTGGCATTGGTCACCACACTAATCGGATTTTTAATAATGACGGGTCTGGCCTGTTGCGGACTGCTTACGCCATCGCCAAAATGAAGCTGGCCTTGTGAGTCGCGCCATTGTTGTACGGTATCGGCTTGCAGAGGATTAAACCACAGAGCGGCTATTACAATAACAATGAGTGGCTTTAAATGATTTAATGAGTTATCAGAATAAGCTGCAGGCAGCACAGGACGTGAAAAGGGTAGCTTTAGGTTAGCGTTGTGATGCATTATAAAATCCTAAAATAGCGTATTGTTTAGGTGAAGAGAAATGAGTTTAAAACAGACTGAATATACCAGTAAATGCATGAACAAACGCGGGTTAAGTGACCGTGCGCAGTAAATTTGTTTTACCAGACTGAACGTTTTAAAGTAGAATGCTTCAATCTTTGCCAAAATATATCTATTATGATGAGTGATTTGCTAAATTTATCTCAAATTTCGCCTGTTAAGCCGTTGTTAGGCCGTACACGCTGGGTCATGGGTAACTGGAAGATGAATCCGCTCACGGTGCAAGATGCGGTCATGTTGGCGCAAGGCTGTCAACAACGTTATGCCCAATGTGTGGAAACGTATCCCCAGTGTCGTGTAGGGATTGCGCCAGGGCCTTTACATCTGGTTAGTGTGGCGCAAGCGTTGGGTCACCTACCTATGGACTTGATTGCGCAAGATGTCGCGTGCCATTCTATGGCTACGGGAGCGTTTACAGGTGATATTTCCGCACCACAGCTTCACGCTGCAGGAGTGCGCTGGGTACTGGTTGGACATTCTGAACGCCGTTTAGTTCATGGCGAGCATAGCAGTGTTTTAGAGGCAAAATTGCAGGCAGCCATCAGGGCCGGTTTAGGAGTGATTTTGTGCGTGGGTGAACAGTTGCACGAGCGCGAAAATGGGCAGGCTCAAGTCGTCGTGTTGGCACAACTTGCAGCTCATTTAAGCAGCCTACAAGCGCTATCAACTGCGCAAGTTTTAATTGCTTATGAACCGGTCTGGGCGATTGGTACGGGCGAAACCGCAAGCCCAGGCGATGCCAACGTGATGCATGGTATTATTCGTGATTACTTAACGGTACAGGTACCGCATCTAAGTCAGGTGTCCATTTTATATGGCGGCAGCGTTAAAGCCGATAACGCGGCAGCCTTAGCCGCATGTACAGATATCGATGGCGTATTAGTCGGCGGTGCAGCCCTTGAAAGTGGTACTTTTGGGCCTATTATTGAGGCCTTTGCGACGGCTATGGTCTAGTGTACATTATTGCTCTAGATTTTGGGTTTCTATCCCATTTAATGATGCGGTTGGGCTGCGGCCTCAAATTTAAAGTTAAGGACACAACAATGCAAACATTATTATTGATCGTTAATATTCTATCAGCCCTCGGTATGATTGGCCTGATTTTATTACAGCAAGGTAAAGGTGCAGAAGCAGGCGCATCGTTCGGGGGCGCATCAGGCACAGTATTTGGCGCCGCGGGCACAGCCAATTTTATGACGCGCACGACCGCTATTTTAACGGCTATTTTTTTCGCCAGTACGCTTGGTTTGGCTATTATTGCTAAACGTCAAAGTAGCCAATTACTGGGA
>JAGLBJ010000059.1 GCA_018260315.1 Moraxellaceae bacterium | reverse complement strand
AAACCTTTGTGAATGCTAAGTTTTAAGGAGTGCGCACTTGTTTCCACTATTACGCATTGGATCAGGCTTACCGCATCTTTCGGGGAATACCGTCGAAAAATGTAGTATTTTGTAGTAGTTTTTTCTGAGTTGTGAAAATCACCATAGAGGGGTGACGATTTCAGCACGCGCCAATCTGAAAACACCTAAGCATTTAGTTATTTTTAGCCGGCTGTTCAATTTGGTAAGGTATGGACGGGCGCATTTTTGCGCTGGCCAGATTGGCGGCGAGGGTATCCAAAAGCCCCAATTATAAATTATTTCTAAACCGCCTCTAGCCCATTCTTAAATTTATAAATTATTTGCATAAGTTAGGAGTGATAAAACTATCTTTTTACGCTCTATTTGTTCTATCTGTTTATAAAATTGGAATTTTTATTCATTGGCTTAGGGCCGCCATCAAAAATAAAACTCCAGTTTAATTGGTTGGTATTCTTTTGCTTTGCTTTTTTAACTAACCAATTAATCAGCTTTTGCGTTTTTTCCATTAGATTAGCAGAAATATACCAAAGTTAAGTATTAAGGGCTTACCATGTTTTGCCGTTCTCCCTTTTCTCTTGAAAGCATCTTTTATTCATTATCTTTTAATTATAATTTTATACACATATTAACAAATACAATATTGGTTAATCCTTTAAACCATATATAGACAATAGGTTAGTTTTTAACCATGCACCACTGGTTAGCTCCTCAGGATATGCGCGTATATATTAGAAAGTCGGGAAAGTCGGGAAAGTGGGAAAGTAGCCCATTAAACCTAGTGTTTTCAATGCCTCCAACTTTCCATAGGGGGGGGAAACCAAGGGGAAAGTAAGAAGGGAATATAGCCCACTTTCCCCGTGTTTTCCCATGTTTTCCCGCATGGTGGAAAATTTAAACTATTGATAATAAACAAATTTCCCAATCACTTTCCCACTTTCCCGACTTTCCCACTATTTGAATATATACACATGCTTTTATGCTAATAAAATCGGATTGATAACAATAAATCGGCTGTTATTTACTTGAGTAACTTTTATCTGGTGCTTGTCACATAAAACCGCCGTGGCCAGTTCAAACGTCGCTTTTAGTCTTAATCCTTTTGGGTTTACATTGCTTTGAGCTTCGGCGTAACTCATGGTATAAATATTTTTAACTTTAAATTGCTTAACTAACCAATTAACCAGCTTTTGGCTGTCGCTTTGGTCACTAGGCGCTACTTCAACATAGCGCAATCGTTCGGCCATAGAATATTCCACCAATAAGAAGGCGCGCTTTAAGTAGTCCGCGCTCAATGTTGTTTTATAATCAAAATAAGCCATCAAGGTAGCGATGCGGCTGGCATTTTCGGCCATGCGTGAAGCGTGCGCCCTATAAAATTCCAATAAACGCCCGCTTGCTTGTCGTTGCTCTATCTCTTGTTGGTAATCAGCAAGCGCCTTTCTTGCCTCAAAATCAGAAAAGGGCATATTTAGACGTGTCCGCCTGCCCTGCTCATCAATGGGAATTTCAGACGGGAACGGGTCTAGCAAGATGTCGCATTGCTTCCAGTAAGCCTGTAATCTGGGGTCATCATATGGGCTGCTATTCATGCGTTCCGGTGTGTTCCATTGGCGCGTACCGATTAGGCTATCAGGGCAAGCAATTAAACATCTCGGTAGAAACCCCTGACCATTCATCATAGGGTCATTTAAAGCTGGCTCTAAGATAACGCGCTGGCCCATGATGTCCAGTGTTAACCGTACATTGTAAGCACTGGTTTTCTTTACGGCATTGGGGCCACGGGGTGAGCGTTGCCGCTTTGCAACGCCATTGCTCCATAGTTTGGTAAGACTTGATAGCGCATTGCCGGCGGTGTCTGATTTCATGCTATGGCCATTAAAAAACATGGCGGCCTCGTCTACTGTCCAAGCTAAATCAGTATGCCCCAGCAAAATAAATGTATCTAAAGCCCCTTCTATGGTTGCATCTGTTATGGTTAGCTCACCATTGGCAGGCGCTGGGTTCATCTTTAAAAAGTCTGTTAACTCCTCACCTCTTAAACTGTTTTTTTCCTGTTCCCATGCCGTGTATTCCTCGTCAAAACGTTGCGCAGCCTTTTCATCGTGGTTTATGATGCTATGGTGTGAGTATTTGTTTGCTTCAGTTTTGCCGGCCCCGCTTTCGCCTTCAGTGATTAAAAACAAGCTGGTAGGCTTAAAACTATGGCCCATCGGCGCGTTTACAAACTTTTGTCCCATTGCCGATAAAGCACCAAGCACACACTGGCCAGCCATCGCTAATGGCACCTGTGCATGATATGCAATGGCTTCTACTGCATCGCGTAAAACACCTGTAAAAGCCTCTACAGGGTAGCGCGTGGCTTGTTGCTTAATATCGGTTAACGGTTCAGGCGTGCCCCATTCCTGCGCCTGTACAGCTTCAGCCGGTAACGCCTTAGCTTTAGCCTGCACATGGGCGGGTTTATAGTTTGGCATAACCACGTTACGCACCTTCAATAAGGCATCGGCTGCATTTAAGCCCATATGCTCAAGTAAATTAAAACCATCACCCGCAATCTGGCCAGCGCCTCCCTGACCGCATAGCCATGTACCGTGACCGTCCTTGTCGTCGAACCTAAAGCGGTCAGTACCTCCACACGCAGGGCACGGGCCATGCTGTCTGGGGTCATCGGGTACCTTAATGCCTAACTGTGCCAATAACGCCCGCCAGTTGCCCTGTGCCCTTGTCTTGACCTGCTCAAACGAACCACCATCACTTGATAAAAATTGACTGGTATTTTTTCCACTGGCTGCTACAATGAACGGGCTGTTTGTTGTTAGCGTTAACCGTCCGTCTGGTGTTGTGACCGGCGGGCGTTCTATATCCCCCTCAATAAGACGTATAAACTCCGCTATCTGGTCAGCTGTATAACGCGTCCCTGTGTAAACAATTCTGGTTAATATTGGCTCCCCTTTCATATGGCTAAAGCCAGCCAATCGCATAACGCGCGTTTTATCTTTAATGGCCTTGTCTGGTGCATCGCCTAAACCTGTAAACCATTCAATTAATAGCGTTTGCCAGTGTGTAAATTGCTCCAGTGGCAAGCCTTCAGCTATCCAGTAGGCATGATGTTTGCCTGTACTGCTTTCTATAATAAGACTAGGCAACAATGCCCCAGCGTGGTTTTTATCCAGTGTTTTTAATTCCTCCAGACGCCTCGCCCGCTCGGTGTCGAAGTCTACAAATAATCCCCTTATGCCGGTTATGTTGCCTTCGGCGCGTCCTTTGCCGTCCGTCTGGTTAACCGTTACAAATACCCCTGCCCCCTGCTGGTTTAGCTCAAACAGGTTTTTGGCATGTTGGTTCAGATTGCCATGTAAGATCCTCGTTACGTTGGCCGCTTTATGGCCCTTAATGTCGTTAAAGGTTTGGAAGGTAAACGCCCCTTCAGGCGCTAACCAGTTTAGATGTTTTGCTGCATCAGCGATATTAGGCTGTAATGCGGTTTTGTGTTCCGGTGTCGTGGCATCTAGTGAGCCATTGGCGGGCATCGATGCGCCCGCGTTATCATTATCAAGCGTCATAGCGTCGCCCCCGCTTGTTTGGCGGCGGTCATATGGTCGCTATAAAAGGTATCTGCCAGAAATTCGGCCATGTTTAACCATTCTGGCAGGCTGGCTGTATTACCTGCTACCATGTCCAGCTTAATTTTAGTAATAATCATGGCCAGCCATGTAAGATTCTCGGCTGCCAGCTCATGCGCCCATGCGGTCTGGTTGGCGTCGCTGTATTTGGCAATATCGGACGAGGTGGGGGTAGAGGGGCTAGCGGCGGGCGCTGCATTTACGGAGGTGTCGGTTTTGCTGTTACAGGTGCTGTTACAAGTAGGCTTTGATTGTTTCGGCATGGTGTTGTACCTCTAAAATGTTTTAAAGGCCACACTATTTTTTATAATAGGGTGGCATGACTAAACAGGTTGGCGAACCGGCAATACAGAACCGGCATACTTTTGCAAGTATCCCATTTAGCCATGCCATAACGTTTTAACGCGTGCATGGATAAATTAAGCACATAAGAAAAGCCCTTTAGGGCATATGTGCCTGTATTGGTTCGGTTCGCCAAAACCGGCTCACTTTTTTGGTGAGCGGGTGCAGTATAGGCGGTAAGGTCGTTTTTGTGCAAGATGGCAAACAATAAAAACTTTAATTGATAGGGTGGGCGTCGCCGTCATAAGCTGCTATACCTAGCCGCTTGATTTGCTTTTCCGTGTCCTCAAGGGAAATGCCATAATGAGCGGCTATGCTGTCCACGGTGTAAAGCGGCGCGCCTGTACCGGTGTAGGCGTTTGGTTTAGGAAGCAGATTGGGATTATTTTTCATGAACTCGCGTACCATATCGTCTGGTGTGAGCAATAACACGGCTGCAAAGGCATCTTTTGTGCGGGGGTGGTCGTCGCCCAGACTTGAGGCTAAGCGTTTATATTTCATCATGGCGGCGATAAATTCAGGCTTAAACGGCTTCATGGTTAGCCCCTTGCTTATCCAGCCATGCCAGTACGTCCGCGTTACGCCATGCGGTTACTGTAGGGGATAATTTAACAGGTTTGGGGAATTTGCCGGCCTTGCTCCATGCCCATAGCGTCGTAATGCTAAAGGGCAAAAAATGGGTCAGGTCTTTAGCACGGGTGAAGCCTTGAGGCGGTAAGACGCGGGGGTCAATCGTGGATTTTGAGTCGAGTTGCATTGTCCTATCTCATAAAACGCCATGCGGCGCGATATGAGAAGGTTAAGCAATTGGATATTTAAACGGGTGCATATGCAGGAACTTTAAACGCATATGCATTTATTTACTATTGGCAGTTATTTCATTAAACCAGTTTATAAGCGCGCGTTCAGATGGTGGCGGTTTTCCAATTGAGGCAGCGTAAGTGTGCAGCATGTGAGCCGATACGGTGGGCTGCTTTAAGTCTAGGGGCGTGGTCAGTGTTGCCAATAGCTCAATAATCTGTAAAGCGGTTGTTTTTGATTTGGGGTTTATATCGGCATTTTGCCCGTTTTCGAGTAGTTGTTTTAATTGTGCGTTTTCGAGAACTAACCGGTCTTTTTCTGCTACCAAAGCACTTAATGACAGGTTTAAATTAACCGATTGCAGCTTGAAGCGATCACGCTCAGCCTTTAACGCTAAATACGCCTCTTTAGTGATAGCGCTATGGGTGGACTGCTCAAACTCATCAAATAAAAATTTGGGTTTTTGGTCTGGATAATATTCGGTTAACCATTTTTTTAGGTCGTCATGGTTTATCGTGCGTCTTGCTGGGGCTACCTGATGCCCGCTTGATACGGTTGTTCCTTCCCTTCCATAGGGTAAAACGCCATTATTCATGGCGTGGATAATACGGTCATAATTGGCTTTTAAGCATGGCCACTGAGGGAAATCGGCGGGTTTAATCGTGCTTGTTTCAGCCGTTTTATAAAGAATAGTTGTTTCTTGACTAACAAGCCCACACCATCGCAATGCGGCTTGTATGGGTGAATAAAAGGGTAAATTGTCCGCCCTACAGCTTTTAGGATTATATCCAGTATCAAACATAGCCCGCTCCTTTAGCGCCCTTAAATAAAAAGCAATATCAGGCGGTTAAGGTGGCCGCTTTTCACTCCGTCGAGCTAGATACTGCAGAAACGAATATAGCAGATTGGCGGGCGTTTATTGCCTTTATTTGTGCTTTGGCAATTGTATTTAAAGGTTATGCCTGTTTGGTGAAGTCCACATAAACGATATTATCCAGACCGGTTTTAGCATGGTCTACCATGTCGGCCCAGTCGTTCATCATCTTGACGCGGTAAGGTAGCAATTCCGCCCCGTTATAGGCCTTGCTTACCTTGTCGTCGTCATCATGTGCCAATTGTAACTCAATGGCTGCATGTTGATACTGGCGCTCATGCAGTACGGTACTGGCCAGCCCCCTAAAGCCGTGACCGGTCATAATGCCCTTATACCCCATACGATACAGGGCATTTAAAAAGGCATTTTCACTGTAGGCCTTACGGGTCGAGGTGTTATAAAAAACGTAGGTATCCGACAACCCTAGCGCCCTGATATGTTCCAGTATTGCCATAGCTTGAGGGGATAACGGTACAATATGCGGCCTTTCCTTTTTCATGCGTTCAGGGCTTAACCTCCACAGGCGGGCGTTAAAGTCTATTTCCTGCCACGTCATAAAGCGCAATTCCTGAGTACGCACGAAGGTATAACACAAAAAGTATAACCCCCATTTAACCACGGGGTGCCCTCTATACTGGTCTACATGATTTAATAACTGGGGCAAGTCCTCAAACTCTATACGGGCATGATGTTTGACCTTATGCGGTTTTATCGCTTCAGTTAATCCCGTTGTTGGGTCGTATTTGGCATGTCCTTCCCGTATGGCCTGCTTGAACACTTGTCCTATTTTGCGTATTGCACGCTTTGCCATGTCACCTGCACCTCTTGCCTCTATCCGTTTGGCGATTTGCAGAATGTCAGGCGCGGTTATGCTACCTATATCCATTGAACCAATGAAAGGTTTTATATCCCGTTCGTACTGGGTAAATGCACGTCGATAGGTACTCGCAGCTAAATGCTTTTGCTGGTAAGCATAAAAGGCGCTTGCATGGTGGTCAAAGGTATTAATGAGGCTTACCGTATTTTTACGCTTAACGTCTTTAGGGTTAATGCCATTAGCCAACTGTTCTTGTATTTCTGCAAGACGTGCGCGCGCCCCTGCTATCGTTAAAAAGGGATATTTACCCAGCGTTAGGCTTTGCCGCTTGCCATTGTAAGAGTAATCGTAAACCCAGACTTTAGCCCCTGTATGACGCACCCATAACCTTAGGTTATCGCCATCGCTATATTTATCGGGTCGTGTTGGTGTACATTGTTCCGTAGGTTTTAGCTTTCTGATTTGGGTATCGGTTAAAGCCATGACGGTATATTTTCCAGATGTTAAAAATATACCGCAAAATATACCGTAATTATTCGTGTATTGTCACGTATGACGCTGGACAGTATCAGACAATAAAACGGCTGTATGTACTGAAAAATAAAGGGCCGCTGCATGGTGCTAGACGGCCCTGTATTGATGTATGGTGGCTATGACGGAAACCATACTAAACGCTGTATTCATTGATAACACTGGCTTTATAAAATCATCTTTTAAAATATACCGCAAAATATACCGCAAAAAGAAAAAGTCACTTTAGTTTTAGGGCTAAATGGTCATCATGCGCGGGCGGCAACCAAGGTAAATCATTGTACGGTGTACTTGCTTGCCAGTGGTGCATGAAAATACCTTGTTATGGAACCAGTTTAATCATAACGTTTTAAATTTATCATGTCGATAAAACACGAAAAAACGTACATGAAAAACCTAACGTGTCGATGACGTAAACATAATTCCCCAGACGTGTCGATGAAACACCAAAAAACGTACATGACAATAATAGGGGTAACATTTGAAATGTGCCCTTCTTTTCAACCCGAACATGGTTAGCCCATATTAAAACGCT
>JAGLBJ010000058.1 GCA_018260315.1 Moraxellaceae bacterium | reverse complement strand
GGGCACCATTTGAATATCGAGTATGCCTTGGCGCGCGGTTGAATGAATGGTTAAATCAATATCGAGTTCATCAGCGGCACCTTGACGGGCAAATTTACGCAAGCGCCGTAACGCCAACTGCATTTGCCGGGTATCGAGCTGTTGCTGGGAATCCAGATTTTGAAATTGACGTGTTTCCCACACTTTAACTGCCGACCTTTTACGCCCCGGACCCCCAATGCGCACCCCTTCCGGGTGATCACCGAAGGCACCAAACGGTGACGTACCGCCCGTACCAATCATGCGATTGCCGCCTTGGTGTTTTTTATGCTGCTCTTTCAAACGCTCGGCCAATTGCCGCATAAGTTCTTCCAATGAACCGGCTTTTTGTAAAGCGGCGCGCTGCTCCGGAGTTAAATGCTTTTCTAAAAGTTCTAAATCAAGCCATTCTTTAGGAATTTTTTCCAATTGAGCCAGTACATCATCAGGATTAATCTGCTCTAATCCACTAAAATAAGCCGTCATAGCGCGGTCAAATTTATCATAATGGCGTTCATCTTTAACCAAGCATAAACGCGCCAATTGATAAAACGCCGTCTGGTCTGCAAAGATCAAACGAGCTTGCAACGTCGCATGTAAATCTAACAGTTCAGTTAAACTGACCGGTACGCCGTAGGCTTTGAGCGTTGTTAATAATCGAATAAACATAACGCTAGCGGCTCAAAGGGTTAGGCATTGATTATTTACGCGACTTAATAAAACGTGTCGCCGCTTTTAGGACATGTTTAATCAGCGGTTTTTTACTTAAACGATTGACCGACGTAAAGCGCGCGCCGTAAAACTGCTCAAAGGCTGCATACACATTATTTAAAGAGTGCAGGTTGTCCGATTGATGTTGCCACACTTGGTACGCAGTGCCAAGCAAAACGGCTAAAGTAAAGGCTTCGGGCACCACGAACCAAGTCGGATGCGTTGACGATAACGGATTACCCTTTGGCATGGCACGATTACCGTTCCAGCGCATAGCCAAAACCCGACGTTCGTCCCATGTACCCAAAACCACCGAACCATTATCGGGGCCGCCGTCATAAAGCACCGCTTCAAGCGCCCATAAGTCGCGCGGGGCCGTTACTTTTTCGGGTTTGATATATACTTCGGTCGATTCTACAGGCGTATTACTCAAATTTTCAGAATGAGCATTTTTTGCAGAGGCAGCCTTAACATTATCCATTGGTATTGCTGCTTTTTCTGAAGACTTTTTATCCGATACGGATTTCTCTAAAACAGAATGTTCTGTTTCTGTTGTGGATTGAGCGGCTTCTGTTGAACGCATTGGTTCCTGAATGGTCTTGGTGTCCTGTACAGTGGCTTGGTCGTCTTGCAGTGCAGACGCTTCAGTCGCTACTTTAGACTGCGGCTTTTTATCTTTCGTATCCTGTGCTGCTTTATCAGAGCTCATTTTTTTAGTTGTCATGATTAATATTTCCCTATAAATCAATAAAATGAATAAAAATTCCGGCCTTTTTAAGCCACCGCCCGAATTAACGGCGCAGCATAAAAGCAAGACGTTCGAGCAATTTTACATCTTGTTCATTTTTAATCAAGGCACCATACAACGGCATTAGGGCCTGCTTCGTATCTTTTTGTTGCAACGCGCTAACCGGCATATCATCTGCCATTAACAACGATAACCAATCGATAAGCTCAGACGTCGAGGGCGGCTTTTTAAGGCCCGGCACTTGCCTCAATTTAAAGAAAATCTGCAAGGCCTCATTGACCAAATCAGCCTGAATAGTGGGAAAATGTACTGCAATAATTTGACGCATCGTGCTTTCATCAGGAAATTGAATATAATGAAAAAAACAGCGCCGTAAAAAGGCATCGGGTAATTCTTTTTCGTTGTTTGACGTAATAATCACAATGGGACGATGTACGGCTTCAATGGTCTGACCCGTTTCATAGACGTAAAACGCCATACGGTCAAGCTCATGCAATAAATCATTGGGAAATTCAATATCCGCTTTATCGATTTCATCAATGAGTAACACGACACGCTCCGGTGCGGTAAAGGCTTCCCACAACTTGCCGGGCCTAATATAATGCCCAATATCGTATACTTTATCGTGACCTAATTGACTATCTCTTAAACGGGATACCGCATCATATTCATATAACCCTTGCTGAGCCTTGGTGGTCGATTTAATATGCCACGTGATTAAACGCATGCCAAGCCGTTCGGCGACTTGCTCGGCCAGTAAGGTTTTACCGGTTCCAGGCTCGCCTTTAACCAGTAAAGGTTTTTGCAAGGTGCGAGCAGCTTCCACGGCTAAACGTAAATCATCACTGGCAATATAACGCGCTGTGTTATCAAATGCGATAGACACTGAATCGGATTTAGGCATAGCAGCAACCCTGTTGGCATACAAAATATAAGAGAATCGAAGGCGTCCGGATTAAATCCTTAAGCTTGCTCTGCATAACGCATTTTATTGAGCACAAAAGCCACAATACAGCCGATGCCCATCACCAGTAAAATAGGCAATAAATTGCTAAGCAACCCCGCCGCATTAAACGGTTTGACATTAAGTAAGACCCCAACAATCGCAGGAGCAATTTGGGCATTTGCGCCTTCGGTAATGGTCGGTGAAAAAATGAGTGCAAAGACCAGCAGCCATAAAAAGCCGCCCAATAATCGCGGTAATCGGCGGGCAATACGCCACCATAACAGGGCAATCAAGGCACCACAGCCTAAATACATAGATACGGCCAGGGGATATTCAGGTACGTGTTTAAATAAATGAAACCAGCTATTTAAGGCCGGTTCAATCATATCGGAAAAATTTTCGGTACTCATGCGCCGCGCAATCCTTCAGGAGCTACTGCTGTGGGTGAAATCAGACCCTCTGGAGGGAACTGTAAAAAATAACCTTGAGTTTGTAATGCCTTTAAAACGGCTGTGTGCGAAACGCGTGCCAGTTTAGTGGTTTTGGTCAAATCAAGGTGCATAATAAACTGTAAGCGGCCCAACACGTTGCGTACTGGTTCTGGCAAAGGTTGCAGACGCTGCTCCAAGGCTTGCTCATCGGTTAAATCGGAGGTTTGAGAATCGCTTTCATTCGCCACAGCCGGCAAATACAAATACAGCTCGTCTCGCGTACTGGCTTTAAAAATATCACACTGCATGGGTTAATCCACGGTTAAGGTTACTAATATGATTGAACTGACCAACGTAATTAAGTTTACCAAAACATAACATAGGCGCTAGAATACACCAAGTTAAGCCCGAAGTCATTGAACACCTTCGTTTATGCCTATTTTTACAAACCGGGTAGTCAAAACAACCCCGTCAGCATATTTTTCAGACCACTACCACAATTTTTAACGTTCTGCTAAAGGGGCCAGTAATTCTGTCAAGTGGGCCTGTTCAGATTTTAATAAAGCCAACAAGGGTCGCGTAATCATTTCATAACGCCAGCCAGTCAGCCAATATGGTAACTCTTGCTCGGTTAATTGTTGGGCAGCAACGGCAAAAATCAACACCAGCCAACGTTTACGCATTAGAATATCAGGCATTATATTGAGTTGTTGTCCGACTTGCACGATGAGTTCTTGACACTTGGTCATTAAATCTTCGCCTTGCGCATGGTAATAACCACGGCCCAGACGTAACGGCCACTGCTCATCGGACGGCAATTTATGCATTAAATCGATAATGTGCCGGCCATGTTCACGTACGACTTGGGGGTGAAGGTCACGAATATTCTGCAACTGCCCTATATTGCGCGGCTGCCGCTCAATCAGTTCGCTGATGACTTTATTTTTTAAGATAAACCCTAGTGGCTTGTTGGCAGACTGTGCATATTCATAACGCCACGTCAGTAGCTGCTGAATTTGCATAAGCTGCTTACGGCTATGTTTAAAATGCCCATGTTCCAGGTATAATAAATGCGCCGGGGCTTGTGTGGCAATATCTTTGGCCATACTTTGACAGTCTTCTAAACAATACTGCCATAAGCCCTGCTGTTTTAAATCACGTTCCAATACCGCTGCCAATTGCGACAGATAAATCACATCATTGGCGGCATAAGCAAGCTGCGCCTCACGTAACGGGCGCGCCAGCCAGTTTGAGCGCGACTCACCTTTATCGATACTGATATTAAGCGTCGTTTGCAGCGCCTGTTGATAGCCCATATGGGCACCCTGACCTAAAAACGCCAGACCAATTTGCGTATCAAAGACATTTAAAAGCGGTTGCGCTTGACCTTTATTCACATGATAATGATAAATCAGCTCCAAGTCTTCACTACAGGCATGAAAAATATTAAGTTTGGCCTGGTATAATTTTGGCCAAAAATCGGCTAATGTTAATTTAAATCCATCAATTAAAAAAATACGTTCTGCGATATTAAGTTGTATCAAGCCTAAAATGGGATATAACGTATCGGTCCGCATAAATTCGGTATCAATACTATAAACTCTATGCGGCCCCATAAGGCTGTAAACCTCTTGTAAGCCGTCCATGGTATTAATAAATTGATACGTCACGCGCTATTATCCCGTGCTGGCCCTGGTAGGCCATTTAAAGAAGTGAACATGTGATAATCACAATCGAAAAACTACGATTAAAACCATGAGAAATAATAAAAATCAGATCATCATAAAAATTATAAATCTTTATAAACGTTGGTTAGGGTGTGTCCTCATTTGGGAAATGTGATTAAAACGATGATAACTTTTGAGGCAAATAAGGCAAATATCGCAGGAAATATTGGAATATTTACAAGATATTTAACGCAGTTTGACAAAATTTAGTCCGTTTTAGGCCATTTAAGGCATAACCGCCCAATTGGGGACACGCCCTAATATGTTTTATCATAAATGAGCATAATTTTAGGCACTTATTTAACTATAGATTTTATTAAAAATAGTAACCTAATAATTAGCCTTCACGATACGGCAAGCGATACTGCAATGCTTGACTTAATGTATGACTATCGACATATTCCAACTCGCCACCTTGCGGCACCCCTTGAGCAATACGGGTAATGCTGACCGGTAACTGGCGCGTCACTTCCTGAATATAATGCGCTGTAGCCTGACCTTCGACCGTGGCATTGGTTGCTAAAATCAATTCCTTAACAGGTTCAGTTTTTAAACGTTGCAATAATAAAGGCATACCCAGTTCCTGTGGTCCAATACCGTCAAGAGGGGATAACCGCCCGCCCAGCACAAAATAACGCCCGCGATAACTGCCGCTTTGCTCGATCGCCATGACATCTGCCACCGATTCCACCACACATAACAAGGCAGTATCACGCGTGCCTGAGGCACAAATTTCACATAGCGTCTGCTCAGCAAAAGCGCGGCATAATTGACACGGATGCAGGCTATGCATCGCAATATCTAATGCCTGCGATAACGCTAAGGCGCCTTGCCGGTTACGCGTCAATAACTGCAACGCCATACGCTGCGCCGATTTAGGGCCGACGCCTGGTAAAATGCGCAACCGGTTGACTAATTCATCAAACGTGGGACTAAACACGCCTTAAAACATACCCGCCAGGCCCGGAGGCAAGCCCATACCAGAGGTAGCGGCGCCCAGTTTTTCGTCTGATAGCGTTTCGGCTTGACGCACCGCATCGTTAATGGCCGCAGCAATTAGGTCTTCAATCAGATCGGCATCATCTTTTAATAATGAGGGGTCAATCGACAATCGTTTAACCACAAAGCGGCCGGTCATAGTAACTTTAACCAGTCCGCCGCCTGCTTCTGCATTCACTTCAGTTTGAGCCAACTCTTCTTTAATTTTTTTAACATTGCCTTCCATATCTTTTTGCAGGCGCTGGGCTTGTTGCATTAACATGTTTAAATTCATCAAAAGTCTCCTCAATATAACAGCATATTAAACGGTTTAAAGCGTTAAATCCATTTATTTTCTTAACCTAATACATTTAAACCACGGGCTAAATCGGCCTGAATGTCGGCGTAATCTTCAAGCCCGACCGAAACGCGAATTAAACCCTCAGTAATGCCCGCTGCTTGCTTAGCCTCAACCGACAAGCGCCCGTGAGTGGTGGTCGCGGGGTGGGTAATGGTGCTTTTAGCATCACCCAAGTTGCCTGTAATTGACAAAATCCGGGTCGAATCAATCACCTGCCATGCCGCCGCTCGCCCACCCTTCACCACAAACGACACAATACCGCCAAACCCCGACTGCTGCGTTTTGGCCAGTTCATGCCCGACATGCGACGGCAACCCCGTATAATAAACCCGTTCAACCGCTTGATGCTGCTCAAGCCATTGGGCCAATGCCAATGCGCTTTGACTATGAGCCTGCATGCGTAATTTAAGCGTTTCCAAACCTTTTAAAAATACCCAGGCATTAAAGGCACTCATGGACGGGCCACACGCCCGCATCACCAAAAATACGTCTTGCATAAGTTTATCTGAGCCGACCACTGCGCCGCCTAACGCCCGCCCTTGACCATCTAAATATTTAGTGGCCGAATGCACAACAATATCAGCCCCTAATGCCAAAGGCCGCTGCAATGCTGGCGTACAATAGCAATTGTCCACCACCAATAGTGCCCCATGTTGGTGCGCCAAAGCCGATAATGCGCGTAAGTCGGCCACTTCGGCCAGTGGATTACTTGGCGTTTCACAAAATAGCAGTTTCGTTTTGCCAGGTCGCATGGCCTGCTGCCACTGGTTCAAATCGGTTAAATCGACAAACGTCGTAATTACGCCAAACTTGGTCAAATATTTTTCAAAAACGCTGGTCGTCGTGCCAAATACCGCGCGTGAACAAATAACATGGTCACCTGCTGCCAAAAAAGCCAGTGCAACCGATAAAATCGCTGCCATACCCGATGCCGCCGCCACACAGCGTTCGCCTTGCTCCAGTGCAGCTAGGCGTTCTTCAAACATTTGAATGGTCGGATTGCTAAACCGAGAATAAATATTGGCCCCGAACAGCGTGCCATCAAACGATTGAGCCGCTTCCTGTGCACTGTTATAGGTAAATGATGACGTTAAAAATAAGGCCTCGCTGTGTTCATGTTCGTTGGTGCGATGTTGGCCTGCACGAACCGCGAGCGTATCAAAGCCTAAATCGGCAAATTGTGCAGCGCGCAAGGTACGTTGCGGTCCTGCGACCTGACCAGTTTGAGTAAGCGCATCGGACGGGATAATGGGCAGCTTGGGCATGAATAGTCCTAAAAAAACATAATGATGAACGATCGTGTGCTCTTTAATAGGCCTAAATCATCAGAGGGGCTTGGTCATTAAAGTCGCTCAAAGTCGCCCAGTCAACAGGGCAGCTTAGTCAAAAAACCCATTAGAGCATAAAGATTCAAACTGCCAATACAGCTCAACTTTTATATAAATAGCAAGTTTTTAAAAAATCGGCGTAATCGGCTGAATAACATCGGCATTTTGCGCACGGTGTCTTAAAAAATGGTCCATTAACACGATAGCCAGCATCGCTTCAGCAATTGGAGTGGCTCGCACCCCAACGCATGGGTCATGACGACCTTTGGTCAGCATATCGATTGGTTGACCGTTTAAGTTAATGCTGCGCCCTGCAC
>JAGLBJ010000057.1 GCA_018260315.1 Moraxellaceae bacterium | reverse complement strand
AGCCAATGTTTGGCATCGCCTGCGTAATCTATTCCAATACGTGCCTTCACTGTAAGCGGCGGAGTGCAGCCATCATACTCAAGCCATAACCCTGAATCGGGAATGAGAGGTTTGGCATTTAAGGTTTTATTGATATCCAACTGACGGGTTAATTTTCCCGGGCCTGCAAACTCGCGCATGGGGCGTCCTTCCACAAATCCGGCACGAAGCAGCACGGCTTCCGGGTCGCCCTCAACTGACGTCACCACATTTAATAAATAATGAATCCCATAAATTAAATACACGTAACTCATACCGCCCGCACTATACATAATTTCAGTCCGTGGCGTGCGCCGATCATTATAGGCATGACACGCAGGATCATCACGGCCGGTATAGGCTTCTGTTTCAGTAATACGCATTTTAATCACGTGGCCATTCTCTAAACGTCGACATAACAGGCAACCGACTAACTCTTTGGCCACTTGTTCTGTTGGACGCCTAAACCATTCGGGCATTAAAACTTTAGGCATTAAAACTTTAGTCATTAAATCTTGAGGACGGCTTACAGATTGCGACATCGTTATCCTTTAAACTGTCGGATACAGTGCTACTTGCTGCCGAATAGCATCGATGGCATGCGCCGTATCCGGCATAACCTGAATGGCAGCCTGATAGCGTTCGTGCATAAATCCTTCGGCCACTGCATGACTTAACTGGCTTATCAAGCCATTAAAATAACCAAATTCATTAAGCAATAACATGGGTTTAGCATGTCGCTCTAACTGGTACCAGGTAGCAATTTCAGTTAATTCTTCAAGCGTGCCCAAGCCGCCTGGCAAAGCAATAAACGCCGATGCATAATCAGCCATTGCAGCCTTACGGGTATGCATTGAATCAACAATTTTTAACTCGGTCAAGTTTACATGGGCAATTTCATGGTCTAAAATAAAATTAGGAATAATGCCTACGACAGGACGACCTGCCGCCAAAAACGCATCAGCCACTACACCCATCAAACCAATACTGGCCCCACCATACACCAATCCAAAGCCTGCTTGCGCAAGTCCGGTCGCGAGGTGCCGGGCACTTTGTGCATACCTGGCATCATGACCCACCCGTGACCCACAGTAAATAGCCACCAACGGACATTTAAATTCAGAATGAATGACTGAAGTTTTGACCCTATCAGCCGTACTTTTACCAGAGGTCGCAGGCGCTAAGTCGGCCTGATTTGAAGCATTAAGCTGCTCTGATGCTTGCATAAAAAGTGTCCGGTCTAGAAAAAAATAGGCTATTTATTTAATGAGATTTAAACGGCCACGCTATGAACCCCTTAGCCAGCCGCCGCTTTTAACGTAATCAAGGTAATTTCTGAAGGTGCGCCAAAGCGTTTCGGCGGCCCCCAATAGCCCGTGCCACGACTGATGTAAATCCACATGCGGCCATGTTGGTGCAAGCCTGCGGTATAGGGTTGCTGTACGCGTACAAAGTGGTTCCAGGGCCAAAACTGTCCGCCGTGCGTATGCCCCGACAATTGCAAATCAAAACCGGCTTGCTCGGCAGCATCGGCAGAACGTGGTTGATGCGCCAGTAAAATTTTTAAGGTATCGGTGGGGGCACCCTGCAATGCCAAAACCGGGTCACTGGTATCGCTTGACCCAAAACTTTTTGCCGAATAATCATTCACCCCGGCCAGCACCCATTGCTGCCCGCCATAGGTTAATAACGTATGTTGATTTTTAAGCGGCACCATACCCAAACGCGTATATTCTGCGATCCACGCTGGTTCATTGGAATAATATTCATGGTTGCCGTTAATCACATATACACCAAGCCGCGACTTTAATTGAGCCAACGGGGCAATATGCTCACGCAACTGTTCTACCTGTCCGTCAATTAAATCACCGGTCAATACAATCACATCAGCATCCAAGGCATTGACCCGCGCCACGATTTTTTCAATATAATTGCGCTTAATCGTGGGGCCAACATGCACATCACTTAACTGCACGATGCGCAAACCATCAAACGCCTTAGATAATTGCGCCAAGGGTATGTTAACCGGTACAACGGCAGCCGTACGCCGCGCATTGATGTAACCCCACAACGTCAAAAGCAGGGTAAACATGATAACGAACCAAGCTGACCCTTGATATAACTGATGATACCGTTCGGCATTGAGTACAAAATAACCGATGACAAGCGCCCCTTCACGCAGTAACGTCGCAACCAGTAAACTCGAAAAAGCCCCCATCAATACGAGGCCTGCCCAGTGCAGGGTTTCTTGAATACCGGTATGTGATTTAATGGAAAATCCACGCGGAATAAGCAACGTCGACAGCACCAGATACGCACCGACCGTTCCTTCAATCACCGAATAGGTATCTAACGCCGGAATAATACGCCAGCCAATATAGCCATGCAGCAGTGCGGTCAGGCCCATAACAATACCCAAGCCCGCTAGAGAACGCTTCATAATGTACGACCCAAATTTAGTCCAATGCAGCTAGAACACCGTTAATAAGGCGCATGGTGTGTTTTACAAGGGTTATTACAATACGCCGACTTCTTTGGCTTTGACCAGCGCCGCTTGCTCAGGCGCTAAATCGGCGGTTAACGGGTCATCAAACAGCACGACAGGCGGAGCCAAAATATCGGCATCATCATCTTTATATTGACCCATCAACCCTTGCAAACTGACGTTACCCTTAATAACAAACTGCCCTTGGCGCAACAATGCATGGTTAATATGAACCTTTTGTAAGGTACTCATGACTTTTTTATTATCGCCAATATAACGGTTTAAATCCAGATACAACAAATCATGCTTAATGGTAATAACGTTTAGACGTTTTAAAATGAACGCCAGCAAATCGGTATGCAATACTTGATTAAATACCCAAATCGCAAGGTTGACCGCCATTTTTTTCCAGGCTTTATCGGCATGTAAATCAATGAGTTGCGCTTTTCCCTGTTGTTCAAATACAATGCGCTGCGCTTCAGGTTCAAGCTGGAGCTGCACCACCAGTAAATTAGTCGATAAGGTCGCCTGAATGCCTTTATAATGCACGCTGCCAAAGAGTTTGACCCATTCATCGTAAATTTCGGCATGCAAGTCGTCGATGGGTTCGAGTTTATCGGTCACAAAACGCTTGAGCAACCCATTTAAAAAAGCCTGCGACAGCGCCAGTTCACGCTCTTCTTCGAGCAATCCCCCAGCCCGTCGATACACTTTTTTAACGCCCGTTACGACTGTTTTTACAATATTAAGCATGTTACCCTCTTATGCCATCGCTATTTACATTGCTGCCTATTAACGGGCCGGTTTGCCTTAATGTACGCTCACTATGCCTAGTATAGCGTAAGCATGCCGTGAGTAAACGATTGTCTTGATGCAATCGTTGAAGTTTTGTATGATTAAATCAGCCCTAGACGGGCAACCACCCCGGCATGATATAATCATCATGTATTTAAAAAGTTATGCTGTATAAAATACCCTAAAATAAGCGACCATAATTATCCCAGGGCTTGACACTGCTTGGATCTGTTTGTTTGATAGGATATCGATGCCTCTGTCTGTTGCCAAACCCAAACATTTTTTGACGCATTTTAATGCGCCTTTGCTGCCATTATGTCTTGTTATAGCCGCGTTGTGTCACGGGTTGCTTTTGTTGCTCAGTTTTGTTGCGCCGACCGGTGACCGTGCTTTAATGCAGGATATTGAGCTTAATGTACAGCTAAGCGGTCAAAAACGCACAGATAATGCCGATTTTGCCAGTACCGTTGAGCAACAAGGGAGCGGCCAGTCAAAGCAACCTCAGCGTAAACGTTCGCCCGAAAGCGTTCAAATGCCCCAAACCGAGCAAACCCCTAGCGCCCCACCGCAGTTGATTCTCAAACCAGCTCGACTGCATCAACCTGCCCAGGTACCGCATATTTCGCCAGATGAACGTGTTCTAGTCACTCAGCTTAGCTGGAAGAAAAAAGAAAAAACGGTACGTCAAAAACCTCAAAAACCTGAACCGACCAGCCAGCCCAATGCGCCGGCAAGCCCGCAACCGGTACAGGTGCTGCAAGCCTCGATTGAGCGTTTAGAGGCCGATAGAGCCCAAAGTCAGCAGGACTTTAACAAACTGACCCGAATTAAAACCATCGACAGCGCCACAACCCGTGCCGACCCTGCGGCAAATTATTTGGATTATTTTCGTAAACGTGTTGAATCGGCCGGAAATAAACATTACCCCGCTTTAGCCCGCACTAAAAACATGGAAGGCGATGTACGTTTAATGGTGATATTGCAATCTGATGGAATGATCCGCGCCATTCGACTATTACAAGGCTCTGGGCATAATTTACTGGATAATGCAGCCAAGCAGTCGGTACGCGATGCGGCACCCTATAAAAAATTTGATAAGGATTTAAAAAACTTTGATGAATTACGGATTATTAGAACCTGGCGGTTTTCAGCTAAAGAAGATGAACTGAGTATCAATCCCTAGAACCTTGGCATGCTTTTATGATTAAAATAAGTGTTTCAAAACATTAACATAAAAAACCGGCTTAGAGAACTAAACCGGTTTTTAATTGTACAATACATCAACTCTCAATCAACAGTATAAAACGTTAGCTATAACGCCCTTTTGCTCAGTAATTAGTGAGTTGTTGCAGAAGCCGTGTTAGCATTTACCTTAGCCGCCGCATCATTGGCAGCATTGGCAGTTGCATTTGCAGCATCGGCAGCAACGTTTACAGTCGCAGCCGTAGCTTTAGCAGCTGTGTCATGAATACCTTTTAACACACCGCCTGTGGCCCCAACGACTGCTGCACCAGCATCTTTGGTTGCATCAACAGTTGCAGCAGCAGCATTTTGGGTGGCAGCAGCAGTATTAGCTACCGCAGCTTTGCCAGCATCGGCAGCCGCAGTACCAGCAGCTTTGGTCGCATCTACGGCATTTGCTGCAGCAGCAGACGCGTTATTAGCCGCAGCAGTCGCGTTATCGGCGGCGGCAGTGCTTGCATTGTTGGCTGCAACAGTCGCGTTATTGGCCGCAGTATTGGCATTGGTGGCAGCTTTGTCAGCAGCTTTATCGGTACATGCGCCTAAAGCTAACGGTAATGCTAAAGCAGCGACTAAAAATACATTTTTCATGGTTACATCCTTTGGTTTGGTTAATAAAAAATAAAAATAACAACATTCATGCTTACCTTAGGCCTGCGCGCGTTTTAACAAAGCCGCAACCGCAGGCAATGTTTTACCCTCAACAAACTCTAAAAAAGCACCCCCACCTGTAGAAATATAGCCCAGTTTATCGGCTACATTATAGGTATCTATGGCTGCCAAGGTATCGCCGCCTCCTGCAATCGAAAATGCAGAACTGTCAGCAATGGCCTGAGCTAAAACCTGTGTTCCATGACCAAACTTCGGTACTTCAAATACACCGACCGGGCCATTCCATAAAATGGTTTGTGATTGTTTTAAGACCTGAGCAAACTGCTCGGCCGTTCTAGGGCCAATATCCAGAATCATATCATTTTCGGCTACATCAGCCACATTTTTGGTTACCGCTTCTGCACCTTGCACAAACGCCATAAAATCACCTTGTAACCCGCTAGCATCGGCAACCACGACATCTATCGGTAAAGGTACTTGAACTTTTTGAGCAATGGCGCGCGCGGTATCAAGCATATCAGCTTCATACAGCGACTTTCCAACAGGCAAGCCATGCGCTGCCAAAAACGTGTTAGCAATACCGCCGCCCACGATCAACTGACTACACACGTCCGCCAGCGATTTTAACACTTCTAATTTGGTCGATACCTTCGAGCCCGCCACAATCGCCACCATAGGTTTTTGTGGGATTTCTAACGCGCGCCCCAAAGCATCAAGTTCAGCCGCCAATAGCGGACCTGCGCAGGCAATCTTGGCATATTGCGTGACGCCTTCGGTTGAGGCTTCTGCTCGATGCGCTGTTCCAAAGGCATCCATCACAAATACATCGGCTAACGCTGCATATTGCTGGGCTAATTCGGCCTTATTCTTCTTCTCGCCTTTATTAAATCGTACATTTTCCAACAAAACCACTTGCCCGACGGCAACCTCAATGGGCTGGGTCAAATAGTCGGTAATCAAGGTAACAGGCTGACCTAACGCCGTGGTTAACCAGGCGGCTACAGGCGCCAAAGAATGACTCGCTGAATATTCACCTTCAGTTGGCCGGCCCAAATGTGAGCATACAATAACCGCAGCACCTTGTTTTAAAGCCGCCTGAATTGTTTGTAATGCAGCACGCAAACGGGCATCACTGGTCATTTGACCATTTTCAACAGGCACGTTTAAATCCTCACGAATTAAAACGCGTTTACCGGTTAAATCTTGCTCACTCATGCGTAAAAAATTCATGTAGCGGGCCTCTTGGCTTAAAAATGGGCGCTATGGAAATTAACCCACGGTTAAAACTAAAGCCATTGACTTTAGACTTAACTGAACACCCTAACAGTATTGATCAACATCGATCTTCTTGTGATAGACGATTATGCAAAGTGCTTCAATTTTAAGCTAAATTTTATGACAGTACAAATCTCTTTTTGTAGGGCAATACAGTAAACTGCAGATTGATGCGCTATAATCTGATTACCAAGTGCTCACTTTAAACTTAAACTATTTCTATTTAACCTATTTAAATCGCTTTAAAATAATGATTACAAACGCGAATTTATAACGATAAACCGATTATTTTACAGGCTTTAAACCGGCTTGGCAAAGTACATGAAAGAGTCTTTAAAGACTAAAAATAACATTACACAAATCTAACAACCGATTAGCATAACCCCATTCATTATCATACCAAATCAATACTTTTGCTTGCCTTCCACTGACCATCGTTTGCAGTAAATCGGCTATTAATGAATAGGGCTGATGATTAAAATCACAAGACACCAAAGGCGCCTCGCTCACCTGCATAATGCGTGAAAATCGACCTTGCGCCGCCTGGGTCAAAAGCAGGTTTAAGCCGTCACGACTGGTTGGACTCTGCATCACAAAGCTTAAATCGACCGCCGCTACATTAAGAGTCGGCACCCGCAACGAATAGCCTTCAATGCGCCCCGTCATATGCGGCATGACTTGTTTTAGCGCCCCCAGGGCACTTGACGTCGTTGGAATAATGTTGGCACTGGCTGCGCGCGCGCGTCTAGCATCTCGGTGCGGCTGGTCCAATACCGTTTGGTCGGTGGTCATGGCATGAATTTCGGTCATCAGCGCCGACTCAATTCCCACACTTTCATCGAGTAACGTGACCAGCGGTACCAACGCCTGCGTCGTGCAGGATACACTGGAAATAATGCGCGTTTGGGCCGACAATAAATGCTCATTAACGCCAAACACAATAGCCGCGTCGACGGTATCAAACGGCGCCGCCCCGATGATAACGCGCTGCGCACCCGCCTGTAAGTGCCGCCCTGCGTCGTGACGTGATCGAAAATGGCCGGTACATTCGAGCACCAAATCAATGTTTAAGGCACGCCAGGGCAAACGCTCAGGGTCAGGCTCTTGCAGTAAAATCACGGTTTGCGGCACCACACTGGGATAGTCAATCACCAACGTATCGTTTAAATTTTTTGATAGAGTCAAATCCAGTGACTGGCGCACATGATGAACCTGACCGGCAAAACGTCCAGGCGTGCTGTCAACCCGTACCAACTGCGCCAAAAGTGCCGGGTCGGCCACATCATTTATCGCGACCATAGGAATCTTCGGCCAGTCCTG
>JAGLBJ010000056.1 GCA_018260315.1 Moraxellaceae bacterium | reverse complement strand
ATGGCTTCACCGGCGGAATGACCTGCCAAGCCCCCTACAACGGCACCAATAGCACCGCCAATCAAGGTGCCTAATGGCCCAACAATTGAGCCCATCATGGCACCGGCTGCGGCACCGCCTGCGGCACCTACACCTGTACCAATCGGATGTGAACCTGGTTCACCGGTAATCGGGTCGGCGTTTAAATCTGCTTTTGCCTGGTCAGACATTGCTTTAACTTGGTCACGATCAATTGAATTTGGGTCGTTTGGGTTTGCCATGATGATTTAACTCCATTGTCTTAGAAAAAATGTCTTAAAAAGCACTTAAATTAAACTACTGGTAATCTATAGCTCATAAACGCTACAGGATTAGGCAGTACATGTAACGTTGCGTTCCATGCGAGCACAGGACTAACAATATATGCCCTTATCTCTAAAACCTGCTGTATTCTTGTATTAGACATACTTAAAATATGAGGGTGGTTAGTAAATCATTGTGTCCAAACCAGACTAAATGTGCAAAAGTGGTGCATAAAGATTCCATCTATATACTTATATTTACGCATTAGTCACTTAATAATGGTTCTGAAACTCTTACCTCCAATGACCACCAGAGTTTAGGAACGCGATAAAACTTAATGGCCCTGTCATATCCGTTTACTATACTCACAATCACGCGACTATACTATAACTATACGGCATACCTTAAAAACGTTTAAACTGCCGCTTAACCAGCTTTTCTAAACACAGCAGGACATTCAAATGACTCTAGAAATATTGCTTAATACCATTGAGATGCGCCGTTCAAACGGCGGCCTAAATGCCCCTGCACCGAGCGATAGCCAGTTACATCAAGTGTTTAGGGCTGCATTGACTGCACCTGAGCATAAACAATTAAAACCCTGGCAGTTTGTCGTTTTACGTGCACAAGGCCAGCAAAAATTAGCCGATTTTTTTACGCAAGCCTTAATCGCACAGGGCGAGCAAAATCCTATTGTTTTAGAACGGGCCCAAAAACAACCTTTTAGAGCGCCGTTAATAATCACGTGTATTTTGCGTTATGTTGAGCATGAAAAAGTGACCTTGCAGGAACAGCGCTTAAGCATAGGCGCTGCCATTGAAAATATGCTGCTTGTCCTGACTGCGCAAGGCTTTGGCAGTATCTGGCGTACGGGACCGTTTATAAATACGCCAGAAGTGCGGGCTGGCTTTGACTTAAAAGAACATGATGAAATTTGTGGGTTTATCTATGTCGCCACGGCTGATAAAACATTGCCGCCACGTGAGCCTATTCAAACAGCCGATTTTGTGAATGATTGGCATTAGGTCTGTTTAATTGATAAGGATACGATATACTGCAACTATTTGCATAACTATGCGCCTTAGGAGCCGTCTGCCATGACTGAAACGGTGATCAATAAAGAATTAAATCTGCCGCAGCCTAAAGTCACGGTATTGGGCGGCGGCAGTTTTGGAACGGCCATGGCGAATGTTGCAGCGCGTAATGGGTGCGATACGACCTTATGGATACGTGATGCTGCCATGGTCGATATGTTACGTAAAACGCACTGCAACAGCCGCTATTTACCCGATTTTGAACTCAGTGAAACGCTTAAATTTAGTAGTGAAATTGGCGAGGCTGTACAGCATAGCGACGTTATTTTTGTGGCGATTCCGAGTCATAGTTTTAGGGAGGTGCTTGTACAGGTCAAGCCGTTTATTCAACCTGAACAAGCCATCGTGTCTTTAACCAAAGGCATTGAGGCCGAAACGTTTGCGTTGATGAGTGATATTATTCGTGCTGAACTGCCAGGTTCGTTATATGGGGTGTTGTCGGGTCCCAATCTGGCACGTGAAATTATGAGCGGCATGCCTGCCGGAACAGTCATTGCAAGCCCAAGCCCGCTGGTTCGTCATAAGGTTCATCAGGCGCTGGCCAGTGCCTTGTTTAGGGTGTTTGCCAATACTGACGTGCATGGGGTTGAGTTAGGCGGGGCGCTTAAAAATATTTATGCGGTAGCCATGGGTATGGGTGCAGCATATGGCGTGGGCGAAAATACCCGCAGTATGTTGCTAACGCGCGCTTTGGCAGAAATGAGCCGTTTTGCAGTTCGTTTAGGTGCCAATCCGTTAACGTTTTTGGGGCTGTCGGGCGTTGGCGATTTGTTCGCCACCTGTTCGAGTCCTTTAAGTCGTAATTATCAGGTAGGATTTGCGCTAGGGCAGGGCAAAACCTTAAAGGACGCCGTGCGCGATTTGGGCCAAACTGCAGAAGGCATTAATACCATTAAGCAGGTGCGCTTACAGTCGCAGCAGCTTAAGGTCTATATGCCCCTGACCAATGCCCTGTATGAAATTATTTGTGAAGGGAAGGCCCCGCTTGGTATTGCGCTGTCATTAATGCAAACAGGTCATCGCAGCGATGTAGAATTTGTATTGCCCCATCAGGCGTCATAATGCTTATAAAATTCATTTATTTAAAGCCGAGTGTTTAAGGTAGAGCGTTTAGCACATGGCATGGATTATAGGAAATGGATTAGATGCAAATTATTTTAGTTCGTCATGGCGAGGCCTATCCTCAAGCGTTTGACCAGACCGATGGTCAGCGTGAATTAACCGAACGCGGCCATCAGCAAGCGCATTGGACGGCTGAACAGGTGTTAACTTGCTATCAGCCCGACCGTATTTTTGTTAGTCCTTACGTGCGTGCACAACAAACCCTAGCCGAATTTTTTAAGGTTCAACCTGCACTAAAACAGTTGTCCTGTCATGTACTGGCCGAAATTGTGCCCGATGGAAATGCCGAAGCCGCCATAAAAACGCTGGCCGGCTTTAAAGGTGACTGTTTTTTGGTCGTGTGTCATATGAATACCGTTGCTTATGTGGCAGCCTTGCTGGAAGGATTAGACCCCGAGAGTTTTGCATTGGCTGAAGCCCGCGTTTTAGAGCAACCCGTGATCGCAGCCGGATTAGCCACCAGTATTAAACGTTTTGTGCCAAGCCTTTAAAATTTTTAGACAGTGTTTAATATTAAAATTGCTTACAGAACTGGGTAACAAGACGGGGAAAAGGAACAGCACGATAGTATGAGCACATTATTTTTATGGTTACCCGTGCAGCAGATGCCTGAAGCCTTGCCCGTGGCATGGCGCTGGCGTACTGCGCGGCAACCGCTGGGCGTATGGCAACAATCATTAACGTGGGAGGCCTTGCTTAAAGATACCGCCTCAGAGTCTATTCGAGATGTTGTGCTGTTTTTTCCGACCAGTAGTGGTCAGCTTTTAAGACAAAATCTGTCGCGCGCGCAAGTTCGGCAATTGGGGCCGCAAGGCTTAAAATATTTATTTGAAGAATTTAGCCTAAGCAATGTTGAACAATTGGAAATCCGTTCCATTCAGCAGGTTCAACATAAAAAAAGGGTTGAACCTTTACCTGACACCAATTTTAATGAGCACGTCACACTATTGGCGCTTAATCAGGAAACGTTAAGCCAATATACGCATATGCTGGGCCTGACCCCGTGGCGTTTAAGTGCATTATTGCCCGATTTTTTATTGATACCGTTACATGGCACGCAGCCGACCTTATATATTGATGAGCAGTGTCGTTTATTGCGTATAGATGAGGCGCTGGCGTATCCTGCCGATGATTTGGCGATTTTGCTCAGCCGCTTGCCACACTTGACCCGGTTAAATCTGCTTATTATGCCGTTTGCAGGGTCAGATTCGGTGCTGGCCGAGGTTCAAGCCTATTTAGCCGAGCATAATATTTCGGTTAATATCATTAGTCATGCCGTTAATGTGCCTATGCAGACGGTGACTCATGCGTTTAATGTCTTGCCGCAGGTTAAAACGGCGGGATTGTCGCCTTATTGGCGTGCGGTGGCAGCCACGCTGATTTTGGGGGCAACGTTGCAACTGATTCATGATGCTGTGACGATGTATCGCTATCAAAAAATTGCGCAAGCTACAACAGCCCAAGCCGAGCAGCAGTTCAGGCAGTGGTACCCTGAAGAGCGGCGTATTGTTAACCTAAAACGGCAGGTGAGTGCGCATGTGCAAACCACGCAAACGCACGATTTAACGGCATTGTCTTTAATCAGTCGTGTGGGCCCGATTATGCAGCAGGCGCGTTTAACGGCTCAAGCGGTGCGTTATCAAACCGGCACCCTGGAAATGGAAGTCGAGGCCAATAATATGGCTGAGCTTGAACAACTGCGACAATCGTTCGGACAGCAAGGTTTAAAGGCGCAATTAGGCAGCGTCAATAATACGGCCCATGCTAAAGTAGTGGGAGTGATGCGTGTACAAACTTAATATTCCAAACCTTCTATCGATAATATACGCAAATAATTCACGGACTATCTTATGGCCCTGTCAGTAATGAATCCGTTCAATACGTTCCCAGAACGCTGGCAAACGCGGCTGGCGCAATTACCCGCGCGCGACCGCAAGGCCTTGCAGATTTTAGGCATTGCCTTATTATGTGGTCTTATGGGGCTGGTGTATTTTATCCATAAAAAAGCTGTTGCGGCCGAACAAACAGCGGCTGAGCAACAGGCATTACTGGTCTGGATACAGTCTCAGGCACCGCATTTAACCACCGTTCAACCCAATACTATTCCTTTAAATCAATTGGCTCAACAAGTGGCAAGCGCGCAAAACCTACCCATCAGCCAGACCGGTAGCGAGGCCAATGCAACACAGGTGACCGCTAATCATGCGCATTTTTCTGTCCTGGGCACATGGCTTACACATATGGCAGGACAAGGCGCCGAAGTTCGCCAGCTTGATTTGCGCCAGTTATCGAATGGAACCATACAAATGCAAACGACATTACAACTGCCTATGCCCGTCGCTGCACCCAGTTCGTTACAAAAAAGACTATGAAGTCCTTTAAAAACGCTGTGTTTGCATCTGCCAGGTTTTGTAAGGTAGCGTTATAGTCTGTTCATTTTTATTTTCGATATTTCCGATATTTCAACACACCATGCGAGCCTAACCATGAATGCCCCCCAAGATGCTGCCCTTGATGTTCAACATGACACCGTCTATTTAAAAGATTATCAGCCACCGGTGTTTAAAGTTAATACGATTGATTTAACCATACAAATTTTTGCAACCGAAACCTTGGTTGAAAGTAAACTGGTGATGCAGCGTCAAAGCGCAGGCGATTTGGTATTGTTAGGTCATGAACTTGAATTGCTCCAGATTACCTTGAACGGCGAAGCCTTAACTGCACAGGATTATGAGCTCGATGATGAACGGTTAACCCTTAAAAATGCCCCCGATGCGTGTGAATTAATCACCAAAGTTCGTATTCATCCCGAAACCAATACCCAGCTTGACGGGTTGTATCTTGACCAAACCGCCGATTTATTTGTCACCCAAAACGAGCCTGAAGGCTTTCGTAAAATTACTTTTTTTCCCGATCGACCCGATGTGCTCACCGTGTATACCACGCGTTTGGAGGCCGATAAAAAATATCCGGTGCTGTTGGCCAATGGTAATTTAATCGAAAAAGGCGACTTGGCTGATAATCGGCATTATGCCATTTGGCATGATCCTACTTATAAACCCAGTTATTTATTTGCCTGTGTCGTCGGTCATTTGGCAGTTAAAAAAGATACGTTTACCACGGGTGAAGGTCGTAAGGTTGCGCTCGAAATTTATGCCGATGCGCAGGATATCGACAAATGCGACGTGGCCATGCAAGCCGTTAAAGATGCCATGACATGGGACGAACAGCATTATGGCCGTTATTATGATTTAGATATTTATATGCTGGTGTCGGTCAATCAGTTTAATGCGGGCGCCATGGAAAACAAGGGTTTGAATATTTTTAATACCGCGTGCGTCTTATCCAAACCTGAAGTCACTACCGATTCCTCCAATTTATACGTCAAATCGACCATTGCCCATGAATATTTTCATAACTGGACCGGCAACCGCATAACGTGCCGCGATTGGTTTCAGTTGTGTTTAAAAGAAGGCTTTACGGTCTTTCGTGACCAATCGTTTGCGGCGACCCTACAATCGCCGTTTGTGCAGCGCATTGATGACGTGTCGTATTTAAAGAGCGTGCAGTTTGCCGAAGATGCCGGCCCGATGTCGCACCCGCCGCGTCCGGACCATTTTATTGAAATTAATAATTTTTATACGGCCACTGTGTACGATAAAGGCGCCGAAATTATTCGTATGCTGGCCAATTATTTAGGGCCTGAAAAATTCCGTAAGGGAACGGACGCTTATTTTAATCAGCACGATGGTCAGGCAGTGACTGTTGAAGATTTAATTCAAAGTCTAAGCGATGGTTCCGGAGTCAATCTACGCAACTTTTTGCCGTGGTATTCGCAGCCCGGTACACCTGTGGTCAGTGGGGAAGGACATTATCTGGCCGACACCCAAACATATACTTTAAGGTTACGCCAGGCTACGCCAAAAAAACCCAATTATGCCGAGCCGCAGCCGCTCCCCATTCCTGTAAGCATGGCGTTATTTGACCGTCAAAACGGTGCCTTAATGCTTGAACAGGTGATTTTACTCGACCAGGCCGAGCAGCAGTTTACGTTTAATGACATCAAGGCCGAACCCATTGTGTCATTATTGCGCGATTTGTCCGCGCCTGTATTGCTCGATTTTAAATATAGCGATGAAGAACTGGCATTTTTGCTAAAATACGAAACCAACGGGTTTAACCAGTGGCAGGCCGAACAGCAACTGCTAGAACGTATTTTATTGCAGGGCCATCGGGCCGATATTTATCTGCAAAGCATGCTGACGACCTTGCCTGAAGTGGCGGCCACCGACCCGTTACTGGCCTCTAATTTGCTGGATATTCCTTCCGAAAATTACGTGGCAAGCCGTATTGATAAAGACTATTCGCCTGATGTGGTACATGAGCAACATGAAGCGCTGTTAAATGCTTTGGCACGTGAATTAAGCGATTTTTGGCCTAAAGCCTATGCTGCCATGCCGATGGTGCCCTATGAAGACACCAGTGCAGCGATGGGTGTGCGGGCGTGGCGTAATGATGTGTTGGCGATGGCTGCGCGTGCCGGCATTGCGGACGCGTTAACGTGGGCCAGCAACCAGTATGACAAGGCGTCCTGTATGAGTGAGCGTTTAGGTGCCTTGCGAGTCCTGGTTAATCATGATGCCCTTGATGCACAGGCTAAATTAGACGATTTTGCGACGCGCTTTGCCAAAGAAGATTTAGCCATGGATTTATGGTTTAGTGTGCAGGCTGGTAAAACCGGCGCCACCGTTGCCCAAGCGCGCCAATTAACCCAAGATGCACGCTTTGATTGGGGTACGCCTAACCGTATTCGTTCGGTCACTGGTGCGCTTGCCGGTCATCCTACACAGGTTTGGACGCGTGAGGGCATGCAGTTTTATGCCGATATGACAGAAAAAATGGACAGTAAAATCTCGAATTTAGCCTCGCGTTTACTGCAAAATTTATCGCGCTGGTATACGTTGCAGGAGCCCATACGGTCAGAAGCCAAAAACATTTTATTGGCATTAAAACCTAAAGTAAAATCGAGTGCGGTGGTTGAAGCGCTTAACAATATACTTAAAGCAGGTGAGCCCTCGTAACGTTTTAAAAAATATTAGGGCATGTCCTCATTACCTCCCAACTGAGGACAGACCCGAATATGATGATAAAAATAGCCTAAGTAAATGTTGAGCTTTTTTAATGTTTTTTAATTGACATACTCCCACCACCAAACCTAGCGGTTATGGTGGGGGAATCTTTGCGACCCATAACAACCTAAGTTG
>JAGLBJ010000055.1 GCA_018260315.1 Moraxellaceae bacterium | reverse complement strand
TTTCCATTGGCGCATCTAATTTTATAGTATAAATAATCAAATTCATGACCAATCGCCCCTGGCTTGATGGTAGTTTCTATGACGGTATTTTTCTTATCTTTTAAGCCATTTAACGCCCCATTCATATTTACATTTGTAGCAGAACTGGAAGAAGGATAAGAGGTTTGGAGCCTCACTATACGTTTACCAAGGCGGTCAATATCAAAAGCATCGCCGTTTTGTACTACAAATGCCTCGCCATCAATAAATTTATAATATTGTCTGCCTAAATAAGCAATACGATCACCCAATCTTAATGTATGCGGAGAATCATACCTAAAAGGAATAACCACTTTTCCGGATAAATTAAGAAAACCATATTTACTATTCTTCACCGTCATTATCAGAACTTCAGAAAATTCTCCAACTTCATCATATTCAGGCTGAATAATCATTTTATTTTGAGAGTCTACGAGTCCATAATGTCCATTCTTTTTTATCGCAAAATAACCATTATCTCTTGTTATAATATCTTCATATTCAAATGGAACAACTATTCTGTCAAAATTGTCAATAACTCCCCATTTTCCATTGAAACTTACTTCAGCCGTATTCTTATTAAAACTTCTTACGTTTGTATATTTTAATGGAATAATTAAATTAAGATTATCAGGAGTTATAAATCCATATTTTCCGTCCTTAGCAATAGGCAGATATTTATCCAGTTTTGTACCAAGTCCAATCACATTATATTCAACCGGAAAAATTAATGCTCCATCTCTTCCAATAATTCCGTATTTATCCCCTTGCTTTACTCTAAACGAGTCCCATACGCCTAACGGCATTATCTCATCGTAAGCATTAGCATGGCTATCTAGATAGCCTTTTTGGCTGCCTTTTTTGTAGCTAAATAGTATTTTTGAATCATCAATGACACTAATATCATCATAATCTAAAGGCGTTAGAATTTTGGCATTATTATTAATTAGAGCAAATTTACCATTTTTTACGATGATGCTCGCTGGAAATCGACCGAAATTTTTATGTAAGTAGTCATATTCGACAGGTAATACCAGTTGACCTTTGCTATTAATAGCCCCGTATTTGCGACCTACACGAACGGTTGCTAAATTGTTTGCAAAATATTCAATGCCGTCAAATTGAGGGGCTACAACTTCTTTACCCTGAGTATTAATCAGCCCCACCTTTTTATTTCGACTTACTTGTGCCAGTCCATCACGCCAAGGGCCCGTAAAATCGTATTTAAAATCAGTCACAATTTCATTGTTCTTATTAATAAACATTTGTTTACCATCTTTATAAACGGCAGCCAAACCATTTTTAAAGGGAGCCGCAGCGCCATAGATTATGGGTATAACCAATGCACCCTTAGTATCAACAAAACCCACCTTACCTGCCTCATCTACAACAGCTATTAAGCCGTCAGATAAGGTTCCGATATCTTTGTACTGCATTGGAACAATTAATTTCCCTGATCTATCAATTATACCAAATTTACCGTTTTTCTTAACGACTGCAATCCCATTATTAAAATTATTCGAATCATCGAATTGATAATTTGTTATATATTGACCTGTATTATCTATATAGGCGTGTTCGTATTTACGAGTCGACTTATTATAACGTATGACCCTTGCCCTATCTTCATATAAATTGTCTAAAGTATCTTCAAAAATTGCAGGAATGATTTCTTTAGCAGTATTAAAATCATAAATACCAAACTTTAATTTCCCATTGACTAGTCTTAAAATAACTGCGTTATTATAAATATCATTTTTTGTCTTAATAATGTGATATGGATAACTACTAATCTCCTTTCCTTGATAATCGATTAAATTCCATTTTCTGTCATTTTCGGCAACAATAGCGTAAATATTTTTCTTAAAAATAGGAATTACACGACTATACTTTAATTTTGCAGTTAAATCGCCATTTAAGTCTATTATTCCATATTTACCGTTAGCTTGGACTAATACTAAGTTACTTTTTAAGTCATTAGATGCTATAGTGCTTATAGACGATATAAAATCATATTCTAAAGGCAATAATGTATCACCATTAGATTTTATAATTCCCCATCTCAATTTATTGTTTATTTTTGATGTTACAATATAGGCATGTGGAATTGTCTTGACAATAACATCGTAATTTAAATCTTTTGCAATATGGCCATTTTTGTCAAGCAATATATAATGATGATTCTTTATTGCAACAGCATAACCGTCGACAGCACACCAAATATTTTCATATAGATCTTTAGAGGACACTTTTTGGCAATCTTCAGCCAGTGCATCGTTATTAATCATACTAAAAATCGCTATTGTCATAATGTGCGTTAAAAGTTTTCTCATATTGCTTACTCCTTAATATAGATTATAATTTAATATTGCTATCGATCAGATTGCTATTGATTAAGTTAACCTAGTCATCACCCTTATATTTAATTCAATTTTAAGCGCTCTCTATCACTCTCTTCCCCTACTTATCTCTGTCATTTTGATAATAAAAACTAGGCTGCTATCCCATTCTTTTAAAGTTTAATCTAATATTATATCTTTAACAACATCAGGCATAGACGTTATTTAGGGCTTTTCTTCTAAAAACGCTTTACACAATGCGCTTAACAAGCATTTATTCTGACACTAAGAGGTTGAATAAACCATAACCGACTGGTAGCTCGCTTGACTTTTTTAGCATTTATTTACGCAGTCAAATCCAGACTTCTCAAATTTTTAACTTTTTGAATCATCTTATATTACGCTGCTAATAAGTTTCTTGTCCATACTGCATATCAGCATTCCCAATGTTCAAGACCTTATCCACGCCAAACGGTCAGAGGTTGCACCCAGTAGTTTTATGAGGATACACGGACAGCTAAACGGGTTCGAATGGCTCGAAAATCAAACCCAGCAACGTGACTGGGCCAATAGTTGTGTGGCAGTTAAAAACGCCAAAAGGGACAAAATTATGGGCTTAGTCAAACTCGGTACGCCAATTTTAATTGAGGGGTAAGCAAGCATAAAAAAATCCGCCCCATGGCGGAACGGATTTTGTAAATCATTCAAACAGTATACCCGTTTAGCTGACGCGAATTTTTTCAAACTCTAAACCATCAGGTCCGCCTTTGACTTCGATTAAATCGCCTGCTCCGAACTCACCAGCTAATAGCCGATGCGCCAGCGGATTTTCAATCTCTGATTGAATGGCCCGTTTAAGCGGCCGTGCTCCATACACTGGGTCGTAGCCGACTTTTACAAGTTCATCAAGCGCGCTATCATCTAAACGCAGGCCAATTTCACGCTCGGCCAAACGTTTGCGCAACCGTTCAAGCTGAATATCGGCAATGCCGCGAATCTGCTCTTGACCTAACGCATCAAATACGACGACCTCATCAATCCGGTTAATAAATTCTGGCCTGAAATGCGCGCTAACGGCATTCATGACCGCCGTACGCACCTCTGCCCGCTCAGCACTCTCACCCAAGTCTCGTACCGCCGCCGAACCTAGATTACTGGTCATAATGATGACGGTATTTTTAAAATCGACCACGCGACCTTGCGAATCGGTCAGGCGGCCATCGTCCAACACTTGCAGCAACAAGTTAAATACATCTGGGTGGGCTTTTTCCACCTCATCGAACAATACCACACTATACGGTTTACGCCGCACCGCTTCTGTTAAAACACCGCCTTCTTCATAGCCTACATAACCCGGAGGCGCACCTACCAAACGCGATACACTGTGTTTTTCCATAAATTCCGACATGTCGATACGCACCATGGCATCATCAGAATCAAACAAAAAACTCGCCAGAGCTTTGGTCAATTCGGTTTTACCCACCCCCGTCGGCCCCAAAAACAAGAACGAGCCACTGGGCCGATTAGGGTCTGACAAACCAGCTCGCGAACGACGCACCGCATTAGCAACCGCTACAACGGCCTCATGCTGGCCCACGACGCGGCCGTGTAATGCGTCTTCCATTTGCAGCAGTTTTTCGCGCTCACCCCGCAACATTTTAGCCACCGGTATGCCCGTAGATGCCGAAACCACTTCAGCGATTTCGTTATCGGTTACTTTACTGCGCAATAAGGTCGGCTGTTTGTGCTCACCTTGCGCATTCGATTGGTCGCTAGCCTGTAACCGTTTATCCAGTTCGGGAATAACGCCATACTGCAAGCGCGCCATTTCCTCATAATTATTTTCACGTTTAGCCTTTTCAAACGCAATACGCGCCTTATCGAGTTCGTCTTTAATGTCTTGACTGCCTTTCACCATGGCTTTTTCAGCCTGCCACAGCTCGGTTAAATCAGCCAGTTCTTTTTCGGCTTGTTCAATCTGACTTTCAAGCAATTTTAGCTGGCTTTTACTGCCTGCATCTTCATCACCCTTAATGGCTTCACGCTCCATCTTAAGCTGAATCAAACGCCGGTCCAGTTTATCGAGGGCCTCAGGCTTACTGTCCATTTCCATGCGCAGCCGGCTCGCCGCCTCATCAATCAAATCAATAGCCTTATCGGGCAGTTTGCGGTCGGTAATGTAACGATGCGACATACGCGCCGCCGCAATAATGGCAGAATCCTGAATGTCCACCCCGTGATGCAGCTCGTAACGTTCTTTAAGACCGCGTAAGATGGCAATCGTATCGGCCACAGTCGGCTCACTAACCATCACTTTTTGAAAACGCCGTTCCAACGCCCCGTCTTTTTCAATATATTGACGATATTCATCGAGCGTCGTTGCGCCCACACAATGCAGCTCGCCGCGTGCCAGAGCCGGTTTTAACATGTTGCCCGCATCCATAGCGCCATCTGCCTTGCCTGCACCGACCATGGTGTGCAGTTCATCGATAAACAGAATTACCTGACCTTCCTGTTTGGCCAAATCGCTTAAAACTGCTTTGAGACGCTCCTCAAACTCACCACGATACTTGGCCCCTGCAATCAGGGCACCCAAATCCAGCGACAGGACTTTTTTATTTTTAAGGCCTTCAGGCACTTCACCGTTTACAATCCGTTGCGCCAGGCCTTCCACAATCGCAGTTTTACCTACGCCCGGCTCACCAATTAATACCGGATTATTTTTACGCCGCCGCGCCAGCACTTGAATAGTATGACGAATTTCATCATCACGGCCAATCACCGGATCCAGTTTGCCCGCCAATGCGCGTGCGGTTAAATCGATGGTATATTTACTCAACGCGTCGCGCTGTTCTTCCTGATTTGGATTCACGACTTTTTCGTCTCCACGCAACTGCGTAATCACGGTTTTTAATTGAGCCGCATTGCCGCCCGCTGCTTCGATTAGTTTTTTAGTTTGACTTTGCTCGCTAAGGGCCAATAACAGCCATTCGGTCGGTATAAATTCATCGCCAGCCTTTTGTGCATAACTGTCGGTTAAATTTAAAATACGCACGGCATCTGGGTTAAGGCCAATATTGCCATCAGGCGTCTTGATTTTCGGCGCATCGTCCAGGGCTTTTTTAACCGCCGTTTGCAGTTCAGGCACTCGAATACCGGCTTGCTGTAAAATACTGCCGTTAGAAGGCTCCTGCAACACTGCCGCCAATAAATGTACCGGTTCAATGCTGCTGTTATCGTTGCCCATCGCCAAACTCTGCGCAGTGGTCAATGTGGTTTTTAATCGTTCGGTAAATTTTTCAAAACGCATTTATAAATCTCCTTAGAAAATATGCGAATACACTGAGCATGCAATCCTTGAATAACATCGGTCACGGACATGCTGCCGCAAACGTTTAAGCCTTATACTGGTACCTATGTCTTTTAGCTTAGTGCTATGATGGAGTAGCTTTGCTATTTTTCAAGTTTAAATCCCTATTTTTTTTGTGGTATTGTTTTTTATCAACATCATTAACTTTATTGATGCTAAAACGACTTGTTTTGATGAAACGCTCATGTGTATATCTAGCGGCCACTTCCTGCTAAACTAGGTTTAATCCCTATATAATGAAAACCTTGAGGATAATGTTATGTTGCCCGTTTTAAAGTCGAATCTCAAAAAGGCGACTATTCTAGGCGTTATAGTAGGCATCTATCTTGTGCCTAGCGCACATGCTGCCCTGCCACAAGATGACCGACGTCCGGGTGGCATTGCCGTATTACCGGTTGAGCCGTGGGTAGAACATGCCCAAAGTCGCGGGCATGAGGTTGCCATTGTACAGGAAGGTACGCAAAAATATGCTGTGGTGGGGATTCATACCAAATCGGGTGGCAGTATTACGGTTGAGCTAAGCGGCAATAAAAAATCTAAGACTGAAACCATCGCGCTGCATCCGTTTCAGTTTAAAGAACAACATTTAACGGTCGGCACATCGCACGTGAACCCCGACGGCGCGCAGTTAGCCCGTTATGCACGCGAAGCCAAAGAACAAAATGCCGTCTATGCAACGTTTAGCCCCGCTATAAGCCAGCCTGCCACTTGGCCACGTTTTATTAAGCCCACTACAGGCCCCTATAGCAGCCCGTTTGGTGTACGGCGCTTTTTTAATGGGGAGGAGCGCAATCCACATTCTGGGCTGGATATTGCTGCGCCGACCGGTCAAGCGGCGTTAAGTCCGGCAGATGGCACGATTATTCAAACCGGCGATTATTTTTTTAACGGTCAAACCGTCATGATTGACCACGGACAAGGCATTATTTCGATGTTGTGTCATTTAAGTAAGATTGAAGTCGCCAAAGGACAGCACGTTACGGCCGGGCAGGAAATCGGTAAAGTCGGCTCTACCGGACGCGCCACCGGCCCGCATTTACATTGGTCGCTTAGCTTAAACAATACGCGTGTTGATGCCCATGATGTGCTGCCGCCGGGTCAATAAACAAGCCAATAATACCCAAAAAAATGATTTAAGGCTGCGGCGGATTCTGTTCATGTTTAATGGTTTCGACCTGTACGCCTGTTGCATGGCCGGTAAACTTTGGTGGAACAGGGTGGCTGTTTTCAGGGGCAACATAATCTATGGGTGATGAATCAGGCATCGGGTCAGGTTCGCTTAGGGCCTCTTCCTTAGCAGCCTTGCGCTGACTCCATAATTTATAACACAAGGCAATAAGTAAGCCGCCGCCAATTGACAGCCCCAAAATCCACTGTTCTATCGGGTGCAAACGCCCAAAGGTTTCGCGGATTAAATGCAATATTTTGGAACTAATCCAGCTAAAAGCCGTCGCCCACACCAACGCACTGATGGCATCACAAATTAAAAACACCAGCCACGAAACACGCGACATGCCCAGTAAAACCAGCGTGATGGTCCTAAAACCAATCATAAAACGTACACCGAGCATCAGTAAGATTTGATTTTTACTGATTAAATGTTCAATGGGCGCAGCTTTGGCCTGTAATTTGGGATGTTTGTTCAGCCACTTTTGCCCCTGTTTACGGCCTAAGAAAAATGAAAACTGGTCGATAATCATAGCGCCGCTCGAAGCCGCTAAAACCAATAATTTATAATCCAAAAAATGCTGTTTAACCGCAAACATGCCTGCAATCAGCACCGCCTCCCCTTCAGCCATCACGCCAAAAAAAATCGCCATATACCCGTAGTTTTGTATTAAATGGTCAATAGTCATAAAAAACTCAATATGCCGCCTGTGGTGTGGTGCCTGTTTAACAACGCTTAGTTTAAAACAGATTGGGCTCAATGGTATATTTTACAAAATAATAAAGCTATTCATCAGTAAATGATCATTAAAAAAAGCGCCGAAACGCTTTTTTTCAGAATCGCCATAAACTCGTTTATAGGGTATGTGTCGTTTATTTAAGACTACTGCAATTAAACGGGCGCATACACCGGAAAACGGGCACATAATGCCTTGGCCGATGACGCAACCTTGGCAATGACGGCCGTATCGCCTTTACTGTCCAGCACGTCGGCAATCCAGCCCGCCAGTTCACACGCTTGTGTTTCGCCAAAACCGCGTGTGGTAATGGCCGGCGTACCGATACGAATCCCCGACGTTACAAACGGTGAGCGCGGGTCATTGGGCACAGCATTTTTATTGACGGTAATGCCTGCGCTGTCCAGCCACGCGTCGGCATCTTTACCGGTCACGTCCTGTTTAATCAGTGACAATAAAAACAGATGATTATCGGTGCCGTTTGACACGATATCATAACCGCGTTCAATCAATGTCGCCGCCATGACCTGCGCATTTTTAACCACTTGAATTTGGTAGGT
>JAGLBJ010000054.1 GCA_018260315.1 Moraxellaceae bacterium | reverse complement strand
GACCAGCTCGGACATGAGTCTACTAAAATGCTGCACGAGCATTATGGACGGTGGATAAAAGAAGATGGCCCAGACTTAATCAAACAATTAAACGAGCACTTTACTCAGTCGCTATAAATAAAGATTGTACCTGTAAGTGAGCGGTCATTTAATAGTGACCGCTTTTTTGTTGCGTGGAAACTTTAGAATCTTATGCTGCTAATCAAAAAAAGTCCTTAAAAGTTACTCAAATCAAGCCAAAATATTACTCAAATGTTACCTCGAAGTTACTTTTACTTATTATCATTTTTTATTTATAAATCAGTAACTTATATAGATAAATAAAAACATGTTACCGATGTTACCTCTAAAATTACCCAAACCTTAGCTTTTATTTTATAACACTGATTATGGGTTTATTTGGGCTTTGCAAGTTTCCACGCTATTATCCAATTTAAATTAGTAACAACGTTCAAGCATTGCAAACTAACGCACTAAACGCATGGTATGTAAGCCTTCGAGTCTCTTCAGCCCCACCATATCTTATCGATCTCTTTTCTTATTTTAAGTCTCGCAATTCAAATTGTTGTTGGTACGGACGGTCAGAGTCGTTGATTTCAAGGACTTATCCACATTAACGACCCCCCTAATCCACCCTCCTGAACTTAACTTGATTTTTTTCGTGGCAACCAAGCCCACAGCATTTGGCATTCTATCGGCTCATTACCGGATTCGTCCACGACTGAAATCGGAATGAGTAATTCGCCTTTTACGTTGCTTTCAATATACTCGCGCTGCTCTTTGCTTAAGGTAGCAGTCGCCACTAAATCTCCTTTAGCGATTTTCTTATAATCAACATGTAACGATTTAATGAGTAGCAACCGGTCATCAGGTACATTTAAACCTGTAATAAAACCGGTCGCCGTTTCTGCCAGTAACGCCATGGCAGCAGCATGTAAGCCATGAATATGATTTTGCATAGCCCGTTTATTGTTTAATTTACAAACCACTTGTTCAGGCGATACTTCCAGATACTCAATGCCTGCCGTCCCTACCATCGGAACCACGCGACCAAAAACGCGCGATAATGCGATGGTACGCAAACGTTTAGGTAAATGCGCGCTAACGTTGACCATTTTAAGCATACGATTAGGCGTTGCCATACTTTTTCCCCTTAAAAAATGTCTTTCATAATCCAGCCATAGCCATTTTTAAACGGCTACTTTTTAAATAAACGCTTTAAATTAAAGTGCCAAATTCTTAGGGTATGTCCTCATTTGGGAACTGTGATTAAAACGATGATAAATTTTAAAGCAAACAAGGCAAATATCGCAGGAAATATTAACAAAACATTTAACGCAGTTTGACAAAACTTAGCCCGTTTTAGTCCATTTAAGGCATAATCGCCCAATTGAGGACACCCCTAATATTTAAACTAAAAGGGTTAATCTTTAAAATTGTTAAACTGCAATGGAACCCCAAAACTTTGTTCTTTTAAAAATGCCATAACATCTTGTAAAACATCGCGTTTTTTATCGGTAATGCGGATTTTATCACCTTGAATGGACGCCTGAACTTTAATTCCACTTTCCTTAATGGCTTTATTGATTTTTTTGGCAGTATCGGTGTCTAGTCCATCTTTTAGTTTAACGATTTTATGAATATGTTTGCCTGATGCGGTCGGGTCTTGCGCATCTAACGCCTGAATATCAATTTTACGTTTATGCATATGGTTTTCAAGCATGGCGTAAACGTTATCGACCTGTAATTCATTTTCCCCAACAATTTTAATGTCTTTACTCTTTTCATTTAATTCAATAGAAACATCACTTCCCCGAAAATCGAACCGTGTCGCAATTTCTTTTTGAGTATTTTGCACAGCGTGTGCCACCTCAAATAATTCCAGTTCTGATACAACATCAAATGACGGCATTTTATAGCTCCCAAACCTTAATATGCCTGTCATGTTAGCATTATTTTGACTGGCGTACTATCACAAATCGGCATCAACTACTGCGCCGTTTTATACGCCTTTAACCACGTTAATAATTTTTCAGAGTCGGCAATAGCAAGTTGTACCATTGTAAACGGTTGATAGTCGCCATTTAATTGAAGCTGTTTTAATTCGTCGCGCCTAAAAAAATGCAATGTAAGCCCTTTAACTGAGTGCTTGAGGCGCGCCCGTTCTTCATAGCGTTTTAAGAGGGTCTGATTAACATGCAGCCCGTCAATGGCTATCAGCACATCATGCGCCCATAAACCTGCCTTCGCCGCAATAGAATCATGCACAACCGATTGCACAAGTAACCCTTGCGCATGGTCAGTAACTTTTAAGCCAAAAGGTAGTGTATTTGGAATTGCCTCACTCTTAATGCCGACTTTCTGTAATAACGCTAAAAGCGGTAACGCTTGCGTCGTTTCGGTATATAACCTTAACCATTTTTGCCAATAATCAGGCTGAGCATGTTGAGTAATTTGCTGACATAATACAGCCAATGTATGACTATTAACCGTTTGGCCCTGTTTAGCCTGTTGATATAATAAACGCATTACATTATCTAAACTACAGCCCTGTTCATGAAGCATTAAATCTAAACATAAGGCCAATAATCCACCCTGATTATAATAACTGATACCGGCATTATTAGAATTTTCATCGGGACGATAAAACTTGATCCAAGCATCAAAGCTCGATTCTGTTAATGTTTGCTTATGACGTCCCAAGTTACTAAAATAACGATTAAGGTTTTCATTCAATAACTTAATATAATGTTCTGCCTGAATAATATCACTTCTATATAAGATTAAATCATCATAATAAGAAGTAAAACCTTCGAAAATCCACAATAACGGCGTATACTGTTCGTTATGTAATTGAGGCGGAGTATAGCCTTCTGGTCTAATCATTTTAACCAGCCATGCATGAAAATATTCATGGCTGCATAAACCCAAAAAGCGCATATAATTTGAACTTGGCCATTGACCTTCATGCTCGGTTGGCAAATCATCACGTGGCGTTATCAAACTGGTACAATTAGCGTGTTCAAGGCCGCCATAGTGCTGCGCCGTTGCCATAACCATAAATAAATATTGACTAAACGGTGCATCGCCAAATAACTCGATTTCGGTCTGACAGATTTTTTGCAAATCTTGCGTTAAACGCACCAGATTGGCAGTATGTTTACCCGATATAATGATTTTATGCACAATTTCTTTAACGGTAAATATCGCAGTTTGTGCTTGGGCAATTTCTAACGGGTGGTCAATTAATTCATGATAATTATTTGCCGACAATTTATACTCAAATTCATGAGTATAATATTGCATTTGAACCGGTAAAGTACACGCCAACGTTAATGGCTTAAATTGATTATTTAATGTTATGCTTAATTTAATGGGATAATGCTCTTGTTCATAAACGGCTAAACATACACAAGCAGGATTTATATAAATGCGTTCATTATCAATATACGCGCCTCTAACTGATAAATCATAGGCATAAACCTGATAACGTATTATAATATCTTGGATAATTGATGACGTCATTTGCCATTGATTTTTAGTAACTTTATGAATAACAAGTGGCTGTTCAATACCCTGTTCTATTTTATACGCATTAACCGTTCCAATATGCCTGGCAAACTCCCGAATTAAATAACTGCCATTAATCCAAGTAGGTAACCAAAGTTTCTGTTCAGGCTGTGCGGTAAACCGCATTTCAATATCAATTAAATGTGCATGTATTTGGTTAAAACTTAACTGGTAACGAATTGGAAGCATAAAATATCATCTGACTTCAATCATAAGATAACGTCAATGTAGCAGACTTTAACGGCTAAACCTAGGACTATAAAAGTTTTCTGATATTATTAAACATACCTAAAGCCAACAAATTTAATTTTTTATATTAGATAATATTTGTATAAAAATTGACCACTTAACCCGATAATTTAAAAAAAAGCCGCTTTTTTTGCCTGCTGTCATTTTTAATTCGGAAAAAACCGTTATTATGCAGCATATAGCCCGCCTGTTATCTTGCAATGATGACAGCATGTTCTATTTTAAGGCTAACCTAACCGATAAAGGTTCACCCTTATCGGCTTTACAAACGTATAGACACGACCATTTTTAAGGATAGATTGTATGAGTGATTCAACCAATAAGACCCAAGTGGTTGCTGATAATCAGGTAGTTTCGTTTAATTATACCTTAACCGACGCTGATGGCACCGTGCTAGACCAATCAAGTGGCGAACCATTACAATATTTACATGGTGTAGGCAATATTATTCCGGGGCTTGAACGTCAGTTGATGGGCAAGCGCGTTGGTGATGTGCTAGATGTGGTGGTTGAGCCTCATGAAGGCTATGGCGATATTGACCCTAGTATTATTCAACAAGTTCCACGTGATTTATTTCAAGGGGTTGACGACATTCACCCGGGCATGCAGTTTCATGCCGATAGCGATGATGGCAGCCAGGTTGTGACGGTTAAAAGTGTTGAAAATGGCATGGTAACGATTGACGCAAACCATCCTATGGCCGGTCGTACGCTACATTTTCATGTAGAGATTGTGGATATTCGTCCGGCAACAGCCGTTGAATTAGAACATGGCCATGCACATGGTGCCGATGGACATCATCACAGTTAATAGGTCTTTGAACGACCAAACACCCCCTACAATCCTCGCTTGATGCGGGGATTTTTGGTTAGAGTAAGCATTTTTTCAACAGATTTAAATCAGTTCCTGGCATCAATCATAAAACGCCTAACAAATACCCCATTTCAAAATGAGGTATTTTTAACGCAGCATAAATTAAAAAGATTAGATTTTGGCAGTAAGCTCAGGGATAATTTGATATAAATCACCCTCTAGGAAATAATCTGCCACACTCGCAATTGGTGCATCAGGGTCTTTGTTAACAGCAACAATAACTTTAGAGTCTTTCATGCCCGCTAAATGTTGAATAGCGCCTGAAATGCCCACAGCGATATATAAATCAGGTGCGACGATTTTACCCGTTTGCCCAACTTGCATATCGTTTGGAACATAACCCGCATCGACTGCGGCACGTGAAGCACCCATGGCTGCACCGAGTTTGTCGGCTAATGGCGCCAAGACTTTTGCAAAGTTATCACTATTTGCTAAAGCGCGTCCCCCTGAAACCACAATCCGTGCTGCGGTCAATTCTGGACGGTCAGATTTTGCAAGCTCCTCACTGACAAAACTTGATTTTTGAGCATCCTCCGCTAGACCTACCACCTCAACCGCTGCACTGCCGCCAGTCGCAGCGGCCTGGTCAAAGCCTGTAGTACGAATGGTTGCCAGTTTAATGCTTTCACCACTTTGTACAGTGGCAATGGCATTACCGGCATAAATAGGACGCTCAAACGTATCTGCGCTCACCACTTTAATAGCATCAGTAATCATGCTCATATCTAACAAAGCGGCTACGCGCGGCATAAAATTTTTGCCATTAGTCGTCGCTGCCGCAAAAATATGGCTATAGTTCGGGGCTAAATCTTTAACCAATAGACTGATATTTTCAGCCAATTGATGCGCATAAACATCATGATCGGCTACCAGTACTTTTGTAACACCCGCAATTTGGGCCGCCTGAGTGGCTACAGCCTGGCAGTCTTTACCAGCAACCAAAATATGGATATCGCCGCCAACAGCTTTAGCCGCAGTAACGACATTTAAAGTCGCAGGCTTCAAAGTTGCGTTATCGTGTTCGGCATAAACCAAAATCGTCATAGTTCACTTCCTCGTCGCGTGCGATTAAATCACTTTAGCTTCATTTTTAAGTTTGTCGACCAATTCATCAACAGACTTGACTTTAATACCCGCTTTACGCTCAGGTGGTGGCTCAACTTTAAGGGTTTTAAGTTTAGAATCACTGGTTAAACCAAAATCTGCCAATGTTTTGGTATCCATTGGTTTTTTACGCGCCTTCATAATGTTAGGCAACGCAGCATAACGCGGTTCATTCAGGCGTAAATCAGTGGTTACAATCGCCGGTAAAGGCAAAGCTACAGTTTGTGCGCCGCCATCAATTTCGCGTTCCACTTGCATTTTACCATCGGCAACGGTCACTTTAGAGGCAAATGTGCCTTGACCTATGCTCATTAAGGCCGCCAACATTTGACCGGCTTGGTTGTTGTCATCATCAATCGCTTGTTTGCCGAGCAAAATAACCTCAGGGTTTTCTTGTGCGGCAATCGCTTTAAGCACTTTAGCCACGGTTAATGGAGAAACATTATCATCGGTTTGTACCAAAATGCCCCGGTCTGCGCCCAATGCCATGGCAGAACGAATTTGTTCTTGTGCCGCTGCCGGACCTACAGAAACCACGACAATCTCAGTAATGATGCCTTTTTCTTTCAGACGAACAGCTTCTTCAACAGCAATTTCACAAAAAGGGTTCATTGACATTTTAACGTTGGTTAAATCAACACCGGTATGGTCCGGCTTGACGCGTACTTTAACGTTGTAATCAACAACACGCTTGACAGCAACAAGAGCCTTCATACAATCCTCGGCTTGGCTATGGAAAATACTCAAATAGCGTGCAACAATCTGCACACCCCTTCACAAAACACGATATTATATGCCAAAGTTATACCATTTAGGGAATGCATTCCAGTTTTTTACATTAAAAAAAACATTATTTTTACAAAAATGAAGCACTTAACATGGCTTTTTGAGCAATCTTGCAAGTTTCCAAGCTCGTATTTAAACCAGATTTTTATAATACTATTCAATCGGTAACCCGGTCATTTTTAATAAAGAGTCATTTTACATAAACGCTGTTTTTAAGCCGTTTAATGATATTAAAGCAGAACAAGATACTCAGAATAATTTGACAATCGCCATTGTCTACTGTTTAATAAAACATATTACTGATGTTACGAATAAACAGCTCTACTCAATAGTAATCAGGGATAGATTTTTAAAGGACATGGCTATGAATACTCAGGTTTCGCCCAGCATTACCGTACGCCGTCAACAGTTTGATTTTAACAAAACGCCCCTCTATTACATGGATAACAATCCGTTGTTGTCGCATTTACTGACCGCGTTGTCATTGACGTTCCCCCATGGTGAACGCTTTTTTGTACACAGTGTGCGCCAAATTCGCGAACAGGTCAAAAATCCCGTTTTACAAAGAAATATTTCCAGTTTTATTGGTCAAGAAGCCATGCACAGCCACGCGCATGAAGAATTTAATGCCTTTGTTGAGCAATATAATGTACCTGCCAAGGCCATTATGGATTTTGAATACCATAGCATTGAAGAGGCCAAACAGCGTCTAACCAATAAACAACAATTAGCGGTTACGTGTGCGCTTGAGCATTTTACCGCCATTATTGCCCAATACATACTAGAGCACCCCGAAATTTTTGATATGTTGCACCCCGAAATAAAACCGATGTGGATTTGGCATGCGCTCGAAGAAACTGAACATAAAGCAGTAGCATTTGACGTGTATCAAGATGTGTTTGCCGATGACAAAGTGCGCAAAACGACTATGCGCATTATTACCGGTACTTTTCTGTTTCGCATTTCGCATATCACGCTTAAATTATTATTAAATGACCCCATTGGACGTAAGCAATGGCGTAAAAATATTGCAGGTCTTGCAACCCTATCTAAAGTTTTAACGGACCTGGCACCTGCTTATTTTGAGTATTATCGACCCGATTTTCACCCCAATCATTATGATACGACTCAGCTTACTGCGCATTGGGCAGCCCAAATGGCAAACGCTTAAATTTGATATACATTAAGTTGCCTGGGGTGCTTTACTTAGAGTGCCTAGAGCGTTATAATTTGCAGCCGCCATATGATGGTTGCGTTTTGGCTGTTAAGTCTGCTGGGCATGTAAATTTGGGGCCTGTAGCTCAGTTGGTTAGAGCAGAGGACTCATAATCCTTTGGTCCAGGGTTCAAGTCCCTGCGGGCCCACCATATTTTTTATAATAATATCTGTTATAACTGATTTTATGCTTACTTTCTTAATACAAGGAAACCCTAATATGACTTAACATATTAGGGCTTTTTATTATCCTGCTTGCTTAATCATTATCTTGTTTGCCATTAGGATTTTGGCGCATGTAAATGCCCATTGCACGGCGTTCTTCCGGTGTAGCCACTTGCCACAGGCTTTTAAATTTTTGCATGGCAGTCGGCTCACCCATGCTTGCACCTGAGACCACAGCATTCACACGTTGTCCTACTCCACTGGCAAACTGACCAGCTGACGTTAGCAAATTGGGTCCATGTTGTTCGATACCCGTTGCCT
>JAGLBJ010000053.1 GCA_018260315.1 Moraxellaceae bacterium | reverse complement strand
CGATTGGGTTAATGAAAAATTACTGCAATTTCAACCGTTAATGCCAGATTTTGCTGCACGTCGGCGACGTCTGTTGGCGCAACTGGCACCCAATAGTCTGGTTATTTTAGCGTCACGGGCCGAAATGTTGCGTAATCATGATGCCGATTACAAATATCGTCCTGACAGCAGTTTTTATTATTTAACCGGTTTTGCCGAGCCTGAAGCTTTGCTATGCCTGCACAATACGGCAAAAAATGACCTTGAACAGATGTCTATTTTATTTTGTCGGGAACGCAATCCTGAACGCGAAATTTGGGACGGATTGCGTGCTGGCCTTGAAGGTGCAGTGACACAGTTTGGCATGGATTGCGCCTTACCGATTGATGACCTTGATAACGAAATGGTGACATTATTAAATGGCAAAAATCGTGTATATGTAAGACTGGGGTACGATGCCGCCTTTGATGCGCGGTTTAGTCGGTGGCTGCAAACGTTACATGGCCGGCAGCGTCAGGGGGCTAAACCACCGCTCGAAATTGTAGCGTTAGATGCCATTTTGGACGAAATGCGCCTGATTAAAGATGCCACCGAAATCGAGCTAATGCGGCGGGCGGCGTTTATCAGTGCACAGGGTCATATGCGCGCCATGCAAACGGTGCGGCCCGGTCTGCCCGAATATGCGCTTGAGGCAGAAGTTGTGTATCCGTATATGCGGGCAGGCTGTCCGGTGGCGTATAACAGCATTGTGGGCGGCGGTAAAAATGCCTGCATTTTGCATTATGTCGAGAATAATCAAATACTTAAAAATGGTGATTTGGTGCTGATTGATGCAGGCGCCGAATATGAATATTATGCTGGCGATATTAGCCGCACGTTTCCGGTTAATGGCACGTTTTCACCCGAGCAAAAACAGTTGTATCAATTGGTTTTAGATGCGCAACTGGCGGCGATTGATGCGCTACAAGTCGGGCAATCGTGCAAGGCGTATCATCATGTGGCGGTGCGTGTATTGACGCAAGGACTGCTGCAACTGGGATTGTTAACAGGCGAATTGGAAGATTTAATTGATAATCATGGCTACCGTGAATTTTACATGCACGGCACGGGGCATTGGCTGGGCATGGACGTGCACGATGTAGGGGCCTATTATGATGCCGACGAACAGCCGCGTTTATTGCAAGAAAACATGGTACTGACGGTGGAACCCGGCCTGTATATTGCCCCCGATAATATGAATGTCGAGGCGCGCTGGCGTGGCATGGGTATTCGTATTGAAGACGATGTGCGCATTACACGCAACGGCCCCGAAATTTTAACGGCTGCGGTGCCTAAAACTATTGAAGCCATTGAAGCCTTGATGCAGAAGCGTTTAGAATGATAAAAATTTGTTAAATAGCAAGGTTTAACCTTAGTAGGATAGTGTGAAAAATGGCGCTATCCTTTTTTAATTCCAAAATTCCAAAATTCCAAAATTCCAAAATCAATTTTATGCCGCATGACTTTAAAAAACGTTATACTCAAACTGTTTAACCCACGTCCAGTCGGTTTCAATTATGTTTATGGAATCTGAGTAGAGTATGACGACTTTAACCGATGTTAGCCCTGAAGAGTCCTCGCAACAGGCGCAGTTCCATGCAACCTTGGGTACGGTATTGCCGGCTGTCATTGTGGGCGGTGGCATGGTAGGCCTAAGTTTGGCGTTAATGTTGGCGCAAAAAGGCATTGTCGTAACGCTGCTTGAAAGTGTTCAATATCCGGCTGACATGCCGGGTGATGCGCTACCCGAATATTACTCAAGTTTTGACGCGCGCAATACCGCATTGTCGCGCCGAACAGTGGGCATTTATACCGAGCTTGGACTGTGGCCGGCCCTGCAACAGCATGCGATGCCGATTTATGAAGTCAATATTAGCGAACAGGGCGGTTTTGGGCGTGCGCGTCTATTGGCAGAGGCAGAAAAAGTCGAAAGTTTTGGTCAAGTTATTGAGAACGCATGGCTTGGACGGGTTTTATTGGCAGCCGTACGGGCCGAACCACGTATAAAACTGGTCGATGGTACAACGTTAGAGCGGCTGGTACAACAGGGTGAACACGTGACGTTAATGGCAAAACGGAAATCTTCCCTTGATGGCTTGCCTGCTACCGATTTAACGTTAACCAGCCGCCTGGTGATTGCGGCCGATGGGCGCGATTCCAGATGTCGTCAGTTATTGGGTATTGGCGCGCAAGTCCATGATTATAAACAGGTTGCGCTGGTAACGACGGTGCAGACCAGCCAGCCACATCAACATGTGGCGTTTGAACGGTTTACGCCAGCCGGTCCGCTTGCGCTCCTGCCGTTACCGTCCGAGTATCGTCGCTCGGTAGTCTGGACAGTAGCCGCAGGCACGGAACACGAATGGCTAGGGGCAGCCAATGATGCGCATTTTTTGCAGGCGTTGCAAAAATCGTTTGGCGGGCGGGCTGGGCAATTTGTTAAAACAGGGGCGCGGTTTGCCTATCCCCTGACCCAAGTTTTAGCCGAACAACAAGCCATCGGCCGCGTGGTATTGATGGGCAATGCAGCCCATACGTTGCATCCGGTGGCTGGTCAGGGGTTTAATTTATGCATGCGCGATGCTGATGTATTAAGCCGTTTATTGGCGCAAAAGCAGCAAGCCGGTACAGATTTAGGCGAACCTGGGTCGTTAGTAGCTTATGAGCAAGCTCGCTTAACTGACCAAAAACGTGTGATTCGGTTTTGTGATAGCGTTGTGCGCGGATTCTCTACGGTTCACCCGATTATAAAGTTAGCACGTAATACCGGATTAATGGCCTTTGAGCATTTTCCGGGCGCTAAGCAATGGGTCGCACAATATGCGATGGGCTTAAAAGTTTAATAAAATAGACATCTGGCCAATCGTTTAAACTGTTTAAAACCGTCGGGTTAGCATATTGTAGAAACAACGGGAACAATAGGAATAGCAGCATGACAACCACTCAAACGTCTAACTTTTTGCCCGTTATTATTGTAGGCGGTGGTCTGGTGGGCGGCTTGTGCGCCTTATTGCTGGCACAAGGCGGTATTGATGTTTTAATGTTAGATGCAGCCTTTCCGTTAAAACCTGAACTGTTACAGCAACGCGACGCGCGAGTTTTAGCGCTTAGTCCGGCGTCTTTATCACTATTAAAACGGGTCGGCGTACTTGAAAAAATCAGCCGTCAAATGCCTTATTTTGGTATGCAGGTTTGGCATGCCGATGCACAAGGTCAACTAGATTTTGGCCCCATTCATCAATCGCCGCATGCCCGTCAGCTAGATACTGCTACGTTATCTGCTTTATATGCGCCGTTAGGCAGCATGATTGAGCCTTCGGTTTTATTGAGCGCCATTCAGCAAACATTGGCAGAATCAAGCGTGCGTGTTCAATATGGCATTATGGTTCAGGATATTGAAGACTATGGCGACCAGTGGTTTTTGCGTTTGAATGATGGTCAATGTCTGCATACAGCGTTATTGATTGGGGCAGATGGTGCACGTTCACGGGTTCGGCAAGCCGCACATATTGATGTCGATACGCTAGATTATCATCAGGTGGCGTTAAGTTGTGCTATTCAAACCGAAAAACCGCATCAACATATTGCGCGCCAGGTTTTTTTAAGCGGCGGCCCATTGGCATTTTTACCCATGGCTGACAGTGTCGATGCTATGGCCCGTGCCAATCCTTCAGGGCACTGGCAATCGGTGGTGTGGACGGTGCCAGAACAATGGGCCGATGAATTAATAGCCTTAAACGATGCTGATTTTAAACAGCGCCTGGCCCAGGCAAGTGGCTTTATGCTGGGGGATATTTTAAGCATACAGTCGCGCGCCGCATTTCCGTTAAAGGCATTACAGGCGCAGCGTTACACCAAACCGCATTTGGCGTTAATCGGAGATGCGGCCCATGTGATTCATCCGTTAGCCGGTCAAGGCGTTAATTTAGGTTTGCTTGATGCGGCCGTTTTGGTTGATTGTTTGCTGCACGACCAGGCACGCGGACTCTGGGCGCATGAACAAACCCTGGGGCGTTATGCGCGCACGCGGCGCTTGCCGAACAGTGTGATGATGCACAGCATGAGCGCCATCGGCTGGCTGCAACAAGAGCATTTAGTAGGCTTGGGCGGCGATTGGCTGGGTTTGGTGCGCAGTGAAATTCTGCATAAAATCGCGCAAATGCCCCGTATTTTGGATATTTTTACCAAGCAAGCCAGTGGACGCAGCGCGTTAGCTGATACTCAATATCATTTTTAACTTTCTGTTAAATTCCTGTAAATCATTATGAATTTGCTTGCTTTGCGAAATACCATGCGTAAACAGAGGCGGACGCTCACCACCCAGCAGCAAAGACAGGCTGCGCAAGCTATTGTTAATCATATGCGGCATTTGGCATGGTTTAAGCAGGCACACCATATCGGGCTCTATCATGCAGCATTTGGTGAAGTACCGACCCATTTAATAGCGCAATTATGCCAAAAACTGGGCAAAAAAATTTATTTGCCCGTCATTAAGCGGTGGGCTTTTGGGTTAAAGTTTGTACCGGTATCTGTTCATGTTTTAACGTTGCGCTTGGCGCGCCATTCGTTAGGCATGCGGCAGCCGTCGGGGCGGGCGGTGTCGGTGCGGCAACTGGATATCGTATTTTTACCGTTGGTTGCGGTTGATATTAAGGGCACGCGGCTTGGCATGGGCGGCGGATTTTATGATAAAACATTGTCAAAGGTTCCGTTTAAAAAACCGTTACGCATTGGGCTGGCCTATGATTTTCAATATGTTGAGTATTTGCCGCGCCAGCCCTGGGATCAGCCCCTGCACGGCTGTATTTTTCCGCAGCGTGGTTTTATTAAATTTAGCGCTTACAAGTCAGGTAATGAGGTTTTATTCAAGCCCTTACTAAACCCGTTATTCGTTTGACCTAGGACGCACTTATGCCCCTAAAACCCGATTGGCAACGTCACGGCCGCACCACGTTATTAGATGAACACGACCAATTGCAGGTGTTAGAACGCTTGCGGCAATTTTTTCTGCCTAAAGATTTTCAACCGTCTACGACATTATTAAATCAGTTAAGTGACGGGTATGATGTGGCTGATACTGTGGCCGACGCATTAACGGCCCGGTCCATTAAATTTGCGCCATTATTGTTAAAACCAAAATTTCACAATCACCCCATACCCGCAGACCTTCAGCCTCTGGTTGAGCTTTATGCAGGCTATCCCGACTGGTTTGATCAAAAACTGGCTAAAGTTGGGGCGGCGGCCTATCGGCGTTATCCGTTGCTGCTGGTCTGGATTTTACGCAATGTTGCGCTGATGGCAGGCTATAGCATTCCGGCATTGAGCTTGCCGCTGGTGCATACGGGCGCTTTGGTGACAGATGCGCTGCCGCGTCTGATGCGTACCTATGCCTATATTTTGTCCATTGTAGCCGATGATGTGTTGCAAGTAGGGTTGGAAGGCTGGCGACAAAGTATTCAGGTGCGGCAAATTCATGCATTGGTGCGGTATAAACTATTGCATTTGTCCAATCAAAAGGTTTGGGATACGGCGTATTGGGGCTTGCCCATTAATCAAACCGATATGGTGGCGACCCATTTACAGTTTTCATTGTTAATTATGCGCGGCTATCAAACGTTTGGCGCGCGCATCAGTGCTGAAGAGGCAGCCGGAATTTTGCATCTTTGGCGTTTGGCCAGCTATTGGTTAGGCGTGGATTTGGCGCGCATTCCTCAAACCGAGGCTGAGAGTTGGAAATGGCTATATGCTTATATTGCCACCCAGCAGCTCGATTTTAACATGGGCCGACCGTTAGCACAGGCATTGCACGATTTACCGACGCAAATTATGGGTGAACAAAACTGCATTGGACAATTAACCGAACTGGTCAATGCCAGTGTGACCCGTGTTTTAGTGGGCGACGATATTGGCGATGGCCTGGGGTTGCCCAAACCTCGAGCGCGGTATGCCATTTTATTGACAGCGCCGGTTTTGTTTGGCTTAGATACCGCAAGCCTTCATGTGCCGTTTGTGCGTCGGCAGTTAGACACTTTTGCTCGCAAGCGCCAATCTAATATGAATTGGTGGCTTAAAAAAAATGATCCTTATTATCAGAAGAAGGCTTAATATTCAAAACATGCGAGCGGTTTAAAGTTACTGAAACTTACTAGGAAATTTAAATATAACCTTCAGGAAACCTGTTTTAAACGGCATAAAAAGCGAAATCGACCCTTGCAATTTTAAAAAGTCACTTCATTTATAGATTATGACAAGATGATTTGTCTTTTAAGGAGTACAACCTATGAACGAAGCGACAGTCGCTGCAACACGCGGCAACCTGCCCGAACATGACCTGCTACCGTTGCTCGCATTACGCGATGTGGTGGTGTACCCCTACATGCAAATAGCCCTGTTTGTGGGCCGTCCGCAATCTATTCGTGCGGTAGAAATCGCTAATGAAAACAACAGCCATGTGTTTGTCGTGGCTCAAAAAGATTCGCAAGCTGAAGAGATTGATAAAGACAATTTATACGATTACGGTACGATTTGTCGCATTGTGCAAGTGGTCGAGCATGACCATGATGAAAACTGTATTAAAGTGGTGATTGAAGGCTTGGCGCGCGCGCAGCTAGACTGCATTGAGCAACATGGCGACCATATGCAGGCTAAAACCCGGTTGGCACCGATTGTCATTGAAGCGCCTGAAGACGAGCAGGCGCGCGATTTAAAATCGTTACGCGAACTCTTTGGCCTGTTTGCCGAAGCGCGGTTACGCAATGCCCGTGAAATGCGTAGTGCTGCTGATAAAATTGACAATTTGCTAGAGCTGATCTATTTTATCGCGACCCGTGTTTCGCTGCCGATACCTGTTAAGCAACAGTATCTTGAGCAAAATGATATTAAAGTAACGCTTAATGGAATCATTGATTATCTGGTGCAGCAAGGCGAAGAGCATCGCCTGGACCAAGGGCTGCATGAAAACGTCAAACGACAAATGGAAAAAAATCAGCGTGAATATTTTTTAAATGAAAAAATGAAGCTAATTCAACGTGAATTATCAGAAATCAATGGGGGCGCTGATGATGATATCATTGAGCTTGAAAAACGATTAGAAGAGGCTGATCTACCTAATGATGTACGCAAAAAAGCCGAAGCCGAGTTTCGTAAATTAAAAGCCATGCAGGCTGCATCGTCTGAGGCGTCGGTGGTGCGTAATTATATCGACTGGATTTTAAACACGCCGTGGAAAAAAGCCAGTAAAGTGGCGATTAAACTTGAGCGCGCTGCGGAAATTTTGGACGCCGACCACTATGGTTTAGAGGAAGTCAAAGACCGTATTTTAGAATTTTTGGCGGTACAGGCGCGCGTTAAAGCTTTAAAAGGGCCGATTTTGTGTCTGGTGGGCCCACCAGGCGTGGGTAAAACCAGCTTGGGTGAATCGATTGCCAAAGCGACGGGCCGTGAATTTGTACGCATGGCGCTCGGGGGAGTGCGAGATGAAGCCGAAATTCGGGGGCATCGCCGCACCTACATTGGAGCTATGCCGGGTCGTATTGTACAAAATTTGGCCAAGATAGGGGTTAAAAACCCATTATTTTTGCTTGATGAAATTGATAAAATGGGTCAGGACCAACGCGGTGATCCTGCATCAGCCTTGCTTGAAGTCTTAGATCCGTCACAGAACCATAAGTTTAATGACCATTATTTGGATATGGATTTAGACTTGTCCGAGGTGATGTTTATTTGTACCGCCAATAGCATGAATATTCCCGCCCCTCTGTTAGATCGTATGGAAATCATTCGGTTGCCTGGCTATACTGAAGACGAAAAAGTCAATATTGCCGAGCGTTATCTTATTCCCAAGGCGATTAAGTCAAACGGTCTAAAACCTAAAGAATTAACCATTGATGAGGACGCAGTGCGCGAACTGATTCGCCGTTATACCCGCGAAGCAGGTGTGCGTAACCTTGAGCGCGAAGTGTCTAAAATCTGCCGTAAAGTGGTTAAGGAAGCGGTTACTGGTAAAGTCAAAAACTTTCAGGTAGCCGTTGATGATAAAAACTTGGCCAATTATTCGGGCGTGTATAAGTTCGATTTTGGACGCGCAGAAGATGATGCCCAGGTGGGCCGCATAACGGGCTTGGCGTGGACATCGGTTGGCGGTGAGTTATTGACCATTGAAGCGGCGGCGGTTAAGGGCAAGGGGGTTGCTTTGGCAACAGGTTCGCTTGGTGACGTCATGCAAGAGTCGATCAAGGCAGCCATGACGGTGGTTCGGACACGCGGCGACTCGCTT
>JAGLBJ010000052.1 GCA_018260315.1 Moraxellaceae bacterium | reverse complement strand
TGCGCGAACTTGGCGTATATTCAGAAATGTATGCCTACGATTTAAGTGAACAGGCCATTTTAGAGTTTGCCCCAAGCGGCATTATTTTGTCGGGTGGGCCGGATAGTGCATGGAAACCGAATAGCCCGCGAGCGCCTGAAATCGTGTTTAAACTGGGCGTTCCGGTGCTGGGGATTTGCTACGGCATGCAAACCATGGCCATGCAGTTAGGCGGCACTGTAATAGAGGGTGACGTGCATGAATTTGGTTATACCGATCTCGAAAAACAAGGCCAGGACCCGTTATTTGAACACATTGAAGATGGCCCGAATCGTTTAAGCGTGTGGATGAGTCATGGCGATAAAGTCGACAAAATGCCCGAAGGATTTGTCACCACAGCACTTACAGGCAGTTGTCCGATTGCAGCGATGGGCGATACAAAACGGCATTTTTACGGGGTGCAGTTTCATCCGGAAGTGACCCATACGCTGCAAGGTGAGGCTATTTTGGGACGATTTGTCCATCAAATTTGTGGCTGTGGCAACGCCTGGACGCCCGAACATATCATCGAAACACGTATTGAACAGTTACGTCAAACAATTGGCAGTGAACAGGTGTTACTTGGTTTATCTGGTGGGGTAGATTCGTCCGTGGTGGCAGCGCTGCTGCATCGGGCGATTGGCGACCGGTTGACCTGCATTTTTGTCGATAACGGCCTGCTGCGCTTACATGAAGGCGACCAGGTGATGCAGATGTTTGCGCAAAATATGGGCATGCGCGTCATTCGAGTGGATGCCGGTGAACGATTTTTAACCGCATTGGCTGGCGTAACCGACCCGGAAGCAAAACGTAAAATCATTGGCCGTGAATTTATTGAAGTGTTTGCTGAAGAGGCGCGCAAGCTTAACGGCGTTCAATTTTTAGCTCAAGGGACTATTTATCCTGATGTGATTGAATCGGCCGCAAGCAAGCACGGCAAGGCACATGTGATTAAATCACACCATAACGTCGGCGGATTACCGGCCGATTTAGCCTTTGAACTGGTTGAACCCTTGCGCGATTTGTTTAAAGATGAGGTGCGCAAATTAGGCCTCGCGCTCGGTATCCCCAAAAGTATGATTGATCGCCATCCATTTCCAGGTCCGGGGCTTGGCGTGCGCATTCTGGGTGAAGTGAAAGCCGAATATGCAGATATTTTGCGTCAGGCCGATGCTATTTTTATGGAAGAATTGCGCAAGAGCGGCTGGTACGATAAAACTGCGCAGGCGTTCGCGGTGTTTCAGCCCATAAAATCGGTCGGTGTGGTTGGTGATACACGGCGCTATGCGTGGGTGATTGCCCTACGCGCGGTTGAAAGCATGGATTTTATGACCGCGCGGTTTGCACATTTACCCTATGAACTCATTGAAACCGTTAGCAATCGTATTATGAACGAAATTAAAGAAGTCGCACGGGTGGTCTACGACGTGTCAAGTAAACCCCCCGCAACGATTGAATGGGAATAGTGGCATTATTTATTTTTTCTTAATACTAACTTGTAGGTATCGTAAGCCATGACCTTAAACGATGCACGTTACGGTGTTTCGTTTAGAGGCTTAGCAAGGGTATTGTTATGGTGTTTCCTCATTTGGAAAATGTGATTAAAACGATGATACATATTAAGGCAAGCAAGGCAAATATCGCAGGAAATATTTGAATATTGACAAGATATTTAACCCAGCTTGACAAAATTTAGTCCATTTAAGGCATAACCGCCCAATCGCAGACACGCCTTAATACATTCATAAATTTTTCCAACTCATCTAACCGTATTGAGCGAGTATTTACATGACGCAATCTGCCGCTTTAAATGAATCGTTTACATGGCTTAAACCCGAACATTTAACGGGTATGCGCCGTGGCATTGAACGCGAAACGTTGCGTATGCAGTCTAATGGCTTTCTAGCTCAAACCCCTCATCCTAAGAGTCTGGGTTCGGCGTTGACTCATTCGGTGATTACCACCGATTTTTCTGAAGCCTTGCTGGAAATGATTACTCCGCCACTGCCCACCCCTCAAGCAGCATTAAAATTTTTGCGCGAAACGCACGCGGTCGTAGTACAAAATCTACCTAAGGGCGAAACGCTCTGGTCGATGTCCATGCCGTGTATGCTTGATAAAGACGAACAGGCCATTCCCCTTGCGCAATATGGAAACTCCAATATTGGCCACCTTAAAACCCTATATCGGCATGGCCTAGGGCTGCGTTATGGGCGCCGTATGCAAACAATTGCAGGCTTACATTACAATATTTCCTTTCCGGCCAGTTTATTTCAGGCATGGCAACACGCCAGCACTGACCCCCAAATCATTCATCAGTTCCCGCAAGATTTTCGTGATGCGCGTTATTTGCATTTAATCCGGCAAATGTTGCGCTGGACGCCCCTTATCGTCTATTTATTAGGCGCAAGTCCGGCCGTTTGTGGCTGTTTTTTAACGGGTAGAACCCACGATTTACAGCCGATGATTGGCGGTACTCTGCATTTACCCTATGCTACAGCCTTGCGTATGGGAAAATACGGCTATCAAAACAGTACGCAGCGACAATTGGGTATTCATTACAATCAGCTAAGCGATTATGTAACTGCCTTGCAGCGTGCTACCTTGACCTCTTATGCGCCGTTTGCGGCCTTAGGGGTTGACGATGCCAACGGTCAGCCTGTGCAAATTAATGACCATATTTTGCAAATTGAAAACGAATTTTACAGCAGTATTCGGCCCAAGCAAATCACCCAATCGGGGGAAACGCCGTCGGCTGCGCTTTCACAACGCGGGATTGAATACGTGGAATTACGCGCCATCGATATTGACCCGTACAGCGATATTGGGATTCGCTTGGACACCGCATGTTTTTTAGAAGTCATGACGTTAGCCGCGTTACTCTCGGAACAGGCGCCACTATTGCCTGCAGAAGAAGAGCGTTTGGCCGAAAATCAAACCCGTATCGTTGAACAAGGCCGTAAACCTGACGTGATGATAGCTGGTGACCAAGGAGATATTCGGTTTGAAGAATGGGCAACGGCTCAACTGGCCCGTATGACGCAGGCCGCGCATCTACTTGATGATGCCTATACGGGGTCTGCCTATCGTGATGCGTTAGACGTCATGAAAAGTCGCGTGATGCAGCCCAATACCACCCCGTCCGCTTTGGTTTGGCATGATATTCTAGAAGCCAAAGGATTATGGGCGTTTGGACATGAATGGTCGGTACAACATGTGGCAAGTTTACTGCAATATCCGTTAAGTATTGAAACGCGTGCTCGCTACGATGCCATGGCCGAGCAATCGTTAGTCGAACAGCAACAGCTGGAACAATTGCAAACGCTTGATTTTAAAGAGTTTTTAAAGAATTATCGACTTCACCCAACCAGCGAATAGGCTACATTTTATGGGATACTCTTAGATGCAAACGACTGCACGTCTACCCTTGCTAAACTGGCGCCGGGTTAATATCGGGTTATTCTTATCAGCCTGTATTGGAATGGCATTTGCACTTTATTTGCAGCATTATCAATTTCTGGACCCATGCCCGTTATGTATTTTTCAACGCATTGGATTGATGGTGATGGGCGTATTTGCCCTGCTGGGTGTACTGCACAACCCACGCAACCTCTGGATAGGTCGTCTTTATTCAGGTTTGGCATTTTTAGGGATTGCCTGGTCGGTTGGGGTAGCGGCGCGGCATGTCTGGCTACAACATTTGCCCCCTGAAGATGTGCCGGCTTGCGGTCCGGGACTTGATTACTGGTTAAACGTTTTTCCGATGCAAGCCGTTATTCAAAAGGTCCTGCATGGTTCGGGGGAATGTGCCAAAGTAGATTGGTCGCTGCTCGGTTGGTCCTTGCCGCATTGGTCTTTATTGTTTTTTGTGGTGCTTGCGTTGGTTTGTTTATGGCAGTTAGTACGCCGCATCTAATGTTATTCAGACTAGTCTAACGTGCCTAACTTAACGTTGACATTTTAATAAAAAAATTGCCTGTTGTGCCAGTCGTAAAGATGATCGCTGTCCGGCGGCAACATCGGCAGCCCTAACAGGGCGTGGAGCCGTCACAATATCTGCTGATTCCAACAGGGCCTGCATCAATTGATAGCGCACAGCAAAATTCATATTCTGTGTTTGAGTCAGTGATCCCGTTACCATACCAATGACATGGCCTGCATCACTAAGTAAAGGAGAGCCACTAGACCCGGGCTGAATAGGTGCCGTAAACTGCAAAAATCGTAAATCCGAATTTACACCACGTAATGCTGCAATACAGCCTTGTGTTACCTGCAATTGTTCTCCCATTAAACTTGCCAACGGAAAACCAATTGCGGTGAGGGTATCCCCCAGCATCAATGGCGGCGCGTGATGAATAGACAAATAATGGTTAAAGTTTGATTGGTCGATTTTTAATAATGCCAAATCACAGTCGGCATCAACACTCACAACACGTGCACCAAATTGTCCCTGCACTGATTGAATAATAATCAGTTGCGCATCGGCTACCACATGCGCGCAAGTAAGCAAGTATTGTGGGGCCACGGCAAAACCGGTGCCCGTCCATTGTTGCGATTGTTCGGACTGTGACAGTAGCGGACTGCTCGACGTTTGCTCCGATTGCATAAACGGTGAACGGTCATCTAAGGTTAAACCCAAACGCTGACCCCATTTTATTAAATTGCCGGTTGAATCCAACGCCAGCGCGCGTACTTTCCACTGCTCATGTCGCCGGTAAATTTCCAGGCAAATCAAAAACGTACTTTGTAGACCTATGGGCGGTTGGTACATTAATTCGAGGTTTTGCTCGGCATTTGTTAAGGTAAAATCCAGTTGCAATTGCAATGTACTTAAATGTGCATGCACCGCATTAGACTGAATATAACCATAGGCGATTAATTGCATATGATGCACTGACGGAACTTGCTGTTGAAGTTTTTCCAGCCTTAACTGCCATTGTGCCTCACTCGCATTGCCATCAATTTGACACCAATCAGTCGGCGTATGTAAATAAACAGGGGACGTAACCGCTTGATTTTGTGCGTTAAATCCAATCCAGATAAATCCTACATGATCAGTCAATAGGCGCGCTTGTACATCAGGCCTGCTTTTCAATCTTACCATTATATCGATATTTTTACTCTTTAATAGGGCATTTTCGCCAACACTTAACGGGGTCATAGGGTATCTCTTAAGTAAAATAAGTTTAGGATTACATTCTAAAGTCTGGTGAAGTTCAGTAAACTCTCTATGAATAGTTATGACTAGCTTATATTATTAGCATAAAAAAACCGCCCGAAGGCGATTTTATATTTTAAGCGACTTAAAACGCATTATTATAGCAATTTCACTAGGCGGTTAGGCCCGATTCTTGAGCTTACGTAAAGTTTCAAGCTGGGCAGCCGTTTCAGCCAAAGCAGCCATCGCAGCACCTGTATCCAATTCACTACGCTGATTAGTCAGTAAATTTTCAGCCTCACGACGCGCTTCCAAGATTTTTGCTTCATCTAAGTCATGCGCACGTATAGCACTATCAGCCAGCAATGTCACGATATGCGGCTGTACTTCAAGCACTCCACCCGATACATAAATAACCTCTTCTGTACCGTTTTCTAAAATCACGCGCACCGAACCCGGTTTCAGTAGAGTAACCAAGGGAGCGTGACCAGGCATAATCCCCAGTTCGCCACCCACGCCCCGGGCAATGAGCATATTAATCGTACCCGAAAATAACGATTCTTTGACACTTACGACGTCACATTGCAGCGTTGCCATTTCTTACTCTCCGCTAGCTTGCAGGCTAACCAGCTATTAAAGCTTGGCTGCCTTTGCAATGGCCTCGTCAATCGTACCGACCATGTAAAATGCTTGTTCAGGTAAATGGTCAAAATCCCCTGACAAAATCCCGTTAAAGCCGCGAATCGTTTCTTTTAATGACACATATTTACCGGGTGAACCTGTAAATACTTCTGCCACGTGAAAAGGCTGCGACAAGAACCGTTGAATTTTACGGGCACGGAATACGACTAATTTATCATCTTCCGACAACTCGTCCATACCCAAAATCGCAATAATATCTTTAAGTTCTTTATAACGTTGCAATACCGTTTGAACACCACGCGCCGCATCATAATGTTCCTGACCCACCACATTAGGGTCAAGCTGACGGGACGTAGAATCCAACGGATCAACAGCCGGATAGATACCAAGTGAAGCAATATCGCGGCTCAATACGACGGTCGCATCCAAGTGAGCAAAGGTGGTAGCAGGTGATGGGTCAGTTAAGTCATCGGCCGGAACATAAACTGCTTGTACCGAAGTAATAGAGCCTGTTTTCGTTGAGGTAATACGCTCTTGTAAAACGCCCATTTCTTCTGCCAATGTCGGCTGATAGCCTACTGCCGAGGGCATGCGGCCCAATAATGCTGAAACTTCGGTACCGGCCAAGGTATAACGATAAATATTATCAACAAATAATAACACGTCACGACCTTTACCGTTTTCGTCTTTATCATCACGGAAATATTCGGCCATGGTTAAACCTGTCAAGGCAACACGCAAACGGTTACCAGGAGGTTCGTTCATCTGACCATAGACCATGGCGACTTTATCGAGGACGTTTGAGTCTTTCATCTCATGATAAAAGTCATTTCCTTCGCGCGTACGCTCACCAACACCGGCAAATACCGATAAACCACTATGCGCTTTGGCAATGTTATTAATTAATTCCATCATGTTAACGGTTTTACCAACACCCGCACCCCCAAACAAACCGACTTTACCGCCTTTAGCAAACGGGCAAAGCAAGTCAATCACTTTGATGCCGGTTTCTAACAGTTCAGTAGAGCCTGCTTGCTCGGCATAACTTGGCGCAGCACGGTGAATAGCCCATTTAGTATCGGCTTGCACAGGGCCCGCTTCATCGATTGGACGACCCAACACGTCCATAATACGACCCAACGTCCCTGTACCTACAGGCACAGAAATCGGGCCATTTGTATTGGTCACGGGCAAACCACGCTTTAAGCCTTCAGTTGAACCCATGGCAATCGTCCGCACGATACCATCACCCAACTGTTGCTGGACTTCAAGAGTCGTTTCGGTGTTATCTACATGTAAAGCGTCATAGATCTTGGGAACGCTATTGCGCTCGAATTCGACGTCGATAACCGCGCCGATGATCTGAACGATACGACCGCTACTCATGCTAGTCTCCTCAAATCAAATAAAAAATATTAAACGGCAGCGGCACCACCGACAATTTCGGAAATTTCCCGGGTAATCGCGGCCTGACGCAGCTTGTTATAAACCAGTTGTAAATCTTTAATCAAGGTTCCCGCGTTATCGGTTGCTGCTTTCATGGCAACCATGCGCGCAGCCTGTTCAGAGGCAATATTTTCCATCACGCCCTGATAAACCATCGACTCAATATAACGTACCAATAAACCGTTGAGTAAAACAGGGGCTTCAGGCTCGTAAATATAATCCCAGCTATGTGAACGATTTAACGCAACTTCAGATGCTAAACCATCACGATTTAACGGCACTAACTGCTCAACTGTAGGCTTTTGTGTCATAGCGTTAACAAATTTATTTGAAACCAAATAAATTCTATCTAACTCGCCCCGGTCAAAGGCAGCCAGCATCGACTGAACCGCACCCGTTAGCTGCTCACTACTAGGCGTATCGCCAAGTTGTGTAGTCGCTGCAATTACATCACCGCCAAAACTTTTAAAAAAACTCACCGCTTTTTGACCAATAACGGCAAATTGCACATCGATCGACTGCTCACGCTGAGTCTTGACATGAGCACTAACCCGTTTAAACAAGTTAATGTTCAACCCGCCTGCTAGCCCCCGGTCAGATGACACCACGATGTAACCCACTCGTTTAACTGGGCGCTCGACCATATATCGATGTTTAAACTCTGGATTTGACTGTACCAAATGTGCAATAACACGCCGCATCGTATTCGCATAAGGCCGACCAGCAATCATGCGCTCCTGAGCACGGCGCATTTTACTAGCAGCAACCAACTGCATCGCACGCGTAATTTTTTGCGTACTTTTAATACTGGTCACTTTAGCGCGAATTTCTTTTAAACTTGCCATACGCTCAACCTGTAAAGCGAAAGCCCGAAGGCTTCCGTCACGCTAAAACGTGGAGCAAACCTTAAAAATCAGTGTAACGATTAATAAGCTTGCGTTGTTTTAAAACTTTGAATGGCTTGTTTCAAAGCCCCTTCAATTTCATCATTATAATTGGCTGTATCGTCAATTTTTTGCATCAATGCGCCATGTTGAGAACGCATATAGGCTAATAAAGCGGTTTCAAAGTCACCAATTTTATTGACTGGAACGTCGGTTAAAAAGCCTTCGTTTGAAGCAAAAATAGATACCGCTTGATCAGCAATTGAAAACGGAGCATATTGCTTTTGCTTCATTAATTCGGTAACACGTTGACCATGCTCTAGCTGCTTACGGGTTGCTTCATCTAAGTCTGAAGCAAACTGAGCAAACGCTGCAAGTTCACGATATTGTGCCAACGCTGTACGAATACCACCTGACAACTTTTTGATGATTTTGGTCTGTGCAGCACCACCGACGCGTGATACCGAAATACCGGCATTAACGGCAGGACGAACACCCGCGTTAAACAGACTAGATTCTAAAAAAATCTGACCATCAGTAATCGAAATAACATTGGTTGGAACGAATGCCGAAACGTCACCCGCCT
>JAGLBJ010000051.1 GCA_018260315.1 Moraxellaceae bacterium | reverse complement strand
AAGTCCTTTACCTGACAAATTGCATGTGCGCCGTGCTGTTGAACAATTGCTATTTCAAGGTAGCAAGCAATCATTTAAACTGACCGCAACGCTTGGCAAATCTTTTACGCCAAAACAAGGCAGTGAAACAGTTCGTTTAGATGCTGTACAAAGTTCATCGGGTTTATTTGATTTATCGCTTACCGATGAACAACAGCAAATTGTCGATAGCTTGCAGCGCTTTGCTCAAGATGTTATTCGTCCGGCTGCCCATAATGCCGATACCAATGCAATGATTTCTGATGAAGTCGCTGCACAGGCACATGACCTTGGATTAATTTATTATGCTGTTCCCGAAGCCTTTGGTGGCAGCGTGACCGAGCAGCAACTGGTTACACAAATGCTCGCCCTAGAAACTTTAGCACATGGCGATTTTTCATTGACGGCCGGTTTGTTTGCAACAGTATCAGTCGCTAACGTCCTGACTCGATTTGGTAGCGCTGCTCAACAAGCCACCTATTTGCCGATTTTTGTAGATGACCCACACGCCATCGCAACGTTAGCGGTGGTTGAACCTACCCCATTATTTAATGCGCAAGAACCTGCAACAGTAGCCCGGTCAAATGCGCAAGGTTATTTGCTAACAGGTGAAAAATCTTTGGTATTACAAGGGGTTAATGCACATTTATTTTTAGTGCTTGCTCAATTGGATAACAAGCCTGCCTTGTTTATGGTCGAAGGCGGCACAGTAGGTTTAACGGTAGGCCTTGAACCTGCCATGGGCTTAAAGGCTGCTCAAACGGCGCGATTAAAGCTCGATAATGTGCAAGTCAGTGTGCAACAGCGCGTTGATATAGAATTACAGGAATTTTTGGATTTAAGCCATCTAACCCTTTGTAGCCTGGCGGTTGGTACTGCACAGGCCGTATTAGATTATGTTATTCCTTATGCCAATGAACGAGAAGCGTTTGGTGAACCGATTAGCCATCGTCAAGGGGTCGCCTTTAAAATAGCTGATATGGCCATCGAAATAGATGCAATGCGTTTAATGACCTGGCGCGCCTGTGGACTGGCAGAAAGCGGTCGACCTTTTCATCGCGAAGCCCATTTGGCCTATATTTTATGTTGCCAAAAAGCCATGCAAATCGGGACTGATGGTGTGCAATTATTGGGTGGTCACGGTTATACCAAAGAGCATCCGGTTGAGCGTTGGTACCGTGATTTACGCAGTGTTGCCGTGTTGCAAGGGGCATTAAGCCTGTAATAACGAACTTTTTAATAAAGATGAGTGGCGATAATGAATTTGGAAACTCCTAAAAAATTTGCAATGTTGGTTGAGCAAGCGCATCAGGTGGCGTTAAATACCTTACGGCCAATTTCGCGTAAATACGATAAAGCCGAACATGCCAAACCGGTTGAACTTGATATGCTGGCAGCGTTATTGGACGGTATGAATGCCGGTAGTAGTCAGACCGTAGGCGCTGTAAGCACCGGTGCGGGCGCGACCAGTACTGAAACGAGCGGCGTTAGAAATGGCGCTAATATGTCGGCAGTTTTAAGTATTATTGAAATGTGTTGGGGTGATGTAGGTCTGTTACTTGCCATGCCACGCCAAGGATTGGGCAATGCCGCAATTGCCGCAGTCGCTAATGAGGAACAGTTGCAACGTTTTGCAGGTCGCTGGGCGGCTATGGCGATTACCGAACCGGGGGCTGGTTCTGACTCGGCGGCTATTCGTACTACAGCAGTTAAAGAGGGCGATGATTATATTTTAAATGGCGAAAAAATCTATGTGACCAGTGGCGCACGTGCCGACAGTGTGGTGGTTTGGGCTACCCTAGACCATCATGTTGGACGGGCAGCGATTAAATCGTTTGTGGTTGAACATGGCACGCCAGGCATGGAAATAACGCGTTTAGAGCATAAACTGGGCATTAAAGCTTCGGATACTGCGGCTATTTCGTTTGTAAATTGCCGTGTACCTGCCAACAATTTGCTGGGTTCAGCAGAAGTTGATGTTAAAAAAGGTTTTGCCGGAGTTATGCAAACCTTTGATAATACTCGGCCGTTAGTGGCGGCAATGGCAATTGGGGTTGCAAAAGCAGCTTTAGACCGTACGCGCCACCTGTTAAAATCGCAATTATCGAATGATTATGCACATTTACCACTACAGTCCAGTTTTGTAGAAGGTACGTTAGATTTACTAGAAGCTGAATGGGAAGCCGCGCGTTTGTTGACCTTAAAGGCAGCCTGGATGGCCGATAATAAACAGCCAAACAGTAAAGAGGCATCAATTGCCAAAGCCAAAGCAGGCCGAGTAGCCAACGATATAACCTTAAAATGTGTTGAGTTATTAGGGCATATTGGCTACGGCGAAAGTGAGTTGATTGAAAAATGGGCGCGGGATTCTAAAATTCTAGATATTTTTGAAGGAACCCAGCAAATTCAACAATTAATTATTGCTCGGCGTTTATTGGATAAATCATCTAGTGAGTTAAAATAAACGATTGATAATTTATGGATAACGGCTTAATTGCATGGCCCAAATAAAAAGGATATTGACCTCATGCCAATATCCTTTTTTTAATGATACGATTAGGTTTAAAAATTAAGCATTACCGACAATATCAGGTCTATCCTCACCTAACCAACGATAAATAGCTCCACCAATTACGCCTCCTAAGATGGGCGCAAGCCAAAATAGCCAGAGTTGCGATAGCGATTGCCCCCCCACAAAAGCAGCGACTGCGGTTGAACGTGCCGGATTAACCGAGGTATTGGTAATCGGAATGCTAATTAAATGAATCAGCGTTAAGCCCAATCCAATCGCAATAGGAGCAAAACCAGTCGGGGCATTTTTACTGGTTGAGCCCATAATAATGAGCAAAAATATAGCCGTTAAAACGACTTCAATCATAAAAGCCGACATCATGCTGTACTTGCCCGGTGAAAAATCACCATAGCCATTGGTGGCAAATGCACCGGCCGCAGTCGGGTCGATATGAAAACCTGGCGCGCCTGAAGCAATGGTGTATAATACAAAGGCACCAAACAATCCGCCTAAAACCTGCGCCACAATATACGGCCCTAGTTCAGACATCGGAAAACGATTTCCAACCGCTAGACCAACACTGACCGCAGGGTTAAAATGCCCGCCTGATATATGTCCAAAGGTATAGGCACCGGTTAAAACGGTTAGACCAAACGCTAATGCAACGCCTAAAAATCCAATACCTAATGGGTTACCTACGCCGCCAAAATTTGCGGCAAATACAGCGCTGCCACACCCGCCAAAAACCAGCCACATAGTGCCTAAAAATTCGGCACTTAATTTTCGGGTTAAATTCATCTGTATCTCCTTACCCAATGTTGCGTGAGTTTGTCATTCGGTTCAATGCGACTACTTGGCTATTTTCAAGCATATTTAAAGCCAGTTTGCCATGCAGTTGATTGAATGCTAAAAATTTTTCATGACTGTATAAACCTGGAAACTTCCTATTTACGGCCAATACAAGAAGCCCCTTATCGTATTAACAGATAATGCTTCACTATACTAGCCTAAATTAGATGACAACCAGAAAATAACAGATTAAAGCACGTATGCAATGATTTTCTCAGATAGCACCAATTTTTTGATAACTTTTAAAAACAAAGAACCGCCAACCTAAAAGGTGGCAGTTTTTCTGAGCAAGCAACATACTGGTCATATATAACTTATTAGAAAAAGCCCATCGCTTTTGGGGAATAAGAAACAAGTAAATTTTTAGTTTGCTGATAATGTTCAAGCATCATTAGATGGTTTTCGCGCCCAATACCCGATTTTTTATAGCCGCCAAATGCCGCATGTGCAGGGTATAAATGGTAACAGTTAGTCCATACCCGCCCTGCCTGAATGCCGCGACCAAAACGATAAGCCGTATTCATGTCACGTGTCCAAATGCCTGCCCCTAAACCGTACATGCTGTCATTAGCAATCTGCATCGCCTCCTCATGCGTTTTAAAGGTCGTTACGGCCAGCACCGGGCCAAAAATTTCTTCCTGAAAAACACGCATGGTGTTATCACCCTTGAACATCGTCGGCTCAATGTAATAACCCGTTTCCAATTCAGGACGATGGTCAATATTGCCTCCGACTAACACTTGCGCACCTTCTTGCTTACCAATTTCCAGATATTTTAAAATTTTATCGCGCTGCTCTTCGCTTGCCTGTGCGCCGACCATAGTATCCGTGTCTAACGGATGGCCGCGCTTAATGGCTTTGACACGTTCAATCGCTTTAGCAATAAATTTCTCATAAATCGATTCATGCACCAGGGCGCGCGACGGACAAGTGCAGATCTCGCCCTGGTTTAATGCAAACATGACCAGGCCTTCGACGGCTTTATCTACAAAATCATCATCTTTATCTAAAATATCTTCAAAGAAAATATTAGGACTTTTACCCCCTAGCTCTAAGGTAATGGGAATAAGATTTTGGCTTGCATATTCCATAATTAAGCGACCGGTACTTGTTTCACCTGTAAAAGCGATTTTAGCAATACGTGGACTTGACGCTAACGGCTTACCGGCTTCTATGCCAAATCCATTGACAATATTAACCACGCCTTTGGGTAAAATATCGCCAATTAAATCAAATAGATACATAATAGAAGCAGGCGTTTGTTCAGCCGGTTTTAAAACCACACAGTTACCAGCCGCCAAGGCGGGCGCAAGTTTCCAAATGGCCATCAATAACGGAAAATTCCAGGGAATAATTTGCCCGACTACCCCTAATGGTTCATGAAAATGATAAGCCACTGTATCGTCATCTATCTGACTAATACCGCCTTCTTGCGCACGAATCACACTGGCAAAATAACGAAAATGGTCAATTGCCAAAGGAATATCAGCCGCTAACGTTTCCCGAACGGGCTTACCATTATCATAGGTTTCAGCCACGGCAATTTTTTCTAAATTTTGCTCCATGCGGTCAGCTATTTTTAACAATAAATTAGCCCGTTCCGTAACGGAAGTTTTGCCCCAAGCAGCTTTAGCAGCATGTGCCGCATCGAGGGCTTTTTCAATATCAGCTGAAGTTGAGCGCGCAATTTTACAAATCAATGAACCATCAATCGGCGTAGTATTTTCAAAGTAAGCACCCTCAACAGGGGCCACCCATTCGCCATTGATATAATTATCATATTTTGCCGGAAATTGAACGATACTGCCTTCAGTATTGGGGGTTGCATAACGCATAGCACAGTCCTTGTGTTAAGTCAGAGTAAAGCTCGAAAATTCGCCTAAGCCTTGACATTACGCCGCGCTTAATCCATTGTCAATAGAAGATTTCTCTGACCATTTATACAAGTTTTTTTATAAAATATTAAAATTGCATACTAAAAACTTAAAGACAACACAAAACGCCATCCGAAGATAGCGCTCTAGTCATGGAAATTTTTGATAACCTCGCTAATTATTGATGATTAGCCTCGAAATCACATTTAAGGAATTAGGTCACTTGGGCTAACATGATTTTTTCGGCTTTTTCAACATAATCAGGCATTTTATCAAAATTCATATAGCGATAAATATCGGCCGACATGCTGTTAAGTTGCTGTGCATAGGTCATGTATTCTGCAGGTGTGGGTAATTTGCCCATAACGGCCGCAACAGACGCTAACTCAGCTGATGCCAAGTAAACATTGGCACCTTGACCCAAACGGTTAGGAAAATTACGTGTTGACGTAGAAACAACGGTCGATTCTGGTGCTACACGTGCCTGGTTACCCATGCACAATGAACAACCAGGCATTTCGGTTCGTGCACCCGCTTTACCATAAATATTATAGTAACCCTCTTCACGTAATTGGTGCTCGTCCATTTTGGTCGGTGGTGCAATCCATAAACGTGTAGCCAGTGAACCTTGTACTTTATCCAGCAATTTACCTGCGGCTCGGAAATGACCAATATTGGTCATACATGAACCGATAAACACTTCATCAATTTTTTCACCCTGAACCTGAGACAATAAACGCGCATCGTCTGGATCATTTGGACAGCATAAAATCGGTTCCTTGATTTGGTCTAAATCAATTTCGATAACCGCCGCATATTCCGCATTATCATCAGCACGCAACAAAGCGGGTTTAGCAAGCCAAGCTTGCATTGCTTCTATACGACGGCTAATCGTCCGCGCGTCGCCATAGCCTTCAGAAATCATCCATTTTAATAGGGTGATGTTTGACTTTAGATAATTGGCAATTGATTCTTCAGATAAAGTAATTGTACAACCTGCTGCTGAACGCTCTGCTGAAGCATCAGATAATTCAAAGGCTTGTTCAACAGTTAGTTGATTTAGACCTTCAATTTCTAAAATGCGACCGTTGAAAATATTCTTTTTGCCCTTTTTTTCTACCGTCAACAAACCTTCCTGAATCGCTTGATAAGGAATGGCATGCACTAAATCGCGCAATGTAATGCCCGGTTGCATGGTTCCTTTAAAGCGCACAAGAACCGATTCTGGCATATCAAGGGGCATAATACCGGTTGCTGCAGCAAAGGCTACAAGTCCCGAACCTGCTGGAAAAGAAATGCCCATCGGGAAACGTGTATGTGAGTCTCCGCCTGTTCCTACGGTATCGGGTAATAACATGCGGTTTAACCAGCTATGAATAATGCCATCGCCTGGACGCAATGAGACCCCACCCCGATTCATCATAAAATCAGGTAGGCTATGCTGCATGGCAACGTCTACCGGTTTTGGATAAGCGGCTGTATGGCAAAAAGATTGCATGACTAAATCAGCAGAAAATCCTAAACAGGCCAGATCTTTTAGTTCATCACGTGTCATTGGGCCAGTGGTATCTTGTGAGCCAACAGTCGTCATGCGGGGTTCGCAATAAGTACCCGGGCGTACGCCGTCTAAATGACATGCTTTGCCAACCATCTTTTGAGCCAAACTATAGCCTTTACCGTTATCGGCGGGCTGGGCCGGAAAACGAAACAAGGTTGATGGTGGCAGTTGTAAAAATTCACGTGCCCGGTTGGTTAATCCTCGCCCAATAATCAAATTAATCCGTCCACCTGCGCGAACTTCATCTAACAGAACAGGGGTTTTTAAATGCGAACGTGCAATTTCTTTACCGTCTTTAGTTGCGACAACTTCAGCGGTCGTATGATTAATCGTTAACTCAATGACATCGCCCATGTGCATTTGGCTAACATCAAGCTCAATAGGTAACGCGCCAGCATCTTCCATCGTATTAAAGAAAATAGGGGCAATTTTACTACCAATACAAACTCCACCATCACGACGGTTTGGAATGTGCGGAATATCATCACCGGTTAACCATAACACCGAGTTGGTGGCTGACTTACGGCTTGAACCCGTACCGACTACATCACCGACGTAGGCTACAATGTGGCCTTTTTGTTTTAACGCATCAATTTGCTTAATAGGCCCAACCTCACCCAGAACATTAGGCTCAATACCTTCACGTGCATTTTTGAGCATCGCATTAGCATGTAAAGGTATATCTGGACGGCTCCAGGCATCTTGTGCGGGCGATAAGTCATCAGTATTGGTTTCGCCCGTCACTTTAAATACAGTAATGGTAAGTTTCTCAGGAACATCAGGCTTTTTGGTAAACCATTCACCATCTGCCCATGATTTAATGACAGCCTTAGCTTCTTCATTACCCGATTTCGCTTTATCAGCCACATCGTGAAAAGCATCAAACATGAGCAATGTTGTTTTTAAGGCTTCGGCTGCGTCGTGCGCCAGTTCTGGAATATCCAACAAATCAACCAACGGGGCTACGTTATAACCCCCTAGCATGGTGCCTAATAAATAGACAGCACGTTTTTTATCGATTAGTGGCGACGACGCTTCACCTTTGGCAATGGCGGCTAAAAATGCAGCTTTCACATAGGCTGCTTGGTCAACCCCGGCAGGAACACGATTTTCAATCAAGTCAACTAAAAAGGCTTCTTCGCCTGCTGGAGGATTTTTTAATAATTCTACAACACTGGTAGTCTGAACATCATCTAAGGGCTTAGGGGGAATTCCCAAAGCGGCGCGTTCTGCGATATGTTGGCGATAGGCATCAAGCATACTATATTCCTCAACTAAATAAAATGATGGGCAAATACAGATTAAAGTATATGCAGCAGATGGGTTAACTTAAACTGTTAAAGATTCTGTTGGTTTTTTAGAATGTTTAATCAGTTTTAAACTAACGGATTGCTTTAAAAAAATGTAGTTCTATGGTACGCCAAATTGCCTAAAAAGTTAAGGTTTTCTTGGTTTTTTCTTTTTATCTTATTTGACTTGTTTGATTTGATTTTTTGGTGGTTTTGAGTACTAGTAACGTTTAATATATAATTTTTACTTAGGCTATTTTTTAATATACAAAAGAGGTAGAGTCCTATTGTTTCTTTATCTCTCTTAGAAACTAGATTTTATGCTTAGGCTATTAGGACGTGTCCTCAATTGGCTGTTCTGCCTTAAATGAATTAAAACAGGTTAAGTTTCATCAAACTGCGTTAACTGTCTTGTAAAGATTCCAGTATTTCCGGCAATATTGGCCTTGTTTGCCTAAAAATTTATCGTCGTTTTAATCACATTTCCCAAATGGGGACACACGCTCATTATCCAACTAAATTAATGAACGCCTTCCCCACCGGTCATACGTGCCGGGTCAGGTTTTTTGACCAGCCATACCAGACAAGCTGCCCCTAACATCATATAGCCTAATCCTTTTAAAATGTCATTAAAACTTAAGGCCATAGCTTGTAAATGCACCGTTTTAGAAAGCTGCGCAACCGCCATGGCATAAGCTCCATCACCTGCGGTCGATGCCAATCCTGCTGCATTATTATTTAAAGTATCCACCACAATTTGCCTATCCGGCGTTAGCACACTGTTTAAAGCCGTTACATGTAACGCCATTTGCTGGTCAAGTAAGGTATTAATGACAGCAAGGCCAATGGCGCCGCCAATATTACGGGTGAGGTTATAGACGCCTGATGCCCCTTTGATTTTGTCTAATGGCAAGCTGGACATCGACAACTGCGACAGCACAATCAAGCAAGCCATTAAGCCGATGCCGCGTATAATCTGCGACCAAAATAAATCGTTATAATCGGTTTGTAAGGTTAAATCGGTATCTAACAACACGCCAAACGCTGCTAACGCCATGCCAAAAAAAATACTTAATCTTGGGTCAAATTTTGGTAAAATCGCGCCCGCAAATGGGGCTGCCACAAACATCGCCATGCCTTGTACCATCATAATACTACCGATTTGACTACTGTTCATGCCCCGTACATGACCTAAATAAACCGGTAAAATGTAAACCATGCCGTACAGCGCCACCCCTAAAATAAAGGTCATGATAGAACC
>JAGLBJ010000050.1 GCA_018260315.1 Moraxellaceae bacterium | reverse complement strand
TTGTGAAAATAATGGAATATCAGTAACCGCCAGACTACCCAATGTTTCGCCGTGATAGCCATGTTCCAGCGAAATAAACGTATTTTTATGAGCTGCACCTGTCTGCTGCCAATATTGCAAGCTCATTTTTAAAGCAATTTCAACCGCAGCCGAACCACTATCAGCAAAAAATGTCCGTGTTAAAGGGGGGGGCGTCAATTCAACCAAACGATTTGCAAGCTCTTCAATGGGCGCATGGGTAAATCCGGCCAACATAATCTGTTCAAATTGTTCCAACTGCTCATGCAATGCTGCGTTGATAAACGGGTGCGCATGACCATGTAGATTAACCCACCATGAGCTAATCATATCTAAAATCGGCAGCCCATGTTCAGGGTATAAATACACCCCTTGCGCGCGCATGATACGCGTTGGCGGCTGCTGCTCCAAATGTTGCATTTGAGTGCAGGGATACCATAACGCCGACTTATCAGCCATAACAGCACTCATTTAAAAATCGTTTACACCGTTGCAGAAGGGCTTAAATTCAGGGCATCAATAATAGCCGCAGTCGGCTCATATTGATTCATGCTATAAAAATGTAAACTCGGTACACCGCCTGCTATCAAGCGCTCACACAGTTTAACCACGACCTCTAGGCCAAAGGCTTTAATGCTGGCACTGTCATCGCCATAATCGGCCAGTTTTTTACGTATCCAGCGAGGAATATCGGCGCCACAGGCATCAGAAAAACGGATTAAATTGCTGGCATGAATAATCGGCATAATACCGGCAACGATGGGCTTATCAATACCGCGCTTTTGCATTTCACAGCTTAAGTAAAAATAGCTATCGGCATTAAAAAAGAATTGAGTAATGGCACTGTTGGCGCCTGCATTAAATTTTTGAGCGAGATAATCCATGTCAAGGGCAAAACTGGGCGCTTGGGGGTGCATTTCAGGGTAGGCAGCAACGGCGATATGAAAATAATCACCGGTTTTTGCGCGAATAAATTCAACCAGGTCACGGGCATAGGGTAATTCACCGAGTCCAACTTGTCTGGAGGGTAAATCGCCGCGTAATGCGACCAAATGGCTTAAACCTTGTGCCTGATAAATGGTTAATAAATCAGCAATATGCGCGCGACTATCACCAATACAGGATAAATGCGGGCGAATGGGTGCCCCTTGACCGTTAAGCGAACTTACAATCGAGAGGGTTCGCTCACGGGTAGAACCGCCTGCACCATACGTCACCGAAAAATAATCCGGTTTAAAAGCTTGAAATTGTGCGGCAATGGTCAGTAGTTTATCGGCACCGACATCGGTTTTAGGAGGAAAAAATTCGAAAGAAATGGGCAGGGTCATGCAGGGTTCCGGCTAAAATTTAAAAGTAGTCAGTAGCGTATAACGGGCTCGGGTTTGACCACAGGCCGAATGCATTTCAGAAAATCAACTTAATGCATTCGACCCATGTAACGACCGGCGGAAATCAATCCCTTAATCGTTATGGGTTTAGTATTTATAGCTTTCGGGTTTAAACGGTCCTTCAACAGGCACGCCCAAATACTCGGCCTGTATGGACGTAAGCCGGGTTAGAACACCGCCAAAACCCGCCACCATCGCAGCTGCGACTTCTTCATCAAGCTTTTTAGGCAATAGTTCGACACGGATAGCCGCAGGTTTTTGGTCAGCCGGTAAATCGGCAAATTTTTCCGAAAACAAATGCATTTGCGCAAGCACCTGATTGGCAAATGAACCGTCCATCACGCGTGACGGGTGACCGGTTGCATTGCCTAAATTGACCAAGCGACCTTCTGACAAGATAATCAGATAATCATCGGCGGCATCACTTCTAAAGACTTGATGAACCTGAGGTTTAACTTCTGCCCAGCGCCATGTTTTACGCATGAACGCCGTATCGATTTCGGTATCAAAATGGCCAATATTACACACTACGGCGCCTTTTTTAAGGGCTGCCAGCATATTGGCATCGCAAACATGCATGTTACCGGTGGTCGTCACGATTAAATCGGTCTGGCTTAACAACGTTTTATCAATGCAGTCAGGATTGCCCGTATTCATACCGTTTAGGTAAGGCGAAACGACCTCATAACCGTCCATACAGGCCTGCATTGCACAAATCGGATCAATTTCGGTAACCCGCACAATCATGCCTTCCTGACGCAAACTTTGTGCCGAGCCTTTGCCCACATCGCCATAACCAATTACGAGCGCGCGACGGCCGGCCATGAGCATATCCGTACCGCGTTTAATGGCATCATTTAAGCTATGACGGCAGCCATATTTATTATCATTTTTAGACTTGGTTACTGCATCATTGACGTTGATGGCAGGCACTTTTAGGCTACCCGCTTTATGCATTTCAATTAAGCGTGCAACGCCTGTCGTCGTTTCTTCAGTCACGCCATGAATGTGCTGTAAAAGTTCGGGATAATCCGTATGAATAAGCGTCGTTAAATCGCCGCCATCATCTAAAATCATGTTGGCATTCCATACTTGACCATTTTTATGAATTTGTTGCTTTAAGCACCATTCATATTCGGCTTCAGTTTCGCCTTTCCACGCAAATACGGCGATGCCGCGTGCAGCCATAGCCGCCGCCGCATGATCTTGTGTCGAAAAAATATTGCAAGACGTCCAGCGAACTTCAGCCCCTAAGTCAAGCAGCGTTTCAATCAAAACGGCTGTTTGAATGGTCATGTGAATACAGCCTAAAATGTTAGCGCCTGCTAATGGTTTTAATGCAGCATAACGTTGGCGAAGACCCATTAAAGCCGGCATTTCGGCTTCGGCAAGGCTTATTTCACGGCGTCCAAAATCGGCTAAGGTAATATCGGCAACTTTATAGTCAAGGGTTGGTTCCGCGTTCATGAACAATCTCCTAGATTAATCAATGCGCGGATGCCGTTTAAAACGTGCCGAGCCTGGCGAAACATGATTCGTCGCAGCATCCCTCGGACTTAAGATATAAGCAGAACAGCTTTAACAGGGGTGAATGAAATATAAAACCAGTCGGTTATTAATAAGTGTAACGTAAAGACTTGCTATAAAGCAATATGAACCCGTAAAAGCGTTATAAACATATAAGAACAGCGGTAGCACTATAGCTCTAAGTAAGCCTTAAAATTGATAGGGTTTAATAGTCTGTTTGGAGGTCTAAGTAGTGTAATTTACGGAATGTTTACAAGAAATCAGCGCATTAAAACGTTTTAGATTTAAAATCATTATAAAATATCAGCTAGCGAGGCATAAGTAAGCATAAAAAATACAGGCGAATCTTGACAAGAAGGGTGCAACTGCCTAACATACCCCGCTATATGTGTCTAGTTTTACATTTTTTGTTACAAAATTGGGGTAACAAAGCGTTCTATTAGCCCAACTTAACGTGTTTTGGTTTTAAACGAACCGCTTAAATCGTGTAAATGTGCAGTTTTTACGTGGTCGTGAAAAATCCTGGTAGCTTTGCAAGTGGTTGAAATTTAAGTATTTTAAAGCACTGCCAAGCATTCCTTTACATAAGCACTATAAAAAAACATGGTAAGATGCTAACAAAATTGTGTCAAGTTGTGTTTAGATAGGCTCTGACCGAGCTATTTTTACTGTGTTACATTTATTGTGTGATTGTGTCTTTCTTTAGAGGTGTACATATGAAAGCCCTTAAAATTCTTGCTTTAACAACTGCTGTTGCTGCTATCAGCAATGCTGCATTCGCTGCAGATCAAGTAGTCGTAACCGACCAAGGTGTTGCAACATTTTCTGTATTTAAACCTGCCTCAGTCCGCTTAGAAGTGGGCACAACGGGCTATGGTGCTGCAGTATCTTATAGCGTTAATCCTATGGTCGGGTTAACCTTTGGTTACGATGGCGGAAAGTTGAACTACAAAGATAAATACAGCACTGACCGTGAGTGGAAAGCAGATTTCGATATGAAAAATGCTTATGTAACCACAACGTATCGTCCTACCGGCGGCATGTTTGGGATTGACGCTGGTGTTTACTGGCAGGATACCAATGTGACAGCAAACACGTCTTCAAATATGGCGGGTGACCATTTGGTCATTGGCGGGCAACAGTTTACCAACGTAACGGGCGTACCTATAACAGCGCAAGTGACCGGTAAATGGCGTAATCAAATTGCTCCATTTTTGGGCTTGAGCATTTCTCCATCAATTACTGATCGTTTTGGCTTATTTGCTCAAGTGGGTGCCATTTGGCAAGGTAAATTTGAGGCAAAAGCAACAACCAATTCACCTTCATCACGTTCTGATAACTTACAAACCAACTTACAAACTGCTTTAAATCAGGAAGTTTTAAACAAGTTCCGTGCTGACAATGAAAAATATTCATTCTTGCCAGTCGCGAAATTAGGTTTGCAATTACGTTTCTAATATAACGTTGGTAAGTTTAATGTGATAGAAAAAACAGGCTTCGGCCTGTTTTTTTATGAATAAACTTTTCAATGATAAAATGAAGGCTGTAAAAAAGCCCTTATTAAAGAGCTTTCTTGTAAAATCTTAAATAAGTAACCTAAGATTTAGTCATTCATATGATTAATGATGGCCTGACCAAATTCAGAACAGCGTAGTAACCGGGCATCTGGCATTAACCGTTCAAAATCATACGTCACAGTTTTGGCTTCAATGGCATTGGCAACCCCTTTAATAATTAAATCGGCGGCTTCTGTCCAACCCATATCGCGCAACATCATCTCAGCAGATAAAATAATAGAGCCCGGATTAACCTTATCCTGACCGGCATATTTTGGGGCTGTTCCATGCGTAGCTTCATAAACTGCAATTGCACCGCCAATATTTGCCCCTGGTGCAATTCCGATACCGCCAACTTCGGCCGCCAGTGCATCGGAAATATAATCGCCATTTAGGTTTAACGTAGCAATGACCGAATAATCAGCCGGACGCATGAGAATTTGTTGCAAAAACGCATCTGCAATAACATCTTTAATGATGATGTCCTTACCAGTGCGTGGATTTTTGATTTTCACCCAAGGTCCGCCATCAATCAATTGACCGCCAAAACGCTCCATGGCTAACTCGTAGCCCCATTCTTTAAAAGCGCCTTCGGTATATTTCATGATATTGCCTTTGTGAACCAGCGTTACGCTGGGTTTATCATTATCAATGGCAAACTGAATGGCTTTACGCACTAACCGTTGCGAACCTTCTTTTGAGACCGGTTTAATGCCAATACCGCAGCCTTCAGGAAAGCGAATTTTGGTGACCCCCATCTCTTCGCGCAAAAATTTAATCACTTTAATGGCTTCAGGTGAATCGGCTTTCCATTCAATACCGGCATAAATATCTTCGGAGTTTTCTCTAAAAATAACCATATCCGTAAGTTCAGGGTGCTGAACAGGGCTAGGTACCCCTTTAAACCAGCGCACGGGGCGCACACAAACGTATAAATCAAGTTCCTGACGCAATGCAACGTTAAGGGAACGCATACCGCCACCGACTGGCGTGGTAAGGGGCCCTTTAATGCTAATGACATATTCGCGCAGTGCCTCAAAGGTTTCTTCAGGCATATACGAGCCGTAGATTTTATTGGCTTTTTCACCACAATACACTTCCATCCAGACGATTGAACACTTGCCGCCATAAGCCTTAAGCACCGCCGCATCAACCACTTCTTTCATAACGGGCGTAATATCAATGCCGATACCATCGCCTTCAATGTAAGGAATAACCGGGTGATTTGGCACGTTTAGCGATAAATCTGCATTGACTGTGATTTTATCACCATCGGCAGGGACAACAATTTTTTGATAACCCATATGATTTTTGCTCCTTTGTCCGTGTCTAGTCATCTTACAATAATGAAAGTAATTATCCGTTGTAACCTTGTGAATTGTAACCTTGCGAGTTATCACCAGGTTATATGGTATACAATCTCAAACTTGATGTGGTATTTAGTTATTAAATGGCAAATTTTTAATACGTGATAATACTCCCGATAGCTCAAGCCCTATACAATAAACGTTTTATAAGGCATTTTTAGGGTAAAAGTATTGGCAAAAATCATCTTGTTCAATAAACCGTATGATGTATTAACGCAATTTCGACCCGAAGCCAACCGTTTAACGTTAGCCGATTTTATTGACGATCCGAGTTTACGAGTTGCAGGGCGTTTAGATCGGGATTCTGAAGGATTGCTGTTACTAACCAATGACGGCCATTTAAATGCACAATTGACCCAGCCCCGGCATAAAGCCCCCAAAACTTATTGGGTTCAGGTAGAAGGGACCCCGCATGCTGACGCGTTGCAGCGTTTACAGGACGGGGTGCTGCTTAACGATGGTTTGACGCTGCCGGCTCAAGTTGAAGTGTTGGAACAGCCTACGTTATGGGAGCGCAATCCCCCCATTCGAACCCGTTTAACGATTCCGACCTGTTGGCTGTCGCTGACGATAACAGAAGGCCGTAATCGACAGGTACGCCGTATGACCGCTGCCGTGGGGCTTCCGACCTTGCGCTTGGTGCGGGTTAAAATAGGGGAGTATACGCTGGATAATGTGCTGCCCGGCCAGTGGCGCCGTATTGATATTCCTGATAAACCACTTAAGCCTAAAATAGGCCGCTAAGACTCCAGTTTTAAAGCCCATTGCTTACAAATCCATAGTCGATTTATTTAATGATTGAGGAACATGAAGATGTTATGTTATGAAATTATTCCGGTGACCACATTTGAGCAAAATTGTACGCTTTTGTGGGACGATACCACTCAAGAAGCCATTTTCATTGATGCAGGGGGTGATTTACCTTTGCTTCAACGAAAACTGACGGAAAAAAAGCTTAAATTAGTCGCGCTATGGCTGACCCATGGCCATTTAGACCACGTGGGGGCAGTGGGCGAACTGGCTGAAATTTATAAAGTGCCCGTCATTGGACCGGCTAAACCTGACCAGTTCTGGCTTGATTTTTTACCGCAACAGGCCAAAATGTTTGGCTCGCGGTCTATTCCTAAACCTGTTAATGTTACGCAATGGCTGGTAGGCGGCGAAACCCTAACGTTAGGCCAATACACGGCTGAAGTACGCTTTACCCCGGGCCATACGCCGGGGCATGTTGTCTTTTATATTGCCAAAGCCAATCTGTTATGGACTGGAGATGTGTTATTTGCCGGCAGCATTGGCCGTACCGATTTTCCGCAAGGGAATTTTGAGCACCTAGTCCAGAGTATTAGAACTCAGTTATTTACCCTGCCTCCGGCTACACAGTTTATCTGCGGACATGGCCCGATGAGCACCATCGGTCACGAAATGCAGCATAATCCGTTTGTATCAGGCCGTGCCGGTTAATATCTAAGATGCCTGTTTACGATGGCGTTTTTCCTTTTTACGGGCTAGGGACATCATCGCGATTTGAATCTCCTCATCACTCACACTGGTCATCTGGTGCAAGGTGTTCAGTGTATCGACATTGAGAACCCTATGAGCATCTTGCGCGATGTCGGTTAACCGATGATCAAAATGCAATACGTTTTGTTCATCGGTTTGCACATAACCTTGCGCCTCTAAACTGGTTAAAAAACTGGCAAACAGCGTTTTATCAAAAAATTCGGGCGAATTAAATTCATACAGCACCGACAGCCGTTGCCCAAGCAGTGAACTTAAATCCTGAACGTGCTGAACGGTCACTTTGCCTGAGCCTTGCTGACTGATTAACAGTAGCGTCATAAAATAACGTTCCAGACTTTGCTGTACAGGTGCCGCCAAGACTGACAACTGATTGTGCTCTTCAGTATTGGGCGCAGGACTATATAAACTGTCGTAACCATCGTTTAAGATTAAGCCGTTTTGCATGAGTGCAGCAATCTCACGCTCTAGTTCTTGCGGTAATTCCTCAATATTCCATTTTAAAAATAGCTCGGCCTTTAAAAACGGATACAAGGTAAAAATAATCCGCATGATTTCATCACGCTGAATTTTGCCGTTATGTTGTACCAGTGCCGCAATAAACGACGGCATTATGAACAGATGCAAAATATTATTTCTAAAATAGGTCAGCAAAACGCCTTGACCCTCTTCAATGCTAATCATATCGCCCAGTAAATGCTGTACGCGCCGAATAAGCTTTAACTGTAAGCCATGTGCAATAATTTCACGACCCGTTAAATTGGGCAGTTTAATACGTTCGTCATAGGCGGCGGCTTGCGCAATATGTTGGTAGGTTTCTAACTGTTTAATGCAAACATCTTCATCGAGCGCATGTTTGGGTGTTGCCAGCAGCACTAGGGCCAACAGAGAAACCGGGGTAATAACGGCCGCACGGTTGATATTTTCCATAATATTTACCGCTAAGCCAGAAATCGCCTTGACGGTATTATCGGGTAAAATGTCCTGATTGCTCTTAAGATGCACCTCTTCAGCATGATATTTTTTAAGCACATCGGACAATAAAATCGGTTCGCCAAAATTTAAATGCACCTTTCCAAAAATGCGTTCAATTTTACGCGCAGCTTTAATCACGCCAAAAATGGATTCAGCTTCTTTGGGTTTGCCTAATAATTCGCCAACATAGGTTGACCCTTCCATCAGACGCTCGTAGCCGATATAGGCCGGAATAAAAATAATCGGCTTGCTGCTGTTGGTTTTGCTGTTTGCCGGGGCGTTTAACCCCGAGGTCACATGCGTTTGGCGCAACTGAGCATGAATCGTCATGGCCAGCATGCCTGTTTTTGGGGGTAGTAACCGTCCGGTACGCGAACGCCCCCCTTCGATAAAATATTCAAGCGGCGCATCGCGCGATACCAGACTATACAAATATTCCTTAAACACCGAGGTATATAAAAAATCCCCTTTAAATGAACGACGAATAAAAAACCCGCCGCCGCGCCGTAAAAATTCACCCAGCACCGGCACGTTTAAATTATCACCCGCGGCAATATGCGGCACCATTAAACCGCGCTGATAAATGACAAACGACAGCAACAAATAATCGATATGGCTGCGATGACACGGCACATACACAATATGATATTGGTCGGCATTGTCGCGCACGGTTTGAAAATTATGCACTTCAACGCCATCATAAAGCTGCGTCCACAGCCAGTTTAAAATCAGCTCAAAAAACCGAACTGCTGAATTGGAATAATCTGATACGATTTCCTGTAAATCCTTGCGGGCTTCGGCTTTAACCAGACTCGGCGCGCGATTACTGCGAACGGTTTCGGTTAAAATGGCCTGCTGAATACCTTCCGATTGTAATAATTCATCCATGACGTTACGCCGGTCGGAAATATCAGGCCCCAGCACCAATTCACGTTGCCGTTCCAAAAATTGATTTAAATGCTGAATGATATACGACGCAGGAGGAATATTGGGCATATTGCGCAACGCTTGCTGGTACAAGCTGCGCAAGCT
>JAGLBJ010000004.1 GCA_018260315.1 Moraxellaceae bacterium | reverse complement strand
TTTTAAGCATTTAATTTTTAACGATTTAATTCAATGCACAATACTTAAACATCTAAATTAGTCACCGATAGTGCATTGGCTTCAATAAAGGCGCGACGCGGTTCTACATCATCGCCCATTAAACAGGCAAACATATGCCCTGCCGCAATGGCATCAGCCACCGTGACCTGCAACATACGCCGATGCTCAGGGTCCATTGTGGTATCCCATAATTGTTCGGCATTCATTTCACCTAAACCCTTATAACGCTGAATCGTAAGGCCACGGCGCGCTTCCTGCATCGTATTTTCCCAAACATCGGCAAAGTGTACAACCGGCATCACTTTATCATCACGTTTTAAATAGGCGCCGTCCTCTAAAATGCCATGCCATAATGCACTTGATTCCATTAAACGCGCGTATTCAGTTGATTGAAAAAAGCCATGGTCAAGCAAATAATGCTGCGGCAACTGATGCACATAAATGGTCACTTTGGGCCAATAATACGCCCGGGTTGCAGCATCATCAGAGGTACCAAAAGTTTCTAGCATAACGCTGGGTTGGAGTAAGGGGTAAGCCTGTTTTAACCACTGTTCAAACTGACTCACCCAAGCCTCTGCATCAGCTTGATTACGGCTCGTGTCTGCTTTAAAAACCGGCATTTTTAATAAACTGGTTAAAACACTATTCGGATAACGCTGGCCTAAACGCTGAATCAAACCTTGGCTGGTTTGATACGCCTGCATTAATTGCTCAAGATTTGCCCCGTGAATTGGCGGTGCATCAGCCTGGCTATATAAACTCAATCCGTCTAACGCACTTGACAACAAATATTGGTCTAAAGCCTCTTGATCCTTTAAATACTGCTCATGTTTGCCTTTTTTGATTTTATAAAGCGGCGGCTGGGCAATATACACATAACCGCGCTCAATCAGTTCAGGGGTTTGCCGAAAGAAAAACGTCAGCAGTAAGGTACGAATATGCGAACCGTCCACATCGGCATCAGTCATAATAATAATTTTATGATAACGCAACTTATCGGGATTATATTCATCTGGCCCGATACCGCAACCTAGCGCAGTGATTAACGTGCCGACTTCTGCACTAGAAATCATTTTATCAAAACGGGCCCGTTCAACGTTTAATATCTTGCCTTTAAGTGGCAAAATGGCCTGCATGCGGCGGTTACGGCCTTGCTTAGCACTACCGCCTGCCGAGTCCCCTTCCACAATATATAATTCAGACAGGGCCGGATCTTTTTCCTGACAATCGGCCAATTTACCGGGCAACCCTGCAATATCAAGCGCACTTTTACGCCGGGTCATTTCACGGGCTTTACGGGCGGCTTCCCGTGCGCGTGCCGCATCGACAATTTTACTGACCAATGCTTTGGCTACTTGCGGGCGTTCCTGCAAATAGGTGCTAAATTCACGCCCAAAGGCATTTTCGACTACCGGACGCACCTCACTCGATACCAGCTTTTCTTTGGTCTGACTAGAAAATTTAGGGTCGGGCACTTTAACTGAAATAATCGCAGTCAAGCCTTCGCGGGCATCTTCGCCGGCCACATTAATTTTATCTTTTTTATTGGCATGCTCAACATCTAAATAGGTATTTAAAGCGCGCGTCAATGCCCCACGAAAACCCGCCAAATGGGTACCGCCATCTTTTTGCGGAATGTTATTGGTAAAGCAATACACTGCCTCTTGATAGCTGTCATTCCATTGCAATGCAATTTCGACACTAATGCCCTGTTCGCCTTTGACATTAAAATGAAACACCTCATGAATAGGATGTTTGCCCACGTTGATATATTTAACAAACTCAGCGACCCCACCCGCATGGTCGAAAACCTGCTCAGTTTGAGTTCGTTCATCGCGTAAAATAAGACGAACACCCGCATTTAAATAGGATAATTCACGTAGCCGTCGCGCCAAAATATCTGCTGAAAATGTAGTTTGAGTAAATGTTTCTTTACTCGGCCAAAAGCGTAATTCGGTCCCTTTACGGTCCGAAGGTCCTTTCATTTCTAAGGGATAATCAGGAACGCCATGCGTATAATGCTGTTCGTATAAATTGCCGTTACGACCAATCAATAGATACAAACGGCTTGATAAGGCATTGACGACCGATACCCCAACTCCATGAAGTCCGCCTGCGACTTTATAGGTGTTTTCATCAAATTTACCGCCGGCGTGCAAAATCGTCATCACCACTTCGGCCGCAGAAATCCCTTCTTCGGGGTGAATATCAACCGGAATACCGCGTCCGTTATCGCGTACACTGACTGATTCATCGGCAAAAATCGTCACGACAATTTCGCTGCAATGCCCTGCCAACGCCTCATCGATGGCGTTATCGACCACCTCGAACACCATATGATGCAGCCCCGTGCCGTCATCGGTATCGCCAATATACATACCGGGCCGTTTGCGCACTGCTTCAAGCCCCCGCATGACCTTAATTTGGCTTGCGTCATAGGTTGCCATGTTAACCTCAGTGGGCGCATTGGTCATATCAATCAAAGGCGCATCCTGCGTGGTGTCGGTGTGTTGTGAACTCATATTTACTCCATAACGTTTAACAGGTGGCAAAGCCAACCGAGTTACAACAAAACTAATCTTTAATAGGCCTTAAAGTAAATTCTCTTAGATACGGGCCGGTATGGTCTATAGCATTGCAGCTATATTGACAATGCTAAATCTTAAATAGGCGTTGAAATTTGCGATGCGTCAATTAAGATTTCAGAATTTAACGATTCATCGACTAATTGTCCGTTCTGCAATTTAAATATCCGTGCGGTTAATCCCAGGGTCTTTAGTTGATCCTGTAATGGTTTTAAAGCCAAGGTCGTTATAAACAGCTGACTCTCCAAACCCTGTAGCGACTGCAATAGCCTTGCCTGAGCCAGTGCATCTAACTCGGCACCCATATCATCTAATAATACCACACTTGGTCGCCCAATTTGCTGAAGAACGCGCAACTGCGACAACCTAAGACTCAACACTAACAGCTTTTTCTGACCTCGAGATAAAACGTGTTCGGCAGGGCCTAAGGCTGCTTTAAAACTTAAACTTGCTCGATGCGGCCCAATCAGGGTATGACCCCGTTGTTGTTCACGTTCGCGCTGTTCATACAAGCTGTTGCTTAATGGCTGGTCTAGCGAAAAGCCGGGTATATAAGTTAACTCAACGACTTGATCGGGCAATAAAGTAGCCAACACCTCTTTAAACGCTAACTGCCAGCGTTCCAGCGCAGTCAGCCGCAAGGCATGCACAAGTTGCCCGCTTTCCTCGAGTTCGTGCTCCCATGCGTTAAGCTCTGCTTCATGACCATAAGTATTTTTAAGTAGCTGATTACGCTGATTTACTGCACGTTGATAACGCAGCCAAAGCTCATAAAAATGCGGTTCCACGTGAAACGCTAGCCAATCGAGTAGTTGGCGTCTTGGTTTGCTGCCACTATCAAGCATGTTTAACCCTTCAGGGTCAATAAACTGTAGGGGTAATAATCGTGCAATATCACTCTGACGTTTAAGCGTACCGCCATCTAGACGTAAGGTTTGTTCACCTTGGGCCGTATTGCTGACCCCGATGCGATGCTGTCCGACTTTTGCAAAAACAATGCTTTCTGATTGTCCATGCTCGATCATTTGTCGCACCAACCCACGCCGAAAAGAGCGACCCGTCGCCAACACATGTAGCGCTTCTAAAATAGAACTTTTGCCACTACCATTTAAACCCGTAATAATGTTAATGGTTTGCAGATGGTTTAAATGCAGGTCATGCAAATTGCGTAACTGTTGCACATGAACCGACTGGATATGAAGCGACATCAACACGCCCTCACAGCAGGTTCTATAAACGCATCGGCATAACCACATACACATAATCGGATACTTCAGGCTCCTGCACCAAGGCAGGCGCATTGGCATCTGACAAGGTTAACTGCATGATTTCCCCTTCCAATGTATTTAAAATATCATTAAGATAAGTATGATTAAAGCTCATATCCAGGGCTTCGCCTTGATAATCAATGGCAATCGTTTCAATTGCTTCACTGGCATGGTTTTGATTCAAGGATTGGATATTTAATACATTTGGACTAAATTTCAATAGAACCCCCCGTTGCTTTTCATTACTTAAAATAACCACGCGGCGCAACGCTTGTTGTAATACCAGGCGCTCTATTTTAACGACTTTAGTGCCATTGACCGGTATCACACGACGATAATCTGGAAATTTTCCTTCAATTAATTTTGTAACCAATTGTAAATTTATAATACTGGCAGGTTCGTCCGTTTTAGCATCTTCTTCGGCTAGTATTAATTTAACACTTAATAAATCTCGCTCTAAAACAACCGTTAAGGGCTCATCAACGGGGCTAAGCAAGCGTTGTAGCTCAAGTACGCCTTTACGCGGCACGATGGCTTGTAAATTGTCAATTCCGGCCAGTTCTGCACTGGTTTCAGCCTTCGCCAGGCGATGACCGTCTGTGGTAACGGTACGCAATTGATGATCCCCAATTTCAAAGAGCATGCCGGTCAAATAAAACCGTACGTCTTGTACTGCCATGGCAAACGCTGTTTTGTCAATCAAACGTTTTAATGACCCTTGCGACACGGCAACTTGTTTACTATGCTCGCGCTGTTCGCCCAAACTTGGAAAATCGTCTGCCGGTAACGTTTCGAGCTTAATCCTTGCACTGCCTGCATGTAAATGACAAAGGCCTTTAGCATCGTCATAGAGCTTTATGGTCGCCTGCGCCGGTAAGCTTTTCACAATATCAATTAAGTTGCGTGCCGGTAAAGTAATACGTCCCGGTTCTTCAACAGCACCGGCCGGTAATTGGGCCTGAGCCACAATTTCAACCCCTAGATCGGTTCCCGTTACTCGGATTTGCTCGGGCAAAACCTCTAACAATACATTCGATAAAATAGGCACTGCATGTTTACGTTCGATGACATTTGCCATTTGGTTCAGTAATTTTAAAAATAAAGGTCGAGCAATCGTTAAACGCATGGCAATATCCTATCAACAGGTCAATGGGTTAAAAGCTTCCAGGGTTAAAGGGTTAATTTTGTAGCAGACGTAACAAATTACGATAATCTTCTGCAAAGGTCGGGTCTATTTGGCGTAGTTCCATGACCTTTTCACAGGCATGCATGACCGTGCTATGGTCGCGCCCTCCAAAGGCCTGGCCGATTTCAGGAAAACTTTCTTGCGTTAATTCGCGCGCCAGTCCCATGGCCAGTTGCCGAGGACGAGCCAAAATGCGTGTACGTTTAGGGCCAATCAAATCTTTATGGGGAATGCGAAAATACTCCTCAACCACGCGCTGAATATTATCAATACTGATGGTTCGCGCTCGAATGGCAACCACATCTTTAAGCGATTCCCTTACAATATCAAGTGATATTTCGATCCCTTTAAAGCGTGCAGTCGCCATAACTTTATTGAGAGCGCCTTCTAATTCTCGTACATTTCCCATGACTTGCTGGGCAATAAATAACGCACAATGACGTGATAATTCAACTTGAGTTTGACTGGCTTTTTTAAATAAAATTTCAATACGGGTTTCCAAATCTGGCGGGTCAATCCCGACTGATAACCCCCATGAAAAACGCGACACCAAACGCGCATCTAGTTCCGTTAATTCTTTTGGATAACGGTCAGAGGTTAATATAATTTGCCTCGAATCTTCCATTAACGCATTAAAGGTATAAAAAAATTCAGATAAACTCGCTTCTTTACCTGCAAGTAGATGAATATCATCGACTAACAATAAATCAAGCGTACGAAAATCCTTTTTAAACTGTTCCATTTTATGTTGTTGAATAGCACTCACAAAACTACCGACAAACTGTTCCGAGGTAATATACATCACCCGGGCATTTTGTTTACGTTCCAATATATTATGTCCGACCGCATGCATTAAATGTGTTTTACCTAACCCCGTTGGACCATATAAAAATAATGGATTATGTTGCGGGTCGCCAAGTTTATCCAATACTTTATGGCTGGTCTGATAGGCCATTTGATTGGAAGGCCCTTCAACAAACTGACTAAATGTAAATAACGGATTTAAGGAACGACCTAACGCGGCATTTTTTTTACCCCGTTTGGCTTTAATAGCATAATCATTTGAACCCTGATGAAGTCCGACAGATTGATGGGCATAATCTGTTAATAATGTGGTTTCTTCAGCAGATTTTAACGCGCTGGACAGCACGGTAATAACGACATTTTTTATACTGCCATTACTGTATTGCTGTACCAATTCATTGATCCGTGTTTCGTAAAGTGTAGTAATTTCATTTACAAAATAGGGATTAGGTGCTAAAAGAACGAGGGTTTGCTCGTTTTGTCTGACCTGTAGCGGCCTAATCCAAAGGTTATACAGATTGTCGGGTATTTCATCGCGTAAAGTATCTAAACACCGTGTCCAAAAGGGTACCATAAGCTTATTCCACTCACTACAGCTCCCAGTATTAGTATTTTGGGGAGACGCATTGTACCTAAAAATGAATCGGTCTAATACCTTTAATTGACCCAAAATGTTCATTAAATAAGCAATATTACAAAAATCATCATGCAAATTTTAACCGTTAGCCAAGACTAAATATAAAGTTATCCACAGAGTTATCCACAGGCTAGTTAAAAATTTATGAAAACAGCCTGTGGATAACTCTGTGGATAACCTTGTGGATAAGTTGTGGATAACTTTAGGTTAATTCTTTAAAAAAAAGTTATCCCCAATCTATCCACAGGTTTTCCACAGGGTTATCCACAAGTTAAGCTTTTGTTTTTAATATTAAAAAGTGACTTATCCACAGAAAAACACGCTCCCTATTACTACTAATTATATATTTTATTAATAAATTTAAAAGCGAAAAACGCAAAAAACTGTGGATAACTTGAGTTAAAAAAATTAAAAAATTGAATCGTATAAAAAATAACCAAACCGAAATGTAAATTTTAAAATGAGTTTTCATGTCAAAAATTTAATTAAATCTAGTTAAGATATTGATATTAAATAGTAAATTTTTATAAAAAATACTAACCTATTGATATCTAACATTAAACATAAGAATTAATTAAAAAATTAAAATTCATTTAAAATCAATTATTTAAATTAATAATTAGATTAACTGTATGAAATATAAAGCTATAAAATTGACAATGGAAAAAGATTTAAAAAAGGATTGACATAGCCCACGGTATTCCCTAAAATTCGCTTCTTCACTGAATTTAACTAGAGTTTGCCATGAAACGTACTTTCCAGCCCAGCGAACTAAAACGTAAGCGTGTTCACGGTTTCCGTGCTCGTATGGCGACTAAGAACGGCCGTCAAGTATTGGCTCGTCGTCGTGCCAAGGGACGTCATACACTAACGGTTTAAGCAATTGCTTGTCATTTAAAATGAATTGTTTTTTTTGATTGTTAGTTATTGAACCATTTTAATATTTATTTTAAAGATAATTCATTTTAACGTTATGATTATAAAAAAACCGCTTTTAATAATAAAGCGGTTTTTTTATGCGTATTACTTATTAACTATTGATTAACCAGTTTTAGTTAATATAAAGTCTTTAAAAATAAATTAATAGATTGTATTATTTAATTATCAGCCTTAATATTTTATAATTATTTTATAGTTTAAGTTAAATATTTATTTAAAAAAAACCTAAATTGTTTAATTAATAATAATGATGTAAACAGTTATTATTTTAGCAGGTAGAAAATATTTATTCAGGTTAAAGGTCAAACATATCAATCTGTAATATTCTTAACCAAAAAAAATAAAATGGTGTATGATATTAAAATCTTCGGTTATGTTTAATCAATAATGCAATATCCTTTTATGCCCGCTCAACGGTTACACCATGCCCGTGAGTTTGACCAGGTTTTTAATCAAAATGTCGCTAAAGTTCATCAAACCGGTTTTATGCTGTTGGCTTTTTTACATCCCAAGCCGGACAACGGGTTAATGATAGAAAATGAATTAACTTATCCACAGGGCAACCCAAGTTATCCACAGCCAGGCCGTTTAGGATTGGTCATTGCTAAACGTAAAATTCGCCGCGCCCATGAACGTAATCGCGTTAAGCGTATTGCGCGCGAAAGTTTTAGGCTGCAGGGTCAACAATTGGCAGGTCTGGATATTATTTTGATGGCCAAAAGTGAAGCGCAAACTCTAAGCAATGCCGAATTACATGGTCAATTAAGCAATGCCTGGAACATGTTGCGCCAAAAAGTTCAACGGATACAATCGAAAACCACGACGACCCCCTAACCTTATGCTAAGTCCATTATTAACCGCCACTATTCGATTTTATCAATTTTTCGTCAGTCCATTTCTCGGCGCGAACTGCCGCTATATGCCGACTTGTTCACAATATGCCATTGAAGCAATTGACCTATATGGCCCCTTAAAAGGCAGCGTTCTTACCGTGCGGCGCTTATGTCGCTGTCATCCGTGGGGAGGACATGGTTACGACCCTGTACCCAAACGCTTAGAAAATGGCTATAATCGCACGTTACGACGGTATACCTGGCTTAATCAATCGGCCTGCCGTGCGTGGAATGTTCCTTTTCGTGCCTCACCACAGGCCATCCGACCCGCGTTTTGAGGTAAACTTTATGTTGCAATGGGGACGAATACTAATTTTGGCCGCAATGCTCGTGACCAGCTATTTGTTGATTTTGGCATGGCAAAAAGACCATATCGCCAATACTGCGGTAACTCAAGCGGCTGCTGCGCCCCAAATGTCGGTGGCCAGTACTGCCGATGTTCCAACTGCTGCCCCAGCCCATGCCAATAGCGATTTGCCTATTGCACCGGGGGCTATGGTTGCAAAAGCGGCGGCGGTGCCTGCTAATCATTTGGTCATGGTTCAAACCGATGTCTATCGGCTCTGGCTTGATTTAAATGGCGGCGATATCGTGCGCTTGGAATTATTACAACACGATGCTAAAGCCGCCGATGGTAAAACCCAACCGTTTGTCTTATTGCAACAAGATGCGCAAAGTACCTATATTGCCCAAACGGGTTTACTTAGTGCCGCAAACAGTACACCGATTGATAATGCCACCAGTGCGCGCCCGACTTACAGTACCACCCAAGCGCAATATACGTTAGCGCCGGGTCAAAATGAGTTGGTTATTTCACTTGTTTATCATGCGCCCAATCAAATTGACGTACAAAAAATTTATACCGTTAAACGGGCAACGTATCCGATTGCCATCACTCAACGCCTGGTAAACTTAAGTAAAACGCTGTGGCAAGGGCAGATGTTTGCACAGCTTAAACGTGATGATACCTCTGACCCAAGCACTAGTTCGCAAGGCATGATGGGACTGTCCACGTATTTAGGCGGCGCTTGGGGCGATGCCCAAAAACAATACAGCAAACTCAAATTTAGCAAATTTAGTGATGAAGCTCTGAATCAACCGGTTAAAGGCGGCTGGCTTGGTATTGTCCAGCATTATTTTGTCACGGCCTGGATACCCGACCCTGCCCTGACCGTGGATATGCAAACGCGTAACGTCGACCAGTATCATTTTATTGGCTTTAAAACGCCTGTATTTAGCGTAACGCCCGGCCATCAACACGATGTCAGTGCGACGTTATATAGTGGGCCTAAAATACAGTCGGAGCTTAAAACCTTAGCCCCAGGTTTAAATAAAACCGTCGATTACGGCTGGCTGTGGCCCATTGCACAAGTTTTGTTTACCATGCTTAATTTTATTCACGGGGTTTTGGGCAATTGGGGCTGGTCCATTATTGCGCTGACATTTATCGTTAAAATGGTGTTATTTCCACTGTCAGCCAAAAGTTATCGGTCGATGGCCAAAATGAAAATTCTTGCCCCCGAGATGCAGCGCCTAAAAGAAGAACACGGCGAAGACCGCATGAAGTTGTCACAGGAAATGATGGCACTTTATCGGCGCGAGCAGGTCAATCCGATGTCGGGTTGCTTGCCGATGCTGCTGCAAATGCCGATTTTCTTGGCGCTCTATTGGGTTCTTATGGAAAGCGTCGAGCTGCGTCATGCACCGTGGATGGGCTGGATTCAGGATTTATCCTCCATGGATCCGTATTTTATTCTACCGCTTTTGCAAGGTGCAACGATGTATGGGCAACAGATGTTAAGTGCCCAACCGTCCGACCCGATGCAGGCTAAAATGATGAAACTGCTGCCGATTATTTTTACCGCCTTTTTGCTATTTTTTCCAGCAGGTTTGGTGTTGTATTGGGTCGTCAGCAACCTGCTTACCATTGCCCAACAATCATTTATAAACTATCGAATCAAGCGTGAAGAAGCGCGTAAAACGGCTTTAGGCCTTTCTTCTTAAATCGTCAATAGGTTGCGTGGACTGGTTGCTCAAGACTTGTAAAAGCTTGGGCAATTTTTTTAATGATTTATCCCACATGATTTTTTCAATAAAACATGGTTTGCTTAAATTATCATGATGAATATAAAAGGCCCTTTATGACCAGCGTTGTACGTACAGGAACCACGATTGCTGCTATTGCTACACCGCAAGGGCGCGGCGGGGTCGGCATTATTCGATTATCAGGTCCGCAGGCACGCACCATTGCCGAAACGCTGGCGCAGCACGCTATAAAACAACCACGTTATGCCCAATTTGCGCGCTGGTATGCAGCGCCTAACCAGACTGAACAACAATTATTTGAAAAAACCTGCGCTCCCTCAGAAAAAACACATTCGCCGACGATTGATGAAGGCTTAATGCTGTATTTTGATGCGCCCCATTCGTTTACCGGTGAGGAGGTGGTCGAACTGCAAGGCCATGGCGGAATAATGGTGCAACAGGCTCTATTAACCCGATTATATGAATTAGGCGCGATTGCTGCTGAAGCCGGCGAATTTTCGGCACGCGCCTTTGAGAATGGTAAACTGGACTTAGTTCAGGCTGAAGCCATTGCAGATTTAATCGATGCCAGTAGCCAGGCGGCTGCGCGGTCGGCGGTGCGGTCGTTACAAGGGGATTTTTCGGCGTATATTCAACAGGTGTTGGAAAAATTAATTCATGTACGCCTATATGTCGAAGCAGCGATTGATTTTTCGGAAGAAGATATTGATTTTCTGGCCGATGGGCATATTTTAACCTTGCTAGATGATGTACGTAGTGCGGTTGAAACTGTGCAAAAAACGGCGCGACAAGGACAACTGCTGCGCGAAGGCATTCAAATTGTGATTGCAGGTCGGCCCAATGCCGGAAAATCCAGTCTACTCAATGCGCTGGCGGGCGTTGAGCGCGCCATTGTTACCAACATTGCGGGTACGACCCGTGATGTACTGCATGAAACACTCATTTTAAAGGGACTGCCCATAACTCTGACCGATACGGCGGGCTTGCGGTCTACTGAAGATGTGGTGGAACGTGAAGGTATTCGGCGTGCGCGGTTGGCCATTGCGCAAGCCGATTTATTGCTGCTGGTGTACGATTTAAACCAAACCGAACACCCGTTAATTTTAGCGCAAGAATTTTTTGCCGAACACATGCAGCCTAATCGCTTACTTTTGGTAGGCAACAAGGCCGATTTAACCCCCGTACAAGCCGCTGCTTTCCCCAATACGACGCACCCTGGCCTAACATTGCCAAAAACGCCAGAACAGGCTTATACGCAGGTGGTTATTTCGGCAAAGACCGGTCAAGGTTTAACCGAGTTGATTGACACCATTACGGAGCGTGTGGGGTATCAGCCGACTGAACAGACGTTTATCGCGCGTACTCGGCATTTAGAGGCGCTGCGGCAATGTCAGCGCTGTTTAAATGAGGCGCGGGAGCAACTGACCGACTATGCAGCAGGCGAACTGATGGCCGAATCGTTGCGGCAAGCGCAGTGCTATTTAAGCAGCATTACGGGCGAATTTACTGCGGACGATTTGCTGGGTGAGATTTTTGGAAGTTTTTGCATTGGAAAATAAGCCGCTAGGCCGCTAAGATGTTCAACCTGGATTTAAAATAAATAATCAATGACGACCGGTGCATGGTCACTCAAACGGCGGCTGCGGTCAATAAAAACCTGATGGACAAACGGGGCTAAATATTGCGCAATAATCTGGTAATCAATGCGCCAGCCAACATTATTGGCCCAAGACTGTCCACGGTTAGACCACCACGTATAGTGTTCAGGTTGTTTATTTTTAAGCCGAAAGGCATCACAAAATTCCAGCGGACCATATAATGTATCCAGCCAGGCACGTTCATGGGGCAAAAATCCGGGCGTTGCCTGGTTTGCAGACCAGTTTTTAAGGTCTAGTTTGGTATGGGCAATATTAACATCGCTACAGATAATCATCGGGCGTTTATGCTGTTGCCATGCCTGAAGAATAGGCGTGATACGCTGCAAGAACTCATTTTTACGGGCTTGCGCCAACTCAGAACTGGCTCCCGATGGGAAGTAAACTGATGCAATAACGATTATTTGTTCGTTAGGCAAGGTTAAGGTCGCTTCGGTATAACGGCCTTCATCGTCACATAACCCAAAGCCTAACCCGTCCTGAATGTTGCTTAAAGGCCAGCGACTGTAAATGGCCGTACCCGAATATCCTGGCCGTTTGGCGGCACATAAATGCGTAAACCAGCCTGCCGGTTTATGCGTATCCACCCATTGATGAGCCTGCAATCTGGTTTCTTGCAAACAAAAAATATCGCCATCAACAGCCTGCATCCAATCTAGCAAGCCCTTATTCACTGATGCGCGCAAGCCATTGACATTCAATGAAACAATGCGAGTCGCTCCGGCAGGTTTTGCTAAATAGACAGAAGACATGGACAGCACATTCCAATTCATTGAAGGGATTTTAGCAGGCGAGCAACTTTATGCAAGACAAACCATGCCTTGACCTCAGGTTCTATTTAGCATGTGCGATGGTATACTAGCAGTTTTCATGTCTACCTACATAATGTAGGTCCGTATGCTTTAAGCATGCTTTAGTTGGAGAATAGCCATGTTACCGCCGTTTAATCCCCAGCAGCTTATTGATTTGGCTTTGCGACGCGGGGTTTTAAAATTTGGTGAATTTACATTGAAATCTGGCCGTGTCAGTCCTTATTTTTTTAATGCAGGGTTACTTAATGATGGAGAAGCGATATCTCTATTGGCTGCAGGATATGCACAAAAACTGTTGCAATGTGAAAGCGTCGGCGTCATTTTTGGACCAGCCTATAAGGGGATTCCTCTGGCAGCCGCTACAGCAGCAACATTATGGCAGACGCACGGTGTGAATGTGCCCTGGGGGTTTAATCGCAAGGAAGCCAAAGACCATGGGGAAGGCGGGGTGCTAGTGGGCGCAGACGTTACAGGCCAACGGGTCTGGATTTTAGATGACGTTATTACGGCAGGTACCGCTATTCGAGAAGTCATACAGATTTTGGAGGCAGCAGGGGCCAGCATCGCCGGTATTGTGGTGGCCCTAGACCGACAGGAACGCGGCTTAGGCGAGCAATCTGCGATTCAAGACATCGAAGCGCGTTATCAAATTCCCGTGCATGCCTTAATGACGCTAGACGATTTAATTCATTATTTGGACAGACACCAGCGCACTCAGGACTTACACGCAATGCAGGCATATCGGGCCCGTTATGGGGTGTAATGCGTTTGAACCTACAAAGTGTGCAAGCGTTAAAATGCGCATGGGCATTTTGTGCTACAATGCCGCTCTAAAACATCAGCCCTGATACTGTACTTTACAGGCCGATAGTCTCTTAAAAGGGTTATATCATGCGAGCTTCTGTCAATCGTTCATTACAATTTGCTTTGATGTGCAGTGTAATCATCATCAGTTCGCATGCGGTGGCGTCACCCCTTGAGATTAGTACGGAAGAGTTCAAAAAAGCGGCTGCGAAATTGTCGGTTAATGCGGTGGCCAGCCAGCCGGTAGCAGTTAAGGACCCTTTTGAAAAGGTTAACCGTAAAATATTTAAATTTAATATGTTTTTGGATAAACATATTTTGTTACCGGTCGCTCGTACCTATAAAAAAGTTGCCCCGCCCGTTTTACAAACCTCTGTGCGCAATTTTTTTAACAATATTGTGGAACCCTATTCATCAGTCAATTTACTGCTGCAAGGCAATGTTCGAAGTGCAGTTCGAGGCATTGGCCGGTTTACCGTCAATACATTGACCTCGTTAGGCATTGGTGACCCGGCCGCAGAAATCATGCATTTACAGCGTGAGCCGACGCAAGATTTTGGCGAAACATTGGGGCATTGGGGCATTCATTCGGGGCCTTATTTAATGTTGCCGTTTCGTGGTCCGAGTACCTTGCGAGATACGGCTACGGCTACGGTTGATTATTTAGGCGGCATGCACGTGTTTTTAAATACGTCAAAAAGTTATACGCCTGCTGTTTTGCTTAGCGGCATCAGCACTCGAGCGCAGTTAATTGGCCTAGAAGATATTAATCGAGGCGACCAATACGCCCTTCTACGCGATGTTTATTTGCAGCAGCGCTATTACGCTATTAAAGGCGGTGATGCCCCCCCGGTGGTCGATAACAGCTTCGGTGATGATACGGATACCGCCGTGCCCGCAGCCGATTCGTCAGCGCCTGCCCCTTCTGCGACTACGCCATCTTTGCAACCTGATGGGGCACAATCTACAGCGGCTCCGGCCACTGCATCTCAAGCTGCTATGCCTGAAGCTACAACGGCTACCCCCAATAATGCACCTGTGATAGACACTAGTTTTGGTGATGATGCGCCTACTCCGGCAAATACAGCAGCTCCCGTCGTTCAGCCAGCCCAGACAAGCCCCATTGAATTTTAGCTTATCGCCCTCTTGACCTATGAGCTAGAACGTGTAGGACGCAATGTGGCTATCAATAAAAAGGTAACTATAACATGTTAATTTATTTGTTAGACCCGTCAACTCCATCAAGTGATGCCGAATTAGCGCGCTATTTTGGGCAAAATATACAACACGTCACGATTGTAGACTTGGCGTATTTAGATCGGCAGCACCTGGTAATTGCCGATGTTGAAGAGTTTTTAGCGCATACTTGGCAGCAGCCTACGATTGTTTTGGCCCAGGCAAGTCAAGGTGCACAGCTTGCACAGGCATGGCAAAAAGGGGCGCTGGCCGGGTGGGTGCGTGGACAACTTCCAATAGATGCATTACAGCACGCGCAGACTTTGCTGTATCAGTTTTTGCGTCATCAGGATTTTCAGGACTTGCCAGCAGCCGCTTTATTACAACAACGGTTATTGCCAGTACCGCTCACGATGCCCGGGTATAAAGTCGAGCATTTTTTACAGCCATCAGCTTATTTATCGGGCGATTGGGTCGATTATTGGGCCATCGATACTAAGCATATTTTATTTTATTTGGCTGATGTGGCGGGTCACGGGGTAGAAAGCAGCTTGCTTAGTGCATGGCTTGCGGGGTTTCATGGGAGTGAAACCTGTCCTGAACGGCTGTTAAATCGCATGAACCGCTTATTATTGCTACAAAATAGTGGCAAGCATATTACTATTTTGTGTGGTCTGTTAAGTTTGGAAGACCATAGGGTCATGTTGTATTCGCTGGGGCATTATCCACCCCCGATTTTACTGCCGCGTAATCAGCCGCCGCGTACGTTACCCGTTAACAGCCTGCCCCTTGGCTTAAGTGAAACATTAAATCTTCAACCGTTAGAATGCCCTTTAATGCCGGGCGCGCAGCTTATTTTTGCCTCAGACGGCGCGCTTGAAGCGTTTGGCGGAGGCACATCACAACAGCTTGAACAGTTAATAGCCCAATTGGCATCGCATAGTTTTAGACCGGCTACGTCCTTGCCTGATGATTTGGCGATGTTAAGACTGACCCGTTTAGACTAAGCGCCCAGCTTTTGAAATTAAATGAAATAACCTATTAAAAATCAAGGAATATAGCGCCATGACCCTCCCAGCAGATTTATCGGAACGCATTACAACAAAAGGTCGTGACCGTTTTGAACTTGAACATATGCGGCAAAAGTGGCGGCAAGACCAGGTCTTCACCGCGCCTGTCTTGGGGCATAGTTTGACGTTTCATTCGACCTGGGGGCTATTTTCACCGGAAAAGCTTGATGAAGGTTCGTTATTACTACTCGACCATATCGAATTTAAACCGGCGCTTCATTCCATTGATTTAGGCTGTGGCTATGGGGTACTGGGTATGGCGGCAGCTAAAATGTGTCCACAGGGTCAGCATGTATTAATCGATAAAGATTTTGTTGCGGTCGAGTACGCGCAAAAAAACTGTATGCTTAATCAACTCGGTAATACCTATGTACAGTTATCCAATGGATTTTTGCACGTCGACCCGAAGCTTAAATTTGATTTGGTTATGTCCAATTTACCCGCTAAAGCCAGTAAAGAGCAGCATTATTTATATTTGATGGATGCTTATCATGCGATGCCGATGGGCGGGCGGTTTTATGTCGTGACGATTAATGGCTTACGTGAATTTATGCAGCGCACCTTTAAAGAGGTTTTTGGAAACAGTCAAAAATTAAAACAGGGAAAAACCTATACGGTTACCATGGCAGAGCGCATTGATTAACCCATGGACTAGGGCGTGTCCTCATTTGGGAAATGTGATTAAAAGGACGATAAATTTTAAGGCAAACAAGGCAAATATCGCAGGTAATATTGGAATCTTTACAAAATGTTTAACGCAGTTTGACAAAATTTAGCCTGTAGTTAGCCCATTTAAGGAATAACCGCCCAACTGAGGACATGCCCTAATATTTAAAAAATATCAACCCCTCATGATAAAAGGTTGCTTAGCGCGGCATTGAGGTAAACGACTTTTGTAAAATCTGATTGCCTTCTTCAGTTAATTCCCACAACAGGCGCTTGCGTTCATCACGACTTATAGGCGCAATCCAGTGATTATTTTTCATCTGGGTTTTAATCTGATGCAGCGATTGCGTATTGATTTGAGCGCGCGCAATAGCATGGGCTCGTGGCATCTGTTCGCGTGCCAGACTAAGCGCACTGCTATTTAAATAATCATTGATCACGCGGCCAAACTGGTCTTCAGGAGCGGGCGGATGAAAGCTAGGCCCTAAAATCGTTAAAATTTCATCCCAACGCATCGTTTTATTTAGTTTAAGTTCTTTAAAATTACCCTCCTGATAGGCTTGCACCGTAAACGCAAAATTAAGCGTTTCCGCTTCATGACTCACTGGTGCAGGCATTGTTTTCATTATTGCCGGCAAAATGGGGTTAAGCGCAGGGGTCTCTTTGACACGTCGGTCTATCAGGGCCAGTTTTTTGCGTAACTGAATCACTTCTTCTTGCAATGCCAGTGTATCGCTACTCACATTTAACGTGGATTGCCGGGCATTGGCACGCACCCAGCCTGTGGTAGGATATAAATTAACGCAACGTGGCACATGACGTTTAATGGCCGTGCTTAAATTGCTTGCATCATCATAGGCTAAAAAAAACGTGGCCTGTTTGCGCTCTTGAACCTGACGGCGAAATTTACCAAAGGGGCTACGCGCTTCCGGGTCATCTAATACAGTGGGGGTGTTTAAATCGGGCCAATGGTGACGAATAGCAATAATCGGCTTTTGTTTGGTGATGGCATGAATATATTCAAGATGCATAAAACTTGCTCCCGAGCCATCTAGCCTGCCGTAATGATTACCCAGTAACAAAATGTAATAGTCACATTGGTCAATTTGCTTACGAACAAAATCGAGCTCGTACATGCGACTCTGGGCGGGCGACCAGCTAAAGATACCCTGCTCTAACAATGCTTGCGTAAGTACCGCATACTCGTCTTGCATATCTGTCCCGGAGGTACTGATAAACGCATAATAACGCCGGTCTGTCACGCTTATCTCCTTAAACTGAATCGATTGCCCGAGCCACCCATGATGGTCTATGTTGCTGATCACCGCTTAGCGTTTTTTTGTATTAACAGGTCATTTCCAATCATGGACCAAAGTACTGATTTTTTTAGTAAATTATTCAGAAATTTCCTACAGTAAAAAAGCGCCGTAAGATAACCTAAAATTTAACGTACTTTTAGATTATTAGAGTCTATTCTACTGACTGTTTAACATGAATACGTTGAAATAAGACTCAGACAAACTGCCTACTATAAGAAGCTCAATGGTAGTTGTATGACAATGCCTTCCTAGAAAGTGATTAAAAACATTATGTTGTGAAAGAAGCCAGTGGGTAAAAAAACCTAATAACAATATACCCCAAGACAGTAGTATAAACGATTTTTAATAAAGACGCATAATGTCAAGCTATCAAGCCGTAAAAAGTCTTAATCGTGATAGGCATTTTGAAGCATAAATGGACGTTTAAAGGCATGATGATGAAGTAACTGTTCAACGACAGGTCGACTCTGTGCAACCGATCCGGTGACGACCATACGCAACGTCAAGGAAAGATTTTTGCTGACGGGCGGCTTGGAATATTGATGTAACGGATCATCTATTAATTGATGTTGATGGGCCAGGATTCGTTCGGTTTGTCGCGCTACGGCCGCACCTGAATCAACCAAGGTAAACACGTTTGGATAAAGCGTTTCAATTGCTTGAGCCAAAAATGGATAATGCGTGCAGCCTAATACCAACTGGTCTACTTGATTAGCCGCTAAAGGCGCTAAAATCTGTTTTAACTCAGCATAGCAGGCTTGACTATGTTGCTGTCCACGTTCAACAAAGGGCACCAAAAGAGGACTCATAGCTGTATGAACGGTAACGCCAGCAGGTTTGGCATACTGCTCAATGACGTCTTTTAACAGTGAACCGCGTAAAGTGCCTTGCGTTGCCAACACCCCAATATGTCCTGTTTGAGTGGCTTGTACGGCCGGTTTAACGGCTGGCACTAGCCCAATGATAGGCAGTGTTTCGCCATAAAAATCACGTAAATGGCTTAAACTAAAGGCAGAGGCAGTGTTGCAGGCTACAACTACAGCCTTGCAGCCATTTTCATAGAGCCAATGCACGGCGGCGGCGGTTAATTCACGTATTTCAGAATCGCTGCGTTCACCGTAAGGCACATGCAGGGTATCGGCAAAATATAAAATGGGTTCAAGTGGCATTTTAGCCTGAAGCTGCTGCACAACCGACAGCCCCCCCAAACCCGAATCAAAAACGCCAATCGGTGCAGTGTAAGGTTTTAACATGGGAACGGAGGCTTATGGAGTTGGTATGGCTAATGTAAACGATAAATTGCCACTCTGTAAGCGAAATCCCGTTTGTCCGGCCTCGTCAAACCATTGGCCCAACTCGCTCCACTGATAAAACACATGCCGTTCAATACGTGCTTCTAGGTTACGCCGTACCCGTACGTAAGGGCGCCATTCACCTTGATAGTTGCGCATAAACGGTATATGTTCGGCATCTATGGCAAAATACTCGCCGGTTTGTGCGGTTAGATAAATCGTAGGTGCATGCCCCGCTTGAGTCGGTAAAATATAATCAAACTGGGTAATAATCAACGGCACATCAGCCACGTGAATTTCAATTTTTTCAACCGGCGTTTTTAAAAAAAATCGGTCATGCTGACGGTTACCGTTCGCGTCTTCTTCACGCCAAAGCACTTTGGCAAATAAGTTAATCAGGGACTGGCGTGTCATGCGTGCGCCTTCATGCCACCATTGGCCAGCAGCATCAATGGTCAAATCCATTTTTCCACAAAATTGCGGACTCCATTGTTCGAGCGGCAAAGCAGCCGGTATATTGGATAATGCGTTCAGGTGCTCGGCGAGGGTGTCGGTTTGGGTGGTCATAATCGTTGAATTTAACTTAAAAAGAGAAACAATAATCTATAGAGTACTGCATAAAACCGCTGAGTTCATTATAGAAATAATAGAGTTATGTTACTATAAGCTTTCAAAATAATGGGACAGACGTATTACGCATGGCATTAATAGATTCCGTTTAGGCCCGATACCCGTACTTATGTTGACTGTTGAACTTTCAGGGTGGTGCCACGACTGAATTGTTGCAACAAGGTTATCGGGTTAAAACGGTTAAAATGCGCCAAACCTTAGCCAATCTTGGTGCAAGCAGTCTGGTCACTATGAGCGAAAAAAATAGTGATATACTGATACAAGGCGACGATGAACTGGCGCAATTGTTGCCCATGTTAAATCCAGAATACGTCCATGGGCCTAATCCGTTAGTGTTTTATGCCCGCTTAAATGATCGTAACTTTCAGGGCAATATGCCGCGTACCTAGGTGAAACTTGAAGATACGTTTAGCCGCGCCGATTATGATACGATGCTGCAAAATAACGGCCGAGACAGCAGCGATGCCAGCGATTTGCGTATGAATGCTCAGCGATTTTGCTTCAATATTGCGATTAAAGGCCGCGTGCATCCGCCAGTTAATAATTTAAGCGCGATTACTGTCAAATCTCAACCGTTAAATCTCTCCTATGCCGTCAATATTTACACCAAAAGCCAAGTCACCGAACGCCAGCAGGTCGGCGGCTCTAATCCATTGCGTCAATTGGTGCTGTTTCCGTTTGCATGGGCGTTTGCTGGAATTACCTTGCCGTTTCAATTGCTTGAGCAATGGGGTTCACTCAAACAAATTTTAAAAAGCCGATCAAAACAGCGCAAATAAATGCGTATAAAATTGGTGTATTTCGTTGGCGCACAAGGCCTAAAACTTCTATACTAGTCATCTATTTTAGGGCATTCGTTGTATGCCAGTCTATTATCCTAGGATTGACCACATGCAAACGATAGCGGTTAATTTTTTTAATGCGTTGTGTCAGATTTAATAAAGATTTGCAAAGTGCATATAAAATGCCACCATTTAAAAGGAGTTCCACATGGAACACATCGAACGCGAAGCCATGGAATTTGATGTTGTCATCGTTGGGGGAGGACCGGCTGGTCTATCGGCCGCTATTAAACTGCGTCAATTAGCCATTGCCGGCAACTTACCCGATTTATCAGTCTGTTTGGTTGAAAAAGGCTCGGAAATTGGTGCCCATATTTTATCGGGTGCAGTAATTGAGCCTCGCGCCTTAAATGAATTATTCCCCGACTGGAAAGAGCAAGGCGCGCCGCTTAACGTCCCGGCCACTGAAGATCAGGTGATTATTTTACGTAGCCCAACCAAATACGTTAAAGTCCCCGATGCCCTGACTCATAAAACAATGCACAATGAAGGTAACTACATTGTGTCGCTTGGCAATGTGTGCCGTTGGCTTGCAACCAAGGCTGAGGAACTTGAAGTAACCATTTTCCCCGGGTTTTCCGCGTCCGATATTTTATATGACGATAATGGTGCCGTTAAAGGGATTGTAACCGGTGACATGGGCATTAGCAAAGAGGGCGAACAAAAAGGCAGCTTTACGCCGGGTTATGAACTGCACGCCAAGTACACCCTATTTGCCGAAGGGTGTCGCGGCCATTTGGGCAAACGCCTGATGAGTCGGTTCGATTTAAACAAAGATGCAGACCCGCAGCATTATGGTTTGGGCATTAAAGAACTCTGGGATATTGACCCGACTAAACATAAAGCAGGTTTGGTGATGCATGGTGCAGGTTGGCCCTTAACTGATACGGGTAGCACTGGTGGTTGGTGGTTATATCATGCTGAAAATAACCAAATTACCCTCGGCATGATTATTGATTTATCCTATGAAAATCCGTTCTTATCCCCCTTTGATGAAATGCAACGTTGGAAGCATCATCCATTAATTAGTCAATATTTAGAAGGCGGCAAACGGGTCGCTTATGGTGCGCGTGCCGTTGTTAAAGGCGGGTTAAATTCATTGCCTAAATTGACTTTTCCAGGTGGCTGCTTAATTGGTGATGATGCAGGCTTCTTAAATTTTGCCAAAATTAAGGGGACTCATACCGCCATGAAGTCTGGCATGTTATGCGCTGAAGCGGTATTTGAAGCCCTAAAAGCAGGCCGTTCGGGTGATGAATTAACTGCCTATACTGATAAATTTAAAGCCAGCTGGTTATATGAAGAATTATATGCATCACGTAACTTTGGGTCGGCGATGCATCGTATGGGTACTTTAATGGGGGGAGGGTTAAACTGGATTGACCAGCACATGTTCAAAATTCCGTTTACCGTGCGCGATACCAAACCCGACTATAAATCACTTAATTTAGCGTCGCAATCGTATGTGCCGACCTATCCTAAACCTGATGGTAAAATTAGCTTTGATAAACTGTCGTCAGTGTTTATGTCCAATACCAACCATGAAGAAGACCAGCCTTCGCATTTAACGTTACGTGATGCAGCCATTCCCATTAAGAAAAATCTGCCGTTATATGGTGAGCCTGCTCGACTGTATTGCCCGGCAGGTGTGTATGAAGTGGTATCGAGTGCCGAAGGTGCCAAGTTTGTGATTAACGCGCAAAACTGCGTCCACTGTAAAACCTGCGACATTAAAGACCCTGCGCAAAATATCACCTGGGTTTGTCCTGAAGGTGGTGGCGGGCCAAACTATCCCAATATGTAGGTCAAACCGTTACAGTAGATTTATACGGTTTGATGTTTTAATGGTTTGAATAAAAAGGTTGCTTAGGCGGCCTTTTTTAATCGCAGGATATTTTAGACTCCCAAACTCCCACCATGATAAAATCGGCCCAAACTCCCATTAAGAATTCCAGTTTAACTTTGGTATTCCCTTAGATAATACGTTAAAATTGCCCTTCTTAAAAGCACCCTCGGCCTCTATTAAACGAATGGAAAATATAGCATGTTAATTCAGCGTGGTGGCTTGCGCGTAGTCGCCGGATTAGGGAAAACCGGCCTATCCGTCGTGCATTATTTATTGGCACAAGGTTATGCCGTGGCAGTTACGGATACTCGCTTTGAGCCGCCGGGTCTTGCCGAATTACCCGCAGGCATACCAGTACATTTGGGAGGGCTTGATGCCGCCCTGCTCGCCGGTGCTGCCGAGATTATTTTAAGTCCGGGCATTGCGCTAAGTGAACCGGCGGTGGCACATGCTATAGAGCAAGGGGTGTCGGTCATTGGCGATATTCAGCTACTGCGGCGTGCAACTGATGCGCCGATTGTAGCGATAACGGGTTCAAATGCCAAAAGTACCGTAACTACCCTGGTTGGGCAAATGGCCACCGATGCAGGTAAACGGGTAGCCGTCGGGGGTAATTTGGGTACGCCAGCATTGGAGCTATTAAATAATAATCCTGAATTACTGATATTGGAACTGTCCAGTTTTCAGCTTGAAACCACGACGAACCTTAATGCTGCGGTGGCAGTGATTTTAAATTTAAGCGAAGACCATTTAGACCGTTACCCGACCGGCATGCTGGGCTATCATCAGGCTAAACAGCGCATTTTTCAGGGCTGCAAAGCTTATGTGACTAATCGCGATGATATTTTAACGCGTCCACTTTTACCCGATTCTATCCCTCATCAAAGTTTTGGTCTCAATGCGCCGGATTTAAATCAATACGGTTTGGTTCGAGACGGCAACAGTGCCACATGGTTGGCGCGTGGACAAGTTCGCCTACTAAATACCGAAAAATTATATATCAAAGGTCAGCATAATATGGCCAATGCGTTGGCGGCATTGGCGTTGGGTGAAGCGGTGGGTTTACCGCTAGAAAGCATGCTGCGCACCTTACAGAACTTTAAAGGTCTTGAGCACCGTTGCCAGTGGGTTACCAGTATTGAAAAGATTGAATTTTATAATGATTCTAAAGGCACCAATGTTGGCGCAACCTTGGCCGCGATTGAAGGGTTAGGTGCGGCGCGTGCATCAACCCAAGGTAAAATTTGCGTGATTTTGGGCGGGGTAGGCAAGGGGCAGGATTTTAAGCCGCTTGCATCAGCCCTGCAAAAATACGGACGCGTGGCGGTTTTAATCGGTGAAGATGCCACAAAAATAGCCGAGGCGCTGCAATCCGTTCAGCCACAGATTCCTGTACAGTTTGCCCAAACCTTGCAGCAAGCGGTTATGTTGGCCTATGGCTGTGCTCAAGCCGGTGATGCAGTGTTATTATCACCAGCCTGTGCCAGTTTTGATATGTTTTTAAATTATAACGAGCGTGGTCAGCAGTTTATGAACAGTGTTAAAACGCTGGGTGAGGCATTAGGTAAGGGGCCGCTATCGTGAGTGTATCGCCGCAATCGCGCAAAGATTCACAAGCCAGTAGTTCATTGTCTAAAGGGAATACCTTAAAGCGAAGCATTCGTCAGTTTTTTAAAGTCCCCTCGCTGTTTAAAGAGTTTACGTCCGGCAATATTTTACTCTTTGCCACGCTATGTCTGTTGTGCATCGGCACCGCTATGATTGGCTCGGCTTCTATGCCCTATGCTGCGCGCGATTTTCACGATCCGATGTATTTTTTAAAACGTCAATTGGTGTATTTAATGTTAGGCGCTATTATTTTTGTTGTCACGCGCCGTATTCCCATGCAAACTTGGTTTAAAAGTACCTTTATATTGTGGCTTGGCGTATGGATTTTGCTGGCAGGCGTTCTGTTTGGTCACCCTATCAATGGCAGTAAACGCTGGATTTCATTAATGGGCTTTACTTTTCAGCCCTCCGAATTTGCCAAATTTGCCATGGTGTTATTTACCGCCGATTATGTGGTACGCCGCGCCGATGAAGTACGCTTTAATTTAAGCGGTTTGCTAAGACTGCTAGTACCCATGATGTCTATTTTAGTTTTAACGATTTTAGAGCCTGACTTTGGCGCAACGGTTGTCATTTCAGCCAGTATGATGGCCGTCTTTTTTTTGGCAGGTGCGCCAATCGCCCAGTTTATCGTTTTGCTTGGCGCATTTTTAGGCTCGGCCATCATGGCTGTATTGTTGCAACCGTATCGACTGGCGCGCGTCCTGTCGTTTACTAATCCTTGGGACGATATTTACGGCACCGACTATCAGCTTGGACAAAGTTTAATCGCGTTTGGACGGGGTGAATGGCTTGGCACCGGTTTTGGTCATAGCGTGCAAAAATTAAGCTATTTACCCGAAGCGCACACCGATTTTATGCTGGCGATTGTCGGCGAAGAACTCGGGTTTGTGGGTATTTGTGTGCTGTTTGGACTACTGTTTATGCTGGTAGCCAGCATTATGCGGATTGGCCGACGGGCGTTGCTGCTTAAACAGTTACGCTCAGGTTATCTGGCCTATGGCATTGCGTTTATTTTTCTATTGCAAATTGCTGTAAATGGCGGCATGAACATGGGCTTGTTACCGACCAAAGGCTTAACGTTACCGCTCATCAGCTATGGCGGTACGTCTTTATTGATGTCACTGTTGATGGTGGGAGTCGTAATGCGTATCGACCAAGAATTAAAGCCAGGTCCCACAATTAAAAACCAGCGCTCAATTTAAGTTATACTTAACACTCGTTCTTTCCCCAGAATTGCGTCCTTAGGGATAAAAGAGCGCAGTTGGGCATTTAATCTACAGCATGGCTATGCTATCTTAACCATAATACATCAAGGTATATAAAACACGAGGAGTTGACACAATGGATAAGCTTTGGCTGGAAACTTATAAAGAGGTTGGCATTAGGCCAGAAATTGTACTGCCGGCAGAAAATACCTCACTCATTGATATTTTTGAACGCAATTTCCAAAAGTTTGGCAGCCACGATGCCTTCGTGTGCATGAATAAGCGTCTTACCTTTCGTGATGTAGACCAAGAAAGCCGCGCTTTTTCAGCGTATCTGCAGTCTTTAGGCCTGAAAAAAGGCGCGCGTGTTGCTATTATGTTGCCTAATATTTTGCAATACCCCATCGCTATGATTGGTATTTTGCGCAGCGGCATGATTTTAGTTAATGTCAACCCTTTGTACACAGCTCGCGAACTTGAACATCAATTGCAAGATGCCGGCGCTGAAGTGTTGGTTATTTTGGATAAATTTGCCAGTGTGTTTGCAGAAGTAGCCGAAAATACCCCTGTTCGTCAGGTGATTGTCGCAACTGTTGGCGATTTACTGGGCTTTCCAAAGGGCCTGGTGGTCAATAGCGTTTTAAAATATGTGCGTAAAGAAATTCCCACCTATAATTTATCAAACACGATTGGCTTTAATAAAGTCGTTGCTAAAGGGCAAAAATTACCCTATACCCGTCCGCAACTTACGTTGAATGATACCGCCGTTTTGCAATACACGGGCGGTACGACCGGCGTTGCTAAAGGTGCCGAACTGACCCATAAAAATTTATTGGCCAATTTACTGCAAGTCGATGCGCTGTTTGTATCGGTGTTTGGTGAGTCGGACGAAGCACGTTCAACCATGTGTGCCCTGCCGCTATATCATATTTTTGCGTTTACAGTCTGCGCAATGTATGGCATGTATAAAGGCGGCATGAATATATTGATCCCTAATCCACGTGATATTGCAGGCCTGGTAAAAGAATTTGACCAATACAAACCGGCATTTTTTCCAGCAGTCAATACCTTGTTTAATGCCTTAGCCAACAATGATGGCTTTAAATCGCTAGACCATAGCGGCCTTAAAATATCCATGGGCGGCGGCATGGCAGTTATGCCAGCAACAGCGACCGCATGGCAAAAATTGGTAGGACACCCGATTATTGAAGGCTATGGTTTGTCGGAAACATCGCCTGTGGCAACTGCCAATCCGCCTAATATTAAAGAATATACTGGTATGATTGGCATTCCAATGCCCTCTACCGATGTGATTATTTTAGATGATGACGGTCAGCCCGTCGCTCAAGGAGAGCGTGGTGAGCTGTGTATTCGCGGGCCTCAGGTCATGAAAGGCTACTGGCAACGCACCGATGAAACGGCTAATGTAATGACGGCGGACGGTTTTTTTAGAAGTGGCGATATCGGGATTATGGACGAGCGCGGTTTCTTTAAAATTGTCGACCGTAAAAAAGACATGATTTTGGTATCTGGTTTTAACGTCTATCCTAATGAAATTGAAGAAGTGATTACCCATCACCCTAAAGTGTTGGAAGCCGCCGCGATTGGCGTACCCGACGAAAAAAGTGGTGAAGTGCCCAAACTGTTTGTGGTTAAAAAAGACGACAGTTTGACCGAACAGGAATTGATGGCCTATGCCAAAGAAAACCTGACCGGTTACAAGCGGCCGCGTTATGTCGAGTTTGTTAAAGATTTACCTAAATCAAACGTGGGTAAAATCTTGCGTAAGGAATTGCGTAAAGATATCCCGCACACCTAATTGTATAGATAGCTTAATACTAGGCCGTTTTAATTTAATCGATTAAAACGGCGTTTTATTTTGGAAGATTAGTTGAATGATAAATCGTTAATATATTAATTAAAAGCGTTCCCTATTATTTACGCATTTCATGGCCGATAAAATAGACCAACACTTCTTTAATAATAAAACTGACAAATCCCCCGCCTAAAATCACAAACATCATGATGGTGCCAAACCGGCCGGCCTTGGACTCCTTGGCTAATTCCCAGATAATGAAAAACAGAAAAATCAAAGCAATCGGGATACCCACATAGAGCCCCAGTTTTGTAAATGTAGCATCAGTTAAGACCATGGTGCACCTAAGAACTGTTGATATAATGGCACCATTGTATAGCAGATTTTAGCGTTTTAAAGTGCTATGATGTGGCAAAATGTAGTTGTGTTTTATTAAAACGGTCGACGATTCGAATAAGGATAAGCGCATGTCAAACTCTTCAACGTTGCTTCTTTCACGCGGGGCCGATTTAGCCAGCAGTATTTACAATAACAATGCCGAATCCATAGGTCATACGCCCCTGATTCGGTTAAATCGTATTATGCCTTCAGGCGTGACCGTATTGGCTAAAATTGAAAGTCGCAATCCTGCCGGTTCGGTTAAATGCCGGGTCGGGGCTGCCATGATTGCCGATGCCGAGGCGCGCGGTGCGTTAAAGCCCGGTATGCAGATTGTTGAGCCGACCAGTGGCAATACGGGCATCGCGTTAGCTTTTGTTGCGGCTGCGAAAGGTTATGCCATTACCCTGACCATGCCGTCCAGTATGAGCCTGGAGCGTCGTAAAGTGTTGCAGGCCTTGGGGGCGCATTTGGAATTAACCGATGCGGCCAAAGGCATGCAGGGCGCGGTTGATGCGGCAATGGCCAAGGTTGCAGCCGAACCCGAAAAATATTTTTTACCGCAGCAGTTTAATAATCCGGCTAATCCCGCGATTCATGCCCAAACGACGGGTCCAGAAATCTGGAATGCGACCGGCGGCCACGTCGATGTATTGGTGGCGGGGGTGGGTACAGGAGGGACGATTTCGGGTATATCGCATTATTTTGAACGTGAGAAGCATCAGCCACTGTACAGTGTGGCGGTTGAACCGGCCGAATCACCCTTGATTACCCAAACCTTGAAGGGTGAAGCATTAAAACCGGCACCGCATAAAATTCAAGGCATTGGCGCTAACTTTATTCCCGGCAATTTAGATTTAAGCGTGGTTGATGCGGTTGAAACCGTGAGGAGTACCGATGCAATCTCTTGGGCAAGGCGGGCCATGCTTGAAGAAGGCATTTTATGCGGTATTTCGTGCGGGGCGGCATTATGTGCAGCAGCGCGTATAGCAGCCCGGCCAGATATGCAGGGTAAAACGCTGGTGGTTATTTTGCCTGATTCTGCCGAACGTTATTTAAGCTCGGTATTGTTTGAAGGGGTCTTTAATGAACAAGGCGAGCGCCCGCCTGCCAAGGATAACGCATGAGTCACACACTCGCCTGGGACAGCATGAATTTGGCCATTTACGGAATGCTGGCTGCGTGTTTGTTACCGTATGTGTTTTCGTCGGCGGCGCGCGCGTTTGGTCGTTTTAAAGTCAGTGACAATCAAAATCCGCGGGCATTTTTGGCGCATACCACCGGTATTGCTGCGCGTGCCCATGCGGCTCAAACCAACAGTTACGAATCGCTGCCATTTTTTTTGGCCAGTGTGCTTATAGCCCAGTATGTGGTCTTGCCGCAGTATATGATTAATGAACTGGTATGGTTATACGTCGTGCTGCGTATTCTTTACGGCATCGCGTATTTGGCAAATTTGGCCACCTTTCGTTCGCTGACGTGGGCGCTGGCATTATGTTGTCCGATTGTTCTTATGCTATATTCGGCACGGTTTTAACGGTTCATTAAACCATTTCTTCTGACGTTAATTTTTAAAGGTGAATACGATGGGTTTTAAACAGGTTCCAATCGGTAAAGACGTACCGAACGATATTTATGTGATTATTGAAATTCCGGCGCAACAAGACCCCATCAAATACGAAATCGATAAAGATTCAGACGCATTATTTGTTGACCGTTTTATCGGTACGGGCATGCGCTATCCTGCTAACTATGGTTATATTCCCCATACGCTGTCCGAAGATGGCGACCCGTTAGATGTACTGGTGGTTACGCCGTATCCTGTGGTGCCGGGCGCTGTAATTCGTTGCCGCGTGGTGGGCAAATTAAACATGGAAGATGAGGCGGGTGTAGATACCAAACTAATTGCTGTACCCCATGCCAAACTATCATCACTTTATAATGATGTGCAGGAATATACCGATTTGCCACCGCTATTGATTGGACAAATTGAACATTTTTTCACCAATTACAAGGCGCTAGAACCTGGCAAATGGGTTAAAGTGACGAATTGGGAAGGTGCCGAAGCAGCCCGCAAGGATATTTTAAAATCAATTGAAGCCGCTAAAAAGGCAGATGGCGCGAAATAACGGTTAACGAGATTTTGAGCAATTAAAAACCGTGTATTTATTGCGCGGTTTTTTTAAATGTAACTTTTGAATGCTGTAACAAACCATTAAAAAAATGAAATAAAATACGCTTTCAAGAAAGGGTTCTTGGAACAGTAAGATACCGTACTAAGTCATGTTATGGTATATCATAACTTTAATTTTTGGGTCTACTTATTATAAAATAAGTAACTGAACGATTTTAAATTATAGTCTGATTTTGTCGCCCATTTTATAAGCCCCAATGCGAACATCATACATCATCACACCCTGTTCAACTAAATCCAGGAAATTTTCAAATGAAATAAAGTCATAGAAAATAGTAGCTGATGTGTAATGAAATTCCTCATTGCCGTTTTGATTTTTGCGAGTATCTGCATTTGTTTTGATAAACAGGCTTTACTAGATAAAATTATGCCAGTCATAGAGCATAGTATATTGGCTATAGCTTAATCAAAAATCGCTTACCATTAAAAATATCCAAGAGCTGTTTTTAGGCAGAATCGCCTTAGCCCAAGCAATCAAAGAACAAAAGCAAGCTAGAGATAGACTCAAAAACATTGTTTCTTTTTATGAAACCCTAGATAAATGTATCGAAAACGGAGCAAGCTATCTTAAGAAAGACGGTTATTTTATTTTGGTGACTGCTTCAAGGATTGTTAATGATACTACACTTCACACTGATATCATCATAGCTGAACTTGGACGCAATTATGGATTAAGATTAAAGAATATATATTATGGTGATATCCATAATAAACGTATGCCAAAAAAGGTCAGTGCGACCAATGTCGTAGGTGAAAAAACCGATACTGTGACCGAAGAAAGTATCATTGTTTTGCAAAAGATATAAATAAGTAGAGAAACCCTCCCCAAACCTCACATTTAAACACCTTTAATACATACATAGCTTTTAACCACAAGACTATCTGCATGTTAAAAATTACAGATACCAGGTAACCGGTTTAGATAACGCTAAAATTGTTTGAAAGCATTAAGCATTTGGCAAACGCCTGGCTCATCTATGCGTGGCCCACTTATCTGTTATTAAGGGCCTTATAAATTATAACCAATAATATTGAGTCTCCTGTAAAAAGCAGTTAGACAGTTTTTATCTTGTAACAATCCTCATAGTACCTAACTAGTTGTGTTCATAGGCGAGGTATATGTACTGGTTAGCAAAAAAATTCATATTAATATTATTTTTAATTATTTTACTGAATAACAGTAATCTTTTAAACTGATGCTCATCTCAAGTGAAACGATTGGAATTTAATCATGAACAAGCTTATTTTTACGGCCATAACCCTAACGGCTGCCTTAACCTCTGTTTCGGCATCTGCGCTTGAATTTCTCAATGTATCCTATGACCCAACCCGGGAACTGTATCAGGATTTTAACAAAGATTTTGGTACGTTTTGGAAAACCAAAACCGGACAGGACGTAACCTTTAAGCAGTCTCATGGTGGAAGTGGAAAACAGGCACGAGCAGTGATTGATGGGCTTGAAGCCGACGTGGTGACTTTAGCTCTGGGTGGTGACATTGACCAACTTGCCAAAGCCGGTTTGGTGGCACAAAACTGGAGTACTCGCCTGCCGGACCATGCTGCACCCTATACCTCGACCATTGTATTTCTGGTGCGTAAGGGCAATCCCAAGCAAATTCATGACTGGAACGATCTGACCAAGCCCAGTGTGGCGGTTATTACCGCAAACCCAAAAACCGGAGGCGGCGCACGTTGGAATTATTTGGCAGCATGGGGTTATGCCAAGGCGCAACCTGGTGCAACCGATGCGACGGCACGTGAATTTATCAAAAAAATCTATTCTAATGTCAAAGTATTGGACAGTGGCGCACGCGGTTCGCTTACAACCTTTGCTGAACGCGGCATTGGTGATGTACTCATTGCTTGGGAAAATGAAGCGTATTTAGCGACACATGAACTGGATAAAGGCGCTTTTGAAGTGGTGGTGCCATCGCGTACAATTTTAACCGAGCCGTCGGTTTCTCTGGTCGACCGCAATGTTGACAAACACGGTACACGCATTTTGGCAACCGCTTATTTGAATTATCTGTATAGCCCACGTGGTCAGCAAATTGCGGCTAAAAACTACTATCGGCCCCGTAATCCGCAAATTGCGGCCCAATATGCCAAGCAATTTTTACCCGTAAAAACCTTTACCATTCGGGAGGTTGCTGGCGATTGGGCCACCGCACAAAAGGTGCATTTTGACAACGGCGGAATTTTTGACCAGATTGAAGCAGAATTGGCAAAAAATCATTGATGAGGCCATGTGAGTCCTAAAATAAAATGAAATTTTTTACCCATAAAACTGCCTTACCCGGATTGGGGTTATCGCTTGGTATTTCGGTCATTATTTTGACTGCACTGGTCTTGTTGCCACTTGCTGCACTTTTTATTAAATCGCTGGGTTTAGATACAGCGCAGTGGCTTCAGTTATTGCAGTCCGAGCGTCTGCAAAGTGCCTTATGGGTAAGTTTTAGCACCGCAACCCTGGCTGGGGTTTTAAGTGTCGCTATTGGAGGGCTGCTGGCCTGGGTGCTGGTGCGTTATGACTTTATCGGTCGACGATGGGTAGATGCACTGATTGATTTACCATTTGCCTTGCCAACTGCAGTGGCTGGCATTGCACTGACCGCGCTGTATAGTAAAAATGGCTGGATAGGGCAATGGCTTGAACCCCTAGGCATTAAAGTCGCGTATAGCACAATCGGGATTACGCTGGCCCTACTGTTTATTGGCTTACCGTTTGTCGTACGAACGGTGCAGCCGGTCTTGGGTGATATTGAGGCAGAGCTTGAACAGGCAGCGGCAACTCTGGGCGCAACCCGCAGCCAGACGGTATGGCGAGTTATTTTTCCGTTAGTTGCGCCGGCGCTGCTGACCGGATTTGCGTTGGCACTCGCTCGCGGCATTGGTGAATACGGCTCAGTGATTTTTATTGCAGGCAATATGCCCTACAAAACCGAAATTGCGCCTCTGCTTATTATATCGAATCTGGAAGAATACAATTATGCTGCGGCCACTGCCATTGCGGTCATTATGTTAGTGGTGTCGTTTATGTTGCTATTGGTCATTAACCTATTGCAACAACAGCTTTTAAAAAATCAACGTGGTCAAACGCTTTAAGCGAACGAGAAAACGATGCAGCCTTTAGATGTATTGCCTGCTAATACACCGCGACTAAGCGACCCTGAGCCGGGCTATTCGCCCACTGCCATTCGTCAGGAGCCCAATCGCGCTATTACCGAAAGTATTTGGGTACAACGTGTGTTAATAACAGTGGCGCTGCTGCTGTTTGCTGCTTTGCTGTTATTACCGCTAGCACTGGTTTTTGCCGAGGCATTTAAGCAGGGTTGGCGCGTGTATGTTCAGGCCTTGGTTAATGATGATACACGTTCTGCCATTCGGCTGAGTTTGCTTGCAGCGTCGGTGGCTGTGCCGGTCAATATCATTTTTGGCTTGGCAACGGCGTGGGCAGTCACGCGCTTTAGGTTTGCTGGTCGGTCGCTGTTGTTGACATTGGTGGACTTACCATTTTCGGTGTCGCCGGTTATTGCAGGGCTAATGTTGGTGCTGTTATTTGGGACACAGGGCTGGTGGGGTAATTGGCTTTATCAGCATGACCTTAAAATATTATATGCCTTGCCTGCCATTATTTTGGCCACCGTGTTTATTACCCTGCCGTTTGTGGCCCGTGAATTGATTTCGTTTATGGATACACAGGGCCGCGATAGTGAAGAAGCCGCATTGACGCTTGGGGCAAGCGGCTGGCAAATGTTTTGGCGGGTCACATTGCCGTCCATTCGCTGGACATTGCTAACCGGCATATTGCTTTGTAATGCGCGTGCTCTGGGTGAGTTTGGCGCGGTGTCGGTCGTGTCGGGGCATATTCGCGGCCAAACCAATACGTTACCGTTGCATATTGAAGTATTGTATAACGATTATCAGTTTAGCGCAGCGTTTGCGGTGGCCTCGTTATTGGCCTTAACGGCGGTTTTGACTTTAGGGATTAAAACATGGATTGGCGCTCGGCACGGGCATCAGCATTAATTTTTTTGGAATAACCTGTCATGCAACTGCGTATCGAAAAACTAACCAAGCACTATGGTTTACAGCCAGCGCTTCATGAAATTAATCTGGATATTCAGTCAGGCGAACTGATTGCCCTGGTGGGCCCGTCGGGCTGTGGCAAAACCACCCTGCTACGCACTTTGGCAGGTTTGGAGCATCTTAATGCCGGTAAAATCTGGTTTGGCCCAACCGAAGCCCAGCATTTAAGCGTGCAGGCACGACGCGTAGGTTTTGTATTTCAAAATTATGCCTTATTTCGGCATTTATCGGTGTTTGATAATGTGGCTTTCGGGCTGACATTGCCCAAACGACGTGAACGATTATCCGCCTCAGCGATTCATGAAAAAGTCAGTAGTTTATTAACCAAAGTACAATTGTCCGGCTTGGCACAGCGCAAACCTGAGCAATTGTCTGGTGGACAACGTCAACGGGTGGCCCTGGCGCGTGCATTGGCGATTAATCCGCAAGTATTATTACTTGATGAACCGTTTGGAGCGTTAGATGCACAGGTGCGACGCGGCCTACGTCAATGGCTACGCCATTTACATGATGATTTAAAACTTACCACGGTAATGGTTACACATGACCAAGAAGAAGCCTTGGAACTGGCGGACCGTGTAGTGGTCATGAATCGCGGGCGTATTGAACAAATGGGCACACCGAAACAGGTGTACAACATGCCGGCTTCTATATTTGTTATGGATTTTGTAGGTGAAGCAAGCCGTTTGTCAACCGAACAGGGGGCACGTCTTTTAGGCATAACAACAACAAAAGCACAGAATTATGTGATATACGTGCGACCTGATGAGGTGCAACTAAGCGTTGAGAATAACTCAGCACATAGTCTACCTGTTCAGATCAGCCATGTGGGTTGGCATGCTGGACGAACGCTGTTGAGCACGTATGACGCGCAAGGGCATTTATTAGCGGTCAGTTTAGGCTCGAATGAAGCTGAGACCTTGGCTATCGAGGTAGGACAAACCGTTTACGTCGGTGCGCGTCAACTGCATATTTTTGATGCCAAAAGCGGTTTACGGCTAAACCGGGAACTGGCACTTAAGGATACTTTCCGGGTTGCCTGATGTAGAGCGTAAAATGGCCGCATGGGCGATTTTTTGCCCTTTTTAGCATAATACCAGGTTTTAACAAAGCCTATTATAGTCTACCCGGCTCAGCGGGTTATTTAAGGTTTAGGTTGGCGTCTAACGCTAATGTGTGCCCTCTAAGCAACCACAACTCGCTTAAAATGCTTCTTTAGATATAAAAAGTCTCCTGTTTGCAACGACTATAAACATTTTATGGGGCCACTTGAATGGCGCCCTGCAATGTTGTTTCAGCAAGTTCAGGATTACACAATTCAAGAAACTGATAGCCAAAACGCCGTAAAAAGTGTCCCTTTCGAACAGCCAGCAAGGTGGTATGCTGTTGAAAAAACGGTTTTGCCGATATTATAGACAAATGCTGGTCTTGTTTATCGTTAAAGGCCATGTTTGCAATAATTCCCACCCCCATGCCCAGCTCAACATAAGTTTTAATAACATCTGAAGCCATTGCTGTCATCACGATGTCAGGCTTTAAACCTGCGTTGGCAAACGATTTATCAATTGCAGAACGGCCCGTATGCCCGTCAATATAGGTAATAATGGGATATTGAGCAATATCCTCAAGCGTAACCTGCTCAAGTACAACTAAAGGGTGTTTCGGCGGTACCACCACCGTATGATGCCAACTGTAATACGGAAAAGTGATCAACTCCTCATAACCGGAAAGGGATTCGGTCGCAATGCCGATATCGGCCTTTCCTTCAATCAGCATAGTGGCAATTTCCGTTGGAGAGGCTTGCAGAAGACGTAGATGTACTTTGGGAAAAAGTTGCTTAAATCCCTGTATAACTGATGGTAAAACATAACGCGATTGAGTATGCGTCGTTGCAACCGTTAAATCGCCCATATCGCGACTGGTGTAATGCTCGGCCAGGGTTCTGATATTATGCACATCGTGCAACATGCGCTCAACGATCACCAGAAGTTCCTGCCCCGGTGCCGTCAACCCTAATAAACGTTTACCTTTACGGACAAATAATGCAACGCCCAGTTCATCTTCCAGGTCTTTAATGTGTTTTGAGACCCCCGATTGGGACTTAAAAAGGGTATGCCCAACTTGAGTTAGATTGTAATTACAGCGTACTGTTTCGCGAATAATGCGCATTTGTTGAAAATTCATGCCGCTTCCTGCGTGATCAAACGCGTAGAATCACTGGGTTGGGAATTATAAGCATCGTTAGGCCGAACGCTAACAAGCTCCACGTTTGGACATTGCCATATATTGGTTTTACAGGGTTTGGGTAGACTAAAATTTAGATTTCCAAGCATGAAAAAAATGTAGTCAGCCGCACTTGCACAACACCATGCGTAGTTTGACAAGTACGTACTCTTGTCTAAAGGCTGTGAGTGGATACGCCATCAAAATTTAAGTTAAGCTTATGTAAGTACATTATAAAATTTAATATGACAATAAGCTCCTAATTTATACCATTTTGGTTTCTTAATGTCTACTCCTTGATCATATTGTCTTTTAGTTCTAAGTAGAATAGTAATGATAAAATGGACACGTTAGCTTTACAGAAATTCATTGGTTGCCAGATTGAAAAAAATGCTACATTGACCTATCCAAAAAACCGCATTTTTAAAAATACGGTTTTTAAACTTAAACTAAACGTACTAACTCATTTTTTTGTGTTTAATGCGTTTGGGGCCGGCATTATCGCCCAGTTGCGTTTTGCGCCATTGTTCGTATTCGTGATAATTGCCCTCAAACCACTGAGGGCCTTCCTCTTCAAACGCCAAAATATGTGTTGCGATACGGTCTAAAAACCAGCGGTCATGCGATACGACCATAACGACCCCAGGAAAGACCAAAATCGCATCTTCCAGGGCACGCAAGGTTTCAATATCCAAATCGTTGGACGGTTCATCAAGTAAAATGACGTTGGCGCCCAATTGTAAAATTTTGGCCAGCTGTAACCGATTACGTTCCCCACCTGAAAGTTCGCCGACGCGTTTTTGTTGGTCAGAACCTTTAAAGTTAAACCGTCCGATGTAGGCACGCGAACCGATTTCATAATCACCGATTTTTAACACGTCCAGCCCGCCCGAGACCTCTTCCCAAACTGTTTTTGAATCGTTTAAAGTATCGCGAATTTGCCCGACATAGGCCACTTTGACAGTTTCGCCTAACACTACGGTGCCGCTAGTCGGCTGTTGTTCACCCGTCATCATTCTAAATAACGTGGTTTTACCTGCGCCGTTCGGCCCAACTATGCCTACAATGGCAGACGGCGGCACGCTAAACGTTAAATCTTCATAAAGCAGTTTATCGCTAAATGCTTTGCTGACATGATTGACTTCCAGCACTTTATTGCCCAAACGTTCACCGGGCGGAATATAAATTTCTGAGGTTTCGTTGCGTTTTTGAAATTCCTTGCTTTGCAATTCCTCAAACGAGGCCATACGCGCCTTGGATTTGGCCTGCCGCGCCTTTGGATTGCTGCGTACCCATTCAAGTTCCTTTTTCAAGGCCTTGGCAAACGATTCTTCCTGTTTGTCCTCAAGTTCCAGACGGGCATTTTTTTGCTCAAGCCAACGGGTATAGTTGCCTTCATAGGGAATGCCATGGCCGCGGTCAAGCTCCAAAATCCACTCGGCAACGTTATCTAAGAAATACCGGTCATGGGTAATGGCCACAATCGTACCCGGAAAATCCTTTAAAAAATGCTCAAGCCACGACACCGATTCGGCGTCCAAATGGTTGGTTGGTTCGTCAAGGAGCAACATATCGGGCCTTGACAACAACAGACGGCACAGGGCCACGCGACGACGTTCACCCCCAGACAGTAACGACACGTCCGCGTCCCAGGGTGGCAGGCGCAGGGCATCGGCGGCCTGTTCAAGTTTATTGGGCAAATTGTGACCGTCCCATGCCTGAATGATCGCTTCAAGTTTTTCCTGTTCGGCGGCCAGTTTGTCAAAGTCTGCCTCAGGCTCGGCATATTCGGCAAAGACTTCTTCCAGGCGTGCCATGGCATCTAAAGGTTCGCGCACGCCGTCTTCCACATTGCCGCGTACGTCTTTGCTTGGGTCCAAATGGGGTTCTTGTTCTAAATAGCCTATTTTTATGCCAGGCTGAGCGCGTGCTTCACCCGAAAAATCTTTATCGACCCCTGCCATAATGCGCAGTAACGTCGATTTTCCTGCACCATTTAAACCTAATACGCCAATTTTAGCACCCGGAAAAAACGACAATGAGATATCTTTTAAAATCTCGCGTTTGGGGGGCACCATTTTAGACACATGGTTCATGGTATAAATATATTGTGCCAAAGTTGTTCTCCGTATAGACAAATGATGCACAGTAAGGCCTGATTATACCGAACATTGAAGATGTTTTGGGTAAAAAAAGCGTAAATACGATTTTGAATCTGGTTTAAAACCGCACAAGAAAAGACGCTTCTGGCTTAATAACCTTTACGAATTGATTAAAACATTTGAAACAACTGGAACGTCCCTAAAAAATGCGTATACTCAAAGGTAATGCAAGGATAGGCATGACACCTTTTAAAAAGATGAGGAAGGATTTAAATGAAACTCTTAAAAAATCAGGCTCTAAAATGCAGGGTTAAAGGTAAATACGTTCTGATTACCGGAGGCTCAAGCGGTATCGGTTTAACGACGGCCAAACTGTTGGCGGCCCATGGCGCCCATGTAATTTTGGTCGCGCGTCGTGCCGAAAAGCTGACAGAGGTTAAACATGATATTGAAACAGCCGGCGGTCGAGCCTCGATTTATCCATGCGATTTAACCGATATGCGGGCCATTGATGCCTGTGCCAAGCAAATTTTGCATGATTTTAACCATATTGATATCTTAATCAACAACGCAGGCCGCTCCATTCGTCGCTCAGTGGCTGAATCCCTTGACCGTTTTCACGATTTTGAACGCACCATGCAGCTCAACTATTTTGGCCCTGTGCGGCTGGTGCTGGCATTGCTGCCCAGTATGCTCAGTCGTAAACGTGGACATATTATTCATATCAGTTCAATCGGTGTGCTGGCTAATTCCCCGCGCTTTTCGGCGTATGTGGCCAGCAAGGCGGCCCTTGATGCGTTTAGTCGTTGTCTGTCGACCGAAGTGCACGCCAAACATATACATTTAACTTCTATCTACATGCCGTTGGTGCGTACACCCATGATTGCCCCGACGCGTATTTACGATTATCTTCCCACGTTAAGCCCCGAACAGGCCGCTAATTTGGTAGCAAAAGCGATTATTAAGCGCCCAAAAAGTATTGCAACCCATTTAGGTACGCTGGCGGCGGTGGGCTATGCGTTAACTCCGAAACTTAACGATTTTGTATTATCGCTGGGTTATCGAATTTTTCCAAGTTCGGCGGCGGCACGCGGTTTGGAGGGCGAACAAGCCACCCATGCGACGTTGCCACAGAAAATATTTGCGCGGTTATTGCCTGGTGAACATTGGTGATGACTTTAAAGTGTCGTCAATTGAGTTCATTTATTTTAAATGATTAAAATGAATTCAATTTTTTAAATCCTGTTAGATATCTGGCACCCCAAAGAGCATGGATCAACTTTGCAATTGGTGGAGAATCCGGTACCAGAATTTAGATACTTAATAATACAATGCCTGACTTAGGTATGAGTGCGTATTGTGGTTATATTACTTAATAAGCATTTTTTACTTTGATTATATTTTGTAAGATAAGTAGAGTCAGAAAACATGCTTGTTGATATGTTTGGTTTCTTATGGAGTTTTTGAGAAGCATATTTTAAAAGCAAAAATACGAATTCTCTTTACGCATTTTTCCTCTCATTTTTTTTATGTTTTATAATAGTTTTAATTATTTTCTCATCTTCTACTATATTTCAAGCCAGAAGTTTTAGTTTTCTATTCATATTTTGCTGTTTAGTTAGTTTATGTTTTAGTGTAATCATATTAATAAATATAAAATTTAATAATTAAGTTTAAATTTTAAAGCTTAATATATAACCTCAATTGAGTCATTGTATCTTAAATAGACTAAAACGAACTTAATTTTGTACACATTAAGAGAGTAGTCAATAGTACAGTTTTTTCTACGATATTTACCTTAAAAATTATTATAGACTGACTCACATTTTCTAAATGAGAACATACCCTAATCTCATCTCACAAAAAAAGAATGCGTTTTGTGATAAACTATGGTCAATATTTAGCCCACATTATCCGGATTATACGCCATGCCTGCGCCTTCACATCTTCGCCGTTTAACCGGTTCGTCCTTGGTGATTTCGGGTGAAAGCGTGACGCCGTTGTTTGATTACCCGAAGCATTGGGCGGCGTGTTTTGAGCCTGCGCCATTTTTGCCGATGTCGCGTGCCGAAATGGATACATTGGGCTGGGACGCGTGCGACTGGATTATTGTTACTGGCGATGCCTACGTTGATCACCCCAGTTTTGGCATGGCGATTATGGGCCGGCTGCTTGAAGCCCAGGGGTTTCGGGTCGGTATTATCAGTCAGCCCGACTGGCATGATGCAGAAGGGTTTAAGGTGCTAGGTCGTCCGGTGTATGGTTTTGGCATTACCTCAGGCAATATGGATTCGATGATTAACCGCTACACGGCTGACCGTAAAATCCGCAGCGATGATGCCTATTCACCCGATAATGCGCCCGACAAACGCCCCGACCGTGCCACGATTGTATACAGTCAGCGTTGCCGCGAAGCGTTTTCCGATGTGCCGATTATTTTGGGGGGTATTGAGGCGAGCTTACGCCGCATTGCGCATTATGACTATTGGCAAGATAAGGTGCGCCGCAGTATTTTAATGGATGCCAAGGCCGATATTTTATTATATGGCAATGCAGAGCGCGCTATTGTCGAGCTTGCGTATCGTATGGCACAAGGCGAGCCGATTGGTGATATTAGCGACTTGCGCGGTACGGCATTTATTTTAAACAAATCCAACAAACATTTAAAATCGTCCATGATTGAAGTCATTAGTAACGATGTCGACCAGATTGGCCGTGTTGATCCCATCATTAACCCGTATGTGATGCAAGAAGATGTAGCGGGCTGTCAGATTGAGCAGGATAAAGCTGAGCCGGGCCCCTCAAAACTTGAACGAGAATATCTGGGATTTAAGGCCGAACGCGTCGCCGAACCCGTCGTCAATACTCAGAATTTAAATAATCCTGAATATTCTCAAACGTTAGCGCCTGATGTACAAATTGTGACCTTACAACCGAGTAGCGCCCTTAAACACAAACGTCCAAGCCGCGCAAATACCGTGATTCGGCTACCCGATTTTGAACAGGTGGCCGCCGACCCCGTGTATTATGCACATGCTAGCCGCATTTTGCATTTGGAAACCAATCCGGGCAATGCGCGCGCGTTAGTGCAGCGTCATGCCGAACGCGATGTTTGGCTTAATGCGCCGCCCATTCCGTTGTCGACGGCTGAAATGGATTATGTGTTTGATTTGCCGTATGCGCGTTTGCCGCACCCAAGCTATAACGGCGCGCGTATTCCGGCGTTTGATATGATTAAATTTTCGGTCAATATCATGCGTGGCTGTTTTGGCGGTTGCACGTTTTGTTCCATTACCGAGCATGAGGGGCGCATCATTCAAAATCGGTCGGAAGAGTCTATTTTGCGTGAAGTCGAAAAAATTCGTGACACAGCCCCGCAGTTTACAGGCGTTATTTCGGATTTAGGCGGCCCTACAGCTAATATGTATAGGCTTGCGTGTAAAAGTAGCGATATTGAAAAAAATTGCCGCAAACCTTCCTGCGTGTATCCCGGCGTGTGTGAAAACTTAAATACCGACCATAGCCATTTAACCCGTTTATATCGTAAGGCGCGTGATATTAAAGGGGTTAAAAAAATCTTGGTCAGTTCGGGGCTACGTTATGATTTGGCGGTGTTAAATCCCGAATATGTGCGCGAACTGGTCACGCATCATGTAGGCGGTTATTTAAAAATTGCCCCCGAACATACCGAGCAAAATGCATTGTCCAAAATGATGAAGCCGGGCATCGGTGCCTATGACCGGTTTAAACAAATGTTTGACCGTTTCAGTCAGGAGGCAGGCAAAGAGCAATATTTGATTCCGTATTTTATTGCCGCGCATCCGGGTACCACCGATGTCGATATGATGAATCTGGCCATTTGGCTAAAGAAAAACGGTTTTCGGGCAGACCAGGTGCAAACCTTTTATCCAAGCCCGATGGCATCGGCCACCACGATGTATCACACCCTTAAAAATCCATTGCATAAAGTCCACCGCACCTCGGAAACGGTGGATATTGTCAAAGGTGAAAAACGTCGCCGCCTGCATAAGGCCTTTTTACGTTATCACGACCCGGCCAACTGGCCATTATTACGGGAGGCTTTAAAAAGCATGGGCCGGGCCGATTTAATCGGTAACAGTAAACAGCATTTGATTCCGACCTATCAGCCTGTTACCAAAACGCCGGACGGCACACCGCAGCCTCCTGCCTCTAAAGGCGCACAGCGTCCAAGTAATACTAAAGCCCGGCCTGCACGTGGCACACTCTTAACGCAGCATACGGGGTTGCCGCCGCGTGAGCAGACCGTGGAAACGTCCTCTATCGGGCGGCCACAATCTAGACGTGGACGAAAGTAACATATGAGTTGAATTAACGACGGATTAAGGTCATGAAAATTGCCCTATGTGTATAGTTCGCTTTAGTTAATTTACTTTTAAGATGTCGAAAATTCTCTGTATCAGTTACAAGTAGCCTATCGATTTCATAATGAATTTGAGCACGTTTTAATCCTTAAATAATGTCAATATATGCTAAAGATTATAGGTCTAGAACCTTATTTATGCCACCTGATTAAGGAGCGGCAGAGCCTATTTACTCCTTTGCAGTTTTCCTTAATTCATTGATTTAATTCATGATAATTTCTAATTTTACAAATTTAATGCAGTATTAATAAAAAATTACTTGTGTTAAACCTCAATTTTCTATTTTATACACAGTTAAAAATGAGCGATTGTTTCTATGTTATCAATGGGCGTATGTGCTCTTTAATATTCATTTGATCATCGTAGGGTCTAATTCAAATTGTGGAGAAAATTTATGGCGCGTAATCCTCTTGAAGTTCTTGAACAGGTGGTCACCCCACAACTGTTAAAAGGGTCTGATACCACCGGTAGTAAGGCGACCATGCTTGGGCATTTTTATCCTATTTTATTAAGCATGTTAGCTGCCAAGCCCAATGTTTTAGGGCAACTGACTCAAGCAGGGCACAATGCGTTTGCTCATTTAATAGGCAACGATACTGCGCATAATGATTTAATCAGTCACTTGGCCCGTAACACCAATGTCCCTGAAAATGAAGTACGTCAATTAACCACCGAGGCAGTACCGGCCAGTTTAGCCGCTTTAAATCAAGAAGCCGGCAGCCAAGGTCTGGCGACTTATTTAAATGCCCATCGTCAGGCCTTTACCGCACGTTTGCCGGCATGGGCTACCGGTTTAATGACCACACTTGGCGTCACCGCAGCCGCAGCCCCTGTGGTTGAACACAAAACGCGCGTTACTACGCATACTGAGCCTTTAGTGGCTGTAACGGCTGAGCAACCGTCTTTATTAAAAAAATTATTGCCTTTATTGGGTTTAATTTTATTAGGTTTATTGTCCTTATTTTTCTGGAAACAATGCCAAAAACAGCCTGAGCCTGTTGCGACGACCCCTGCTCCTGTGGTAGCCCCTGCGCCTGTCGCTCAAAAAATTATGCCAGCATTAGCATTAACCACAGGTACAGGTAACCAAGTCTTTGCATGTAACGGTACAGCAGGCGATGTTGGCTTAAAAGGCCGCATTAATGCATTGCTGGGTAAAGTGTTTGGCGGATACGATAAGTGCCATATTGTTGCAGACCAAGTTTATGCAACCGATTTAAAAGGTGAACCTCAGTTAGAGCAGGCTCTTAATTTAGTGAAAGCGGTCCCTTATGCGTCCATGGAATTGGTGGGCGACAAAATGACCGTGAATGCTCCCGATGAAGGTAAATTAAAAGCGTTAGTTGACCAACTGGGTCCTATTATGAAAGCTGCCGGCGTGACTGTTCTTGCAGCAGCTCCGTTAAATGCTGAGCAAGAAGTGGCACAAAGTATTAAATCGTCGCAAGAAGCCTTGGCGGGTTTAAGCGACCCTATTCGTCCATATGATATTGCCCGTGCGTTAAACTTAGAAATCATTAACTTTGCGGTTGATAGCGATGTTATTCCAGAGGTTAATAAACCTGTCCTGGATCAAGCTGCAACGTTAATGAAGAAAGTACCGAATCTTGAGCTTAAAATTCAAGGTCATACCGATTCAACCGGTAATGAGCAGCATAATAAAGAGTTGTCGGTTAAACGGGCTAAATCGATCTTGGCTTACTTGGCCAGCAAAGGCGTCGATACGAGCAAAATCGTAACCGAAGGCTTTGGTTCATCAATGCCGCGTGCCGATAACGAAACAACTTTAGGCAAATTCCGTAATCGCCGGATTGAATTTGATGTGGTGAATACCGACAACGGTGCTGTAACTCATGTTGATGGCGTTCAACCTGTAGTAACAACGACACCCGCAGCAGACGCAACGGCGACACCAGCTCCGGTTGCTGATACAACATCTACCACCACTACCTCTTCTACAACAACAACCACGACGCCTGCTGTTGATGTAGCTGCAACGCCTGCCGCTGCACCTACCACGGACACGATAGCAACCTCAGCACCTGCTGCTGCGGGCACCGATACGGCGGCTGCACCTAAATAACGTAAAGTTGTTGGGTTAACGTACAATTGTTGATTTATAAGAGTTTACTGCTTAAAAATCTTAAAAAAGCTGGACTTCAGGTTTGGCTTTTTTTATGAACACATCATATCTTTTAAAGAATTATTAATCATTGTCACTTAGGCATATTAAGCCTTAAAATAAGTCCTTTGAACCCGTTGCGCGTCTGGCAGGAACCTAGTATCGTTAGCGCTCATTTTTATTTTAATAGTGTGGAGACGTTGCGGGCTATGCACGTACATATTTTAGGCATTTCAGGTACATTCATGGGGTCATTAGCGTTACTGGCGCGTGACCTGGGTCATACCGTAACCGGCTCTGATGAAAATATTTATCCGCCGATGTCGACGCAGCTAGAGCAGGCAGGCATTATGGTCATGTTGGGCTACGATGCGAAGCATTTACAGCCTGCTCCGGATATTGTGGTGGTTGGAAATGCCTTAAAGCGTGGTATGCCCGTTATTGAATATTTATTAAACCAGGATTTGCCCTATACATCGGGGCCCGAATTTTTGGCAAGGTATATTTTGCCCAAAAAACACGTGTTAGCGGTGGCAGGTACGCATGGCAAAACAACGACGACGACCATGCTGGCATGGATTTTAGAGGTTGCGGGGTTAAACCCCGGGTTTTTAATTGGTGGTATTCCGTTAGGCTTTAGCCATAGCGCGCGGCTGGGCGGTGATTATTTTGTGGTGGAAGCAGATGAATACGATTCGGCCTTTTTTGATAAGCGTTCAAAATTTGTGCATTATCATCCTAAAACCGTCATTTTGAATAATCTGGAATTTGACCATGCCGATATCTTTGATAATCTGGCCGCTATTCAAAAACAATTTCATCACTTGGTGCGTACCGTGCCCTCGAACGGTACGATTATTTTACCCAATAGTGAACCGGCTTTAGATGACGTGTTGCAGATGGGCTGCTGGACGCCGGTACAATATACCGAGGTAACGGGAAGTACCATAGCCAAACATTCATTGCACAAGGCACAATGGCAGGCGCAATTGGTGACGACTGATGGTTCGGCGTTTACCGTACTGCAACACGGTCAAAGCCAGGGTACGGTTGAATGGGCCATGACCGGCTTACATAGTGTCAATAATGGCTTAACGGCCATTGCGGCGGCGGCGGCGGTCGGCGTAGAGGCTAAAACGGCCGTACAGGCGCTAAGTACATTTGGCGGTGTCAAACGCCGCATGGAACACTTGGGAACCGTGCAAGGCATTGAAATTTATGATGATTTTGCGCATCACCCAACAGCGATTGCCACTACGTTAGATGGTGCGCGCAAACGTTTGGGGCAACGTAAATTGTGGGCAGTGATTGAACCCCGTTCAAATACCATGCGCATGGGTAGCCATAAATCGGCCCTTGCTGAATCGGCGCAATGGGCAGATGAAGTAATTTGGTATCAACCGGCCGGTTTGGATTGGGACCTGCAAGCTGTTGTTGACCAGGCGCCTAATAAAGCGCAAGTGCTAGAACAGATTGACGATATTATCGAGCATATTACCAGGCATGCTAAATCGGGCGATGCCGTCGTGATTATGTCAAATGGCAGTTTTGGCGGTTTACATCAAAAGTTATTACAGGCTTTACGCTAATATTTTTATAGGACAACGCGCATGAGTTTAAGCGTGATTATTTTGGCAGCCGGTAAGGGTACGCGCATGCATTCCCGCTTACCCAAAGTACTGCAACCTTTAGCGGGTCAGCCCTTGCTTGGGCACGTCCTTAACTGTACACAAGCCTTGAAGGCTGAGCAAACTATTGTCGTTTATGGTCATGGCGGCTCATTGGTTAAAAAAACCTTTAGCGAACGCCCTATTGTATGGGTCGAACAGGCTGAACAGTTGGGTACCGGTCATGCCGTTAAAGCGGTATTGCCGGTCTTACCCAAAACAGGCCAGAGTTTAATTTTATATGGCGATGTGCCCCTGATTACAGCAGAAAGTTTACATCGTCTACAAGCAGCCGCGCAACACGGATTGGCGATGATTACCTTAACCCTGGATAATCCTATGGGTTACGGGCGCATTAAACGTGAAAATGGTCAGATTGTTGGCATTGTTGAGCAAAAAGATGCCACAATTGCTGAACAGGCGATTTGTGAAGTCAATACAGGTTTATATTGTGTGGATAATGCTCGCCTGCATGACTGGTTGCCGCAGTTAACGGCCAATAACGCGCAAGGTGAATATTATTTGACCGATATTGTAGCATTGGCAGCGCGCGATAGCATTCGGATTGGCAGCATAACACCGCAATCAGGCCTTGAAGTGGAAGGCATTAACGACCGCTTGCAATTGGCAGATGTCGAACGCCGTTTTCAATATCAACAGGCCCAAACTTTGATGCGCCAGGGGGTGACGTTACTGGACCCCCGACGTTTTGATTTGCGCGGGACGGTGACCGTTGGGCAAGATGTGCGCATTGATGCCAATGTTATTATTGAGGGAACCTGTCATTTGGGCGCTGGCGTGCATATTGGCGCGGGCTGTATCCTTAAAAACGTGACGATTGGTGATGACAGCCATATTTTGCCCTATAGTGTTATTGAGGGCGCAGAGATTGCTAATCATTGTCATATCGGACCATTTGCGCGTATTCGGCCCGGTACTGAACTTGCGGCGCATGTTCATATTGGCAATTTTGTTGAGGTGAAGCACAGTAAAATTGCTGCACATACCAAGGCAGGGCATTTAAGTTATTTGGGTAATGCCGTTATTGGCGAGCATTGCAACATTGGTGCAGGTACCATTACCTGCAACTATGACGGCGCGCACAAGCATACTACGACGTTAGGTAACGATGTTTTTATTGGCTCTAACAGTGCGCTGGTGGCCCCCGTGACGCTTGAACAGGGGGCAACGGTGGGTGCAGGGTCCGTCATTACCAGGAATATTGCCGCGCAGCAGTTAGGCATAGCTCGTGGACAACAACGTAATATTGAGCATTATCAGCGTCCGCGTAAGGACAAGTGAGTTAGGTGTATGTGTGGAATTGTCGGTGGTGTGGCGCAGCGTAATTTGGCGCAAATTTTGGTTGAAAGCTTAAAGCGGCTGGAATATCGCGGCTATGATTCAGCCGGCCTTGCGGTCATTGAGCACGGGCAGATTCATCGTGAGCGGCAAGTGGGTAAAGTGGCCATGTTGGACGCTGCCATTAAGACCACGCAGCCGCCAGGACATTTGGGCATCGCACATACGCGCTGGGCCACGCATGGTAAACCGACGCAAAATAATGCGCATCCGCACGTATCGGGCCCGATTGCAGTGGTGCATAACGGCATTGTTGAAAATTATGCGGCGCTAAAAACCGAATTACAAGCCGAAGGTTATATTTTTACGTCAGAAACCGATACTGAAGTGGTTGCCCATCTGGTCAATCGTGCCTGCAAAACTATTCCTGATTTGTTGCAAGCGGTTCAAGCGGTTTTGCCATTATTACAGGGTGCCTATGCGTTGGGCATTGTGCATGCCGACCACGAAGACCAATTGATTGCGGTGCGGGCCGGTTCGCCGTTGGTGATTGGGTTGGGCATTGGTGAAAATTTCATCGGCTCAGACCAGTTGGCATTATTGCCTGTCACCAATCGGTTTATTTTTTTGGAAGAAGGCGATATTGCGCGTCTGACGATTGCCGAAGTAGAAATTTTTCAAAACGGCCAAGCGGTAAAACGTGATGCGCACGAACTTGATATGACCTTGACGCAAGCCGACAAAGGTCGCTTTAAACATTATATGCTTAAAGAGATTTATGAGCAGCCTGAGGCCATTGCACGTACAGTTAGCATAGGACTGGATAATAGCTTGCTCAAAGACAGTTTTGTCGATGAAGGCCATGAAAGGTTAGCGCAGGTTAAACAGGTGCAAATTTTGGCTTGTGGTACCAGTTATCATGCGGGCATGGTTGCTAAATATTGGTTTGAGCAGATTATACGACTTTCTTGTCAGGTTGAAATTGCCAGTGAGTTTCGCTATCGCGACCCGGTGGTATTGCCGCAAACCCTGCTGGTGTGCATCTCACAATCGGGTGAAACGGCAGACACGCTGGCGGCCCTGCGAGATGTGCAAGCCCAGCACATTGAAGGTGTCGTAAGTCTAGCCATTTGTAACGTGGCGACGTCGTCACTGATTCGCGAAACCGATACGCAGTTACTAACCTTGGCGGGTCCGGAAATTGGTGTGGCCTCAACTAAAGCCTTTACCACGCAATTGGCCGCCTTAATGCTTCTGGTGATGAAACTGGGTAAAATTCAGGGCCGGTTAACGCAGGTTATGGAAGTAGAACTGGGGCAAGTGTTGAATCATTTGCCGAGTGTGCTGCATCAAACGTTATTGTTAGACCCGCTCATTGAAAAAATGGCACATCGGTTTATTGAAAAGCGCGATACGTTATTTTTGGGACGCGGCATTGAATTTCCCATCGCCTTGGAAGGTGCGCTTAAACTCAAGGAAATATCGTATATTCATGCTGAAGGCTATGCGGCAGGCGAGCTTAAACATGGCCCGTTGGCGCTGGTGGATAATGATATGCCCGTGGTTATTTTGGCGGCAGGCGATGCCCTTTTGGATAAATTGAAATCCAATATGCAGGAAGTACAAGCGCGGGCGGGTGAATTGTTTGTATTTGCCGATATTGCTAGTGGAATCACCGGTAGTGAGCGTGTGCATGTGATCAATATACCGGCGGTTCATGCGCAGTTAGCCCCAATTGTGTATAGTTTGCCCGTGCAATTATTGTCCTATCATGTGGCGGTGTTGCGTGGTACCGATGTTGACCAGCCACGTAATCTGGCCAAATCGGTTACGGTCGAGTAATTTTTAAGATTAAACGAAAGAAGTCCTCTATCGCACGTTAGGCCGTCAAAGGCTTGAACAAGGATAGGGGATTTTTTATCGAAGATCCATGCCAAAGCCGTTAATTTTTTATAATTTTGCATACATGACACGCTAAAATGGTTTAACATTCAAGATTAAATATAGCGATTTGTGCCTTGTATTTTTAAGGAGCAACCCCGGCATGACCTCAAACGGACAGCCCAACATTTTTGGTTCTATTGTGGCGCTTGTCACCCCTATGCACGCCGATGGAAGCCTCGATTGGGCGGCGCTGGAACGTCTGGTACATTGGCATATTGAGCAGGGTACCCATGCGTTAATTGCTGTTGGAACGACCGGTGAATCGGCGACCCTAGATGTAGAAGAACACGCTGAAGTAATTAAGCGCACGCTTGCCTACGCGGGCGGACGGGTGCCGGTTATTGCGGGTACGGGCGCAAACTCGACGCGTGAAGCCATCGAATTAACCATGATGGCCAAACGCCTGGGCGCTGACGCGGCCTTGCTGGTGACCCCTTATTACAATCGGCCCACGCAGGAAGGGTTATTTTTACATTATAAAGCGGTTGCTGAAGCGGTGGATTTGCCGCAAATTTTATATAATGTGCCCAGCCGTACGGCGGTTGATTTAGCCCACGATACCGTTTTGCGGTTGGCTGATGTTCCCAATATTATGGGCATTAAAGATGCTACCGGCGACCTTAAACGCGGGCTGGCCTTAATTCAGGCGCTAAGCGGTAAAATAGCCGTGTATTCGGGCGATGATGCCACCGCCTGGCAACTGATAGGCATGGGCGCCAAGGGTAATATTTCGGTGACGGCAAACGTCGCGCCTGTCCTTATGAGTCACCTTTGTGCGGCTGCATTAGCTGGCGCTATGGAACAGGTTAATCAATTACATGCGCTCTTGTCTCCCATTAATGACCAGATGTTTGTAGAAGCCAATCCCATTCCGGTAAAATGGGCATTGCATGAAATGGGTTTGATTGATGTCGGTATCCGGTTGCCATTAACCCCATTGGCCCGGCCGTTACGCGAGCCGTTGCGGGCAGCGTTGGCACATGCCCAGTTATTGCCGCATACTCAAGGATAATCTTAAATGTTTCCAGTGCCTTTCTCCAAAGATTTTAACGTGACTAGACGTATCGTGTGGCGTACATCTGTGGCAGCCTTGATACTCGCCAGTTTAACATTAACCGGTTGTGGCCGTTATGCGTTAAACAATAGCTCACTAGATTATCAAAAAGCTGCCGTATTGCCGCCGCTTAATTTGCCAGTCGGCCAGGAAACGCGCCCGATACGTCCTATTTACAAGGTGCCAGACATGCCGCATATTGAAGGTGCTGCACCTATGTTGACCAATGCACGCCATAATCAATTTGTCATGCCAGCCCCGTTGCCATTGGATACCTCCCAAATCGTCAATCAAAAGACCGTTGATGTGGGTACGCCAAGCTTGCCCGTGTTGGTGGTGGATGGAAATGGCTATCCTTTATTAACGATTACCGGTCAAAGCAGCCGTATTTGGACGATGTTACAGCAGGCGTTGACCTCGGCGGGTGCGCACATCATTCGTCAAGATGCAGCCCTCGAACGGATTGATGTTCAATGGAATAATAAGCCGTATATGCTAAGAACCAGTCATGCCGGTGCCCAAACCACAGTATCAGTACAAACGAGCAAAGACGTTTTAGTCGAGACCGGGCAGGCACAGGCGATCTTAAATCAACTTGTCCAGCACTGGCCTAATGAATAGCCGAGCGCAGTGATGACAGCTCTTAATGATTGGAGCATGTTTTAAGAGACTGGCGTTTAATGTTTTGGAGGTTTATATGCAGAAAAATAAATTATTGTATACAGGTAAGGCAAAGTCTGTATATGAAACTGATAGTGTTGACCATTTAATTTTGGTTTTTCGAGATGATACATCAGCTTTTGACGGCAAAAAAGTCGAACAGTTAGCACGTAAAGGTCGCATTAATAACCGGTTTAATGCTTTTATCATGCAAAAATTGGCCGATGCGGGCATTAAAACCCATTTTGAACGCTTATTGACGCCGGACGAAGTGTTGGTCAAACGCTTAAACATGATTCCGGTTGAGTGTGTGGTGCGTAACTTTGCCGCCGGTAGTCTGTGCCGTCGCCTGGGTATAGAAGAGGGTACACCTCTGACGCCGCCAACGTTTGAGCTGTTTTATAAAGATGATGCGTTAGGTGACCCCATGGTCAATGAATCGATTGCAGTCAGTTTAAACTGGGCAACTGCCGAGCAATTGGCTAAGATGCAGCAATTAACTCATCAGGTGAATGCTGTTTTGGTGCCCCTGTTTGATGCGGGTGGCATGATGCTGGTAGATTTTAAACTGGAGTTTGGTTTATTTCATCATGAAATCGTCTTAGGTGATGAATTTTCACCAGATGGTTGTCGTTTATGGGATAAACAAACGCGCAAAAAACTCGATAAAGACCGATTCCGTCAAGACCTGGGCGATGTGGTCGAGGCATATGAAGAAGTGGCGCAACGGTTAGGCGTCGACTTAACCGATTTATAATGGCTTTTTCAAATTCTGGGCTCTGATGGGCGTTTGTAATTTAGCTTTTTTATAGCGAATGTGTTATGTCTGTTCAATCGAATATCAATGCGCCAACTTCATATCAAAACGCGCTTTCCAAAACGCCTCTGGTGGGCATTATTATGGGTTCGCAGTCTGACTGGGCAACGCTTGAGCATAGTGCACGCATGTTATGTGAGCTCGGTGTACCGTTTGAATGTGAAATTGTTTCGGCCCATCGTACCCCGGATCGTTTGTTTGAATATGCCCAAAGTGCTAAACAGCGCGGTTTGCAAGTGATTATTGCAGGGGCTGGGGGAGCCGCCCATTTACCCGGCATGTGTGCTGCCAAGACGGAGTTGCCTGTGCTTGGCGTACCCGTGCAATCATCGATTTTAAATGGAGTCGATTCGCTGTTATCGATTGTGCAAATGCCTGCTGGCATAGCGGTTGGAACCTTGGCGATTGGTAAAGCCGGCGCCACCAATGCCGCTATTTTGGCCGCTCAAATTTTAGGGCTACAATATCCTGTGATTGCGCAAGCGGTAGCTACCTTTCGGCACGCTCAAACCGAACGAGTACAGCAATCGGCTATCCCCCAGTCAAATTAAATCAATTAAAAACAGACGCTTAATTATTAAAATGAGCGATGCGTACTCATATTCCTAGGATATATTCATGTTTAACCCTGTATCATGCACTGCTATGGCGCCGCTACAACTGGGCATTTTTGGTGCCGGTCAACTGGGTCGCATGTTGGCGCAGGCAGCTCTGCCGCTAGGCATTCGTTGCGTATTTTTAGATGCCGTTAATCAAAGCCCTGCGGCAGCTTTAGGACCGGTATTTTCACCCGATGATATGCATGCCTTTGTCGGACAGCGACGTTTATTTACCTTGGAATTTGAAAATATCCCGTTAAGTTCAATTGATGCGTTACCCGAAGCGGCTACTATTTTTCCGCCGCGTGCTGCCCTGGCGATTACCCAAAATCGTTTATTGGAAAAATCCACGTTTGATGCGCTTAATATTCCGGTTGCGCCTTATCGGGCTGTGCATTGCTTAACCGATTTACAGAACGCCGCCGACCAATTAGGTCTACCGATGGTGTTAAAAACGGCAACCGGTGGTTATGACGGTAAAGGTCAGTATGTCGTTAAAACAGCGCACGATATCGCTAGGGCCTGGGAAACATTAGGTACACATGGCCCGTTAATTGCTGAAGGTTTTATTCATTTTGAGCGTGAAGTGTCCGTGATTGCGGTTCGTGCGCAAACGGGAGATATTCGCTATTGGGAATTGGCCCAAAACCATCATCATCAAGGCATTTTATCGCATTCTGTAGTACCGGCACCTAACATTGAGACCTTAACGCCTATTGCACAACAGTATATGCAGCAGTTGCTTGAACACTTAAATTATGTAGGCGTGTTGACCCTGGAGCTATTTGTGACCCCTGAAGGCCTCTTGGCTAATGAAATGGCACCGCGCGTGCATAATTCGGGGCATTGGACGATTGAAGGGGCGGTGTGTTCGCAGTTTGAGAATCATATTCGGGCCGTTATGGGCTTACCGCTAGGTGAAACCGATTTAATTAAACCGTGTGTAATGGTTAATATTATTGGGCAGTATCCGAAGCGTGAAGATATTTTAGCCTTACCTGCCGCTCATTTGCATGATTACGAAAAAGAAGAACGGCCAGGACGCAAACTAGGGCATATTACCTTGATGCCACCAAAGTCCGAGGAGTTACCGGCTTTAATTAAGCAGCTAATCCCGTTGTTACCCGATGCGTTGGCTTTAAAATAGCCTGACGTCAAACGTAAAAAAGTCCGGGCAAAGCAGCATTTTAATGCACAAAATACTGCTTTAGCCGATAAAGACGTAAGATAACATGGGACGCCTGTTCTTAAGGCAATCCCTTAGCCGCCCAAGGTTTTTTGGAGAGCTATTTCGCTATCTTGCGGTGCATTGTTTAAATCACGGTCAAACGAATATAAGTTTGCATTGCCGGTTTTTTCTTTGGTTGCCAGCGATAATTTATCGCGTAAATCGGAAATCAGGTTTTCTTCCTCGATTTGCTCTTTAACGAAATACTGCATAAAGTTAAAGGTTGGCCAATCTTTTTCAGCCAGGGCCATATCGGTTAGCGCGTAAATCGCCTTAGAATTTTGCACTTCATGTTTCCAAACGGTATCAATGCAATCGGTTACATCTTTAGGCTTATCGGTAGGCGCCGGAATGGCTTCAATTTTAGCTTCGCCGCCGCGCTGATTGATATATTCCAAAAACTTGAACATATGATTGCGTTCTTCAGTCGAATGTTTGTATAAAAAATCTGCCAAACCATCATAATTATGCGTTTCAGCCCAGATGCCGAGCGCTAAATACACTTGAGCCTGTTCAGCCTCCTGCATCATTTGGGCATTTAGGGCGTTTTCCATGGCGTCAGAAATACGTTTATCGCTCATATTATCCTCACTAGATTCAGACTAATTTATTTGAAGCTAAATTATATGCAAAAATAAGCTTAAAAGGCGCTTTGTTGCAGACTATCGACGAGAAGCGCCTATTTGATTACAAAGTAAATCATTCTCATTTGCGGTTCTATCCGGCCGCTTTGCCTAAGTACCGTTCATAAAAGCACAAGAAGGAGCCGCTTAGTTTAAAGCGGGATTTTCTCGTATTCATCAGGCAAATCGTCTTCATCACAAACGCCTAATTTTTTAAGCCGATAACGCAACGACCGAAAACTCATGCCTAATTTACGTGCGGTTGCGGTGCGGTTCCATTGATTTTGCTCCAAGGCATTTAAGATAATTTGTTTTTCAACCTGCTGCAAATGTGCCTCCAGGCCTTCTGCCGGTATGCTGTGCTGCATAGTGACTGGCGCGCGCAAGGCTTGAAGGTTTATAGAGGCAGAGAGGGCATGAGGGCCGCTATGCTCAGATTTTAATCCTGGTTGGCTTGATCCTTCTAACTGTAAATGCTCAGGTTCAATAACACTTGCATCACACAAGGTTAAGGCCCGTTCTAAAATGTTATGGAGTTCGCGTACATTGCCCAAAAATGGGTACTGTTTTAAACGCTCTTTAGCGGCAGGCGATAATACCGGCACGGGAATTTGCCATTCGGTACAAATACGCTGCAAGAAAATATCGGCCAGTAACAACACGTCCCCGCCGCGCTCACGTAACGGGGGCAGGGCAATTTCAATGACGTTTATGCGATAAAATAAATCTTGCCGAAAAAGTCCATCGTGAACCATTTTTTTTAAATCTTTATGCGTTGCACTTAAAATGCGAATATCGACCGGAATTTCAGTTTGTCCGCCAATCGGTCGGATTTTCTTTTCCTGAATAGCGCGCAACAGTTTAACCTGCATGCCCAGCGGTAAATCGGCCACTTCATCTAAAAATAATGTACCGCCGTGCGCACTTTGAAACAAGCCCGGTTTATCTTCGGTTGCACCCGTAAAGCTGCCCTTTTTATGGCCAAAAAATTCACTTTCCATCAGTTCAGCCGGAATAGCCCCACAGTTAACCGGTATAAACGGCTGATTACTGCGCGGGCCCAATTGATGAATCAAACGCGCTACGACTTCCTTACCCGTACCTGATTCACCA
>JAGLBJ010000049.1 GCA_018260315.1 Moraxellaceae bacterium | reverse complement strand
GGAAGCGATTCAACATTTTTGCGAAACTGAAGCCATTGAAATCTTAAACTATCAGCAGGCAGCCGTCGAAGCGTTACCGTTTAAACAGATGGTTTAGTTAAATATACCAAATTGTAAGTAACCAAACACAATTATGTTATAACATTAGGTTTGTGTTATAAGCTAGCAGTAGGTAACCGGCAAGCAAGCAGATTGTAATTTTAAATCGTTCAGTTACTTATGTTAGTTACTCATGTTAATTTAAAGTCATACCAAAGCCATAGGTCGTTAAGCATTCCTTTGCTTGGTTTGAAAAAACAGACGTTTGTGGAAAAACGGTAAATAGCACTTAACTTAAACATGAGCCTTCCACTTACCAATGTTACTTCACTGCTCAAAAGGTTGTGAACACGTTCTGAGTTAAAAGCATTGCGGCAAGATTTGAAATAGGCGCTAGCCAGCTGCGTGGGATTTTTTATGGCCTATATATTTAATAGTTAATAAAAGTGTCATTAAATAGTCGCTATAAACGGTCTCTATGCAGTTTATACTAAATGGATCAATTGGCATTAGATTTGCAGGTTATCCAAGTGATAAATATTGTATGCCGCAATTGCTTGTACTGCTGGTCAGCTTGGAACTAAGTCTTTATGTCTTACGTGGATAAACTTCCCTCTGCACGCCATTCGTTTATGCTCACATTGGGCTCATTCCTCATTCCTTTGGCGCTCTGGTCGGCCATTATATTCCGGCACTATGGCACCCCCAAATTCAAGTGACCGATACAGGTAGCGTACCGTTACTGCAAGTCGGCGACCGTGTTGACAAAACTATTTTTTATGCGCAGGCTCAGCAAGCAGTTAATCATAATCAACGCCCACCTGAAGGCATTTTGGTCAATCCTATTTATTTGCCAGCTCTCCACGAGGTCGCCAAAGCTTTAGTAACTTCATTTACGACCCCGCCACCTGAAGCCTCTGGTCCCTGGTTTCATCAGAGTTTATGGCAAAGTATCCGGTTGGTGTTTACAGCTTTTATACTGTCTTCAATTGTTGGAGTTCCACTGGGCATTTTATGTGGGTATTCTCATACGGTGTCTAGATTAACCGAGCCGTTTGTAGAATTTTTTCGATATTTACCGGCGCCCGCTTTTGGTGCATTGGCGGTGGCGATTTTGGGCATTAACGATGCGCCAAAGCTGGCCATTATTATTATCGGAACATTATTCCAGCAAATTCTAATCATCGCCAATACGACGCGCATGGTGGACAAAAACCTGATAGAAGCAGGCTATACCTTAGGCACCCATAAAATTAAGAGTCTGTTGCATGTGGTGATTCCAGCTGCTTTACCGGATATTTACCGAGATTTACGTGTGTTGTTAGGCTGGGCCTGGACTTATTTGATTATTGCAGAATTGATTGGTACCACGTCAGGGATTACATGGTTTATTACTCAGCAGGCCCGTTATCAAAATTTTAGTAACGTATATGCGGCTATTTTAATTATTGGTTTCATTGGACTGGTTTGTGATGTGCTGTTAATGAAGCTGGGCCAACGTTTATTTAAATGGACTGTCGGGGTAAAAGCATGAATCCCTTAGAAATAACATCAACTGCCCCCAACGCTCCGTTTAACCACATCGATTATTTTACCAAACTGTATGCGCGGCCGGTTATTTTAGAAATCAAGCAGTTAAGTCAGGTCTTTACACAAAACAAGGTACAACGCACGATTTTAAAGCAGCTTAATCTCAGTATTCATAAGCGGGAATTGGTCTGTATTATTGGCCCGTCAGGCTGCGGCAAATCGACATTAAGCCGCATTATTGCAGGGTTAGATGGCTTTAGCGAAGGCGAACTGTTGATGGACGGTCAGCCGATTCATGGGCCGAGCTCAGAACGCGGTATGGTGTTTCAAGGCTATACGTTGTTTCCCTGGAAAACTGTAAAACAAAACATTATGTTTGGGCCGTTAATGCAGGGTTTGAGTCATGTCATGGCCGAATCCAAAGCGCGCGAGTGGACGCATATTGTCGGTCTTGAAAAATATGAAAATCATTATCCACACCAGTTGTCCGGCGGCATGAAACAGCGTGTTGCTATTGCGCGCGCGTTGGTTAATGAGCCTAAAATTTTATTGATGGACGAACCTTTTGGAGCTTTAGACCCGCATACACGGCAAAAAATGCAACGTCATTTACTGGATTTATGGACGAGCATTGAGCTCACGATTATTTTTGTGACTCATGATATGGATGAAGCTATTTTGCTGGCTGACCGTATTATTGCATTAAAAGCAAGTCCCGGACAAATCGCTGATATCATTGAGGTCGATTTACCGCGTCCGCGTTCACCCGAAGTCATGTATACCCCGGAATTTAAGGCATTACGAGCACGCGTGGACCGTTTGGTTTATGCGCAAGAGGAAATTTTGGAGGACGCATTGCCGCATATTCCACGTATGACCCCTGTGAGTACCCGAAAATAACAGAAGGCGGCTTAGACGCTTCTATATTATGCAGTCAATATTTTACCGGCTTGTTCAGTTGAATCCCCTCAACCTTGAATAAACGCAAAGCAGAGGATTTTTTATGTCGCCAAGTTCTGGTGCTTCGCCTGTTATCTTACCATTTCATGAAACCCAGCCGTTATGGACGGAAGGTTTACCCGGGGGTCATCATTGGTCAGGCCGTATTCAAAAGGGCACGGTATTACAGCTTAAATCACTAGGCGAAATCGCCAATGTTTCACTTTTTTGTGTGAATAGCGAAGACCGCCTGGAACGGTTTAATATGCCCGATAGTTTAAAAGGTCAACATACCGCCTTTTTAAGCACAGGCCATCTATTGTATTCGGACTTAGGTCGCTGCATGCTGTCGATTATTAAAGATGACCATGGCTGGAATGATGCCCTTTGTGGCCCCAGCCGTCCTGAACAAATTCAAAAAATATATGGTACCCGCACATTTGAAGAGGCACGTAACACGATGTTTCAAAATGGCCTTGAAGGGCTATTGATCGAAATGAGTAAATTTAATTTGGGTGCGATGGATTTAAGTGCAACCCTAAATTTATTTTCCAGGGTAGTACCTGACGCAGCCGGTCATTTAAGCTATGTGCCAGCTAACCACACGCAACAGGCGATTAAGTTGCGCTTTGAAATGAACTGCCTAGTGTTTTTATCAGCCGCGCCGCATGGTTTGAATCAGCCGCTTTTAACGGCACAGGTTCAAAATGGTGATATAACGCCGGACAGCAAAACTGCTAAAGCCCTCTATCAACCGGCCGATATCGAACTCACTCTGTTTAAAGCCAAACCTCTGGCGTCTGTTGATGTTTGCCGTGATTCCTGTGCCCAGAATCAACGTGCGTTTGCCAATAATGCCCGTTATTTTGCGTTGGAAACGGTTATTTAATTGGTTTAAATAGATAAGTTTTAAATTTATACGTTTTCGTGTGCTGGTTTTATTTTTTAAATGAGTCCCTTATGGCAACAGTAATTGACCCTCACATGGCCAACGAGAGTATTTTTAAAGAGATTATTCTCAATGAGATTTGTCCGGCGGGTGAGCCGTGGATGTGTGAACTTAAACAGGGCCACTATTTGCGTATTATCGATTTAAAAGGTAATCAAGCCGTCGATACTCTATTGGTCACCCAGCATGACCCGGCCGAGCGTTATAGCGCAACCGATACGCTGGCGTTGAATCAAGCGGTGTATTTGGAAAAAGGCAGCGTGTTGTATAGCAATTTTGGCCGGTCTATTGCAGTTATTCATGATGATACGTGCGGCCGACACGATACCTTGGGGGGTGCCTGTTCATGCGAAAGTAATACGGTTCGGTATGCACACAACACGTATCCGATGCATAGCTGCCGTAATAATTTTATGCATGCGCTGGCCTTGCATCCCGTTGCGCGAAAGTTTCAATTGAATGTACGACATATCGGCCCTAATATCAATTTTTTTATGAACGTACCGGTGACACCGCAGGGGCATTTAATGTTTGATGACGGCATTTCTGCGCCGGGTAAATATGTCGAGCTGTATGCTGAAGTTGATTTGATCGTGTTAATTTCCAATTGCCCGCAGCTTAATAATCCTTGCAATGCCTATAACCCGACACCGATTCAACTGCTGGTGCATACGGGCGTTCGTTCTGAATCCTAAGTAGGACTTGCCATGTTAGATTCGCGTGTTTTACCTGCTAAGCCACTTAACCCTGAGCCACTTAAAAAAGTCCTGATTGCTAACCGAGGTGCTATTGCTTGTCGCATTATTCGCAGTTTAAAAACTTTAGGCATTGCTTCCGTGGCGGTTTATTCTGAGGCTGACCGTGATTCGTTACAGGTTACTTTAGCCGATGAAGCGGTATTTATTGGCCCTTCACCTGCCCAAAACAGTTATCTGGACATGCAGAAGATTTTGGCTGCTGCCAAGCAGGTCGGGGCCGACGGGATTCACCCGGGTTATGGGTTTTTATCTGAAAATGCTGCATTTTGTGAGGCGTGTGAAGCCGATGGCATTGCGTTTATTGGCCCAACGCCTGCACAAATGCGCGATTTTGGCTTAAAGCATACTGCGCGTGCCTTAGCCACATTAAATCAGGTCCCTTTACTGCCCGGAAGTGAGTTATTGCAAAATGCAGCGCAAGCCATGGCTGAAGCTCGTCGCATTGGTTATCCAGTGATGCTTAAAAGTACGGCAGGTGGCGGCGGTATCGGCATGCGCCTGGTGTGGAATGAACAGGAATTAAACGAAGCCTACCAATCAGTATCGTATTTTGCCCAGGCTAACTTTAAAGATGCTGGATTGTATTTGGAAAAATTTGTCGAAAATGCACGGCATATCGAAGTACAGATTTTTGGCGACGGGTATGGTCAAGTCATTGCTTTAGGAGAGCGTGATTGTTCGGTGCAGCGGCGTAACCAGAAAGTCGTCGAAGAAACGCCCGCCCCTCATTTGACCGGCGAACAGCGTGCCTATCTGCAAGGTGTTGCAGTACGGTTGATGCAATCGGTGCACTATCGTTCGGCCGGAACGGTTGAATTTGTCATGGACACCGATACCGAGCAATTTTATTTTTTGGAAGTCAATACGCGCTTGCAGGTTGAACACGGCGTCACCGAGCAGGTTTTTGGCGTCGATTTGGTTCAATGGATGATAGAATTGGCCGGTCACCAGTGGGTTGCACCTAAACAACCGTTAATCGCGCTGGGCCATTCTATTCAGGTACGTTTATATGCCGAAGACCCGATTAAAAATTTTCAGCCCAGCGCAGGACTATTAACCGAAGTTCAATTTTTCTCCGGCGCAAGGACTGAAACGTGGATAGAAACCGGTTCTACCATTTCGCCGTTTTATGACCCGATGCTGGCTAAAATTATTGTAACGGCAGCTAATCGTCTAGATGCCATTGAGGCCATGCAACGGGCATTGTCGATGACCAGAATTGCCGGTATTGAAACCAACCTGGAATATTTACAGCACATTATTAGCAGTGACGTATTTAAACAAGGCCAGCAAACGACCCGGTTTTTGAATACGTTTACCTGGCAGACCCAAAAAATAGAAGTGCTCCAGGCGGGTGTACAAACGGCAGTACAAGATGTGACCGGACGTTTGGGCTACTGGAATGTCGGTGTGCCCCCTTCCAGTGCCATGGATCCCTTGTCGTTAAACGTTGCCAATCAGTTATTGGCTAATGCTTTTAATACGGCAGGGTTGGAATGTACGTTGCAAGGGCCGGTATTAAAATTTCACTGTGACAGCCAGATTGTGCTGACCGGTGGCGATATGGACGCGCATTTAGATGCTGACCCTGTGCCCATGTGGCAAACTATTCAGGTTAACAAGGGTCAAGTTCTAAGCTGTGGCGCGATCAAGACGGGTATGCGGGCTTATATTGGCATTAAAGGTGGCGTTGATGTGCCCCAATACCTTGGCTCGCAAGCGACGTTTACGTTAGGCCAGTTTGGCGGACATGCGGGACGTAACTTATTATTGGGTGATATGTTGCCTATTCACCAAGTGGCGCAAGGTCAGACCATTCAGCAGTCTTTGGCAAATGAACAACGGCCGCTCTTTAGCCAGCATTGGCAAATAGCAGTCATGTATGGGCCGCATGGCGCTCCCGATTTTTTTACGCCGTCCGATATTCAGGTTTTTTTTGCCCATGAATTTGAAGTCCATTTTAATTCGAGTCGTACCGGCATTCGTCTTATAGGTCCTAAACCGCAGTGGGCACGTCAAGATGGGGGAGAAGCTGGGCTACATCCGTCCAATATTCACGATAACGCCTATGCCATTGGCGCTATCGATTTTACCGGAGACATGCCGATTATTTTAGGCCCTGATGGCCCAAGTTTAGGTGGTTTTGTGTGTCCGGCTGTGGTGGTCAGTAGTGAACTTTGGAAACTTGGGCAATTAAAGCCGGGCGATAAAGTACAGTTTGTACCAATTGATTACACTCAAGCGCAACAGTTGGCCCGGCATTATCAACAAATAATGCAATCTGCAGACATGGCGACTGTGCAGTTTAATGCTGATTTTTATGCACAGCCTGACACCTTAAAAACGGCCATTTTAGCGTATTTGGAAATGCCAGACCTGCCCGATGTAGTGTATCGAGCGGCTGGTAATCAATATATTTTAGTAGAATATGGCGAGCTGATTCTCGATTTAAACCTGCGTTTTCGTGTGCATGCCTTAATGCAGGATTTGCAGTTCCGGCAGATTGACGCGATCATTGATTTAACGCCGGGCATACGCTCGCTGCAAATTCATTATGATTCGTTACGCCTTGAACAGTCTGCGTTATTAGACTTGTTAAAGGCAGCCGAACGGCAATTGCCTGACATTACCAGCATGCAGGTGCCGTCCCGTACGGTTTACTTACCGTTGGCATGGGAAGATTCGCAAACCAAACTTGCAACCGAACGTTATACACAAATTGTGCGGGCTGATGCGCCGTGGTGTCCGGATAATGTTGAGTTTATTCGGCGCATTAACGGATTAGATTCTAAACAGGCGGTTAAAGATATCGTTTATAGTGCCCATTATTTGGTCATGGGGCTGGGTGATGTCTATTTGGGGGCACCCGTTGCGACGCCGCTTGACCCGCGGCACCGGTTGGTCACGACCAAATATAATCCGGCACGCACGTGGACGCCGGAAAATGCGGTAGGAATTGGCGGTGCGTATATGTGCATTTACGGTATGGAAGGGCCGGGGGGCTATCAGTTTGTAGGCCGTACCACGCAAATATGGAGTCGTTATCGTAAAAATGCCAATTTTATACCTAATCAACCGTGGTTATTACAGTTTTTTGACCAAATCAGGTTTTATGAAGTCAGCGAAGCCGAATTATTAACCATGCGTGAGGACTTTAAAGCAGGTCGTTTAACCTTACGCATTGAAGAAGGCGTGTTAAATTTAGTGCAATATAATACCTTTTTGCAAGATAACGCTGATAGTATTCAAACGTTTAAGACCATGCAACAGGCCAATTTTGAAGCAGAACGACAACGTTGGCATGCGTCAGGCGTGGCAGAGTATGTCAGTGAACCCCTTGCTAGCACTGATATAGCGCATGATATACACATTCCGGACGGTGGTTGCACGGTTCAAGCCCATATGGCAGGTTCCATTTGGAAAATTGAATGTAGCATAGGGGACATTGTAGCTAAACAAAGTGTACTAGCAGTTATTGAAGCGATGAAAATTGAAATACCGATAGTGGCGCCAGCCCGTATGCAAGTGGCCGAGATTTTTATTGAAAAAGGCCAGACCATTAAGGCTGGTCAAGTTTTATTCACCTTAGCGCCTGTTGAAAATCCAATGGTTTAAACGTAACGGGCGGCAGGTTTAAAAACCTGTTCACAATCAATCACGTTTAACAATGATGTTTATAAGACCCATGAAAACATTTTATCCTGTTTTTGCCTATAACAATGAATTATAAACAGGGTCTAAGAGTCATTAACTCAAAACTGGAAGATACGCAAATTGGCATTCGTTGGCATAAAGTGTTAAATTAAGTCCGCGATTGCATTTTAACTTCAAAAAAAAAGCACCAGAGCGCCTAAATATTAAGCCGAGTCTTGACCCATGCTGACATTAAGGAGATTTTTTTGTTAAAAAACCTCGTGTTATCAATATCGATGATATCTGCTGTATGTATGACAGGCTGTGACAACAAAGCGAAAACACCTCTAAAATCTAATGAAACGGCCGTAGCCACGGATAGCAGTGGTACCCCTTCAGTTAAGCCTATTACGATTGGTTACAGCGATTGGCCGGGCTGGGTGGCATGGCAAGTGGCCATTGAAAAAGGCTGGTTAAAAGAAGCAGGCCTTAATGTCGAGTTTAAATGGTTTGATTATTCAGCCTCATTGGCAGCTTTTACCGCCAATCAGTTAGATGCTGTAACGGTTACTAACGGTGATAATTTAATCAATAGTGCAGGCGGCACCAAGGGCATGATTATTCTGGCAACCGATTATTCGGCGGGTAACGATGTTATTATTGCTAAATCGGGTATCAATAAAATTACCGATTTAAAAGGTAAAACCGTTGCCACTGAAAAAGGGTTGGTTGATCATTTATTATTGTCGACTGCGCTACATGATAACCATATGCAGCCTTCAGATATTAAACTGGTTAATTCGGTCACCAATAGCCTGCCGCAGGTGTTGGCAACCCCACAGGTTGATGCCATTGCAGTCTGGCAACCGGTGGCCAATCAAGCTTTAAAAGCGGTAGCGGGCTCCAAGATTATTTATTCTTCTAAAGATAAACCCGGTCTTATTTACGATACTCTCTCGGTCAATGCCAGTAGTTTAGCCACGCATAGAGAGGACTGGATAAAAATTTTAAGGGTCTGGGATAAAACGGTGCGCTACATTAAAGACCCCAAAACCCATGATGATGCCATTAAAATTATGGCCCATAAAGTGGGTGTGCCCCCTGAACAATATCAACAATTTGTAGACGGCACGCATTTTTTTAACGTTAGCGGATAATAAACCAGTCTTTCTCAAAATGAACAGCTATGAATCGATATACGGTTCTACCTATAACGTCAATACCTTTAATATTGCCAATGGTGCCTATAAAGCAGGCTTAAACAGCGACAGCACCATTTATCCGCAATTTATTGAAGATATCAAATAATCTAACCCCTGCATAGTTTAGGTGTGTTGCCAGAAGCCCCTATTTGCTGACCACTAAATGATATATTAGGTTCTTAATATATCATTTTTTTTATTTTAAGACGGCTTAAAATCTGCGCTAAGATGACTTCAATAGGTCAGTATTATTTTTATGAATTTATAAATAAACTGACTTCTGGCATTAAATTTGCTTATTTTAAAATCTTATTTCTGTATTTTTCTTGTAAGAGTAAAACTCCGTAAGTTTAAATGCATC
>JAGLBJ010000048.1 GCA_018260315.1 Moraxellaceae bacterium | reverse complement strand
AAAATTCCAAAATTCCAAAATTCCAAAATTCCAAAATTCCAAAATTCCAAAATTCCAAAATTCCAAAATTCCAAAATGGCATAGTCTTTGCAAATCTTATAAAAAATACACTTGGGTGAAATTTAAAAAAATATTATGGTGCATTACGTCAATAAACTATGCTTAAATTAGCAGCTAGACTAGCGTTTAGAGGGCTTGATACGTCTTGATAAAACATTATCTTAACTTTTTAGTCTAAATGTGCAGTTGAAAATCGTTAAATAATGGATTCACAAGATAGGGCAGAGGGATATTATCTTTTTGGCAAAGCAACTTTTTAAGTAGATTATGGAATAAATATGGCGACCAACGGACCGCAGCCGGAACAGGATTTTTCAAACGTACCTGAGCAACAGGGGCTGCAAAGACATTTAAAAAATCGACATCTACAGTTGATGGCGATTGGCGGTGCGATTGGTACCGGGCTCTTTATGGGGTCAGGCCGGACGATTAGCCTTGCCGGGCCTTCGGTGATTTTTACCTATGCGCTGGTCGGCTTTTTTTTATTTTTTATGATGCGGGCAATGGGCGAGATGCTGTTGTCGAATCTAAAATATAAGTCGTTTGCTGATTTTATTTATGATTATCTGGGGCCTATGGCCGGTTTTTTTGTAGGCTGGACTTACTGGTTTTGCTGGGTGGCTACGGCCGTTTCCGACACCGTTGCCATGACCGGCTATATACAGTATTGGTGGGCTGATGTGCCGTTATGGCTGCCGGCTGCCGGATTTATTGTACTTCTGATCAGCTTAAATTCATTATCAGTGCGTTGGTTTGGTGAATCCGAGTTTTGGTTTGCCCTGATTAAAATTATTGCCATTGTTGGGTTAATTGCAGCCGGCGGCTGGTTAATGGTCACGCATTTTCAGGGCCCGGACCATTCAGTGGCTCAGCTAAGCAATTTATGGGAACACGGTGGCTGGTTTCCTAAAGGGTTTACGGGCTTTATGGCAGCCTTTCAGTTAGCGGTTTTTGCGTTTGTTGGCATGGAGTTAGTCGGCACGACCTCGGCAGAAGCTGAAAATCCGGCTAAAAATTTACCCCGTGCCATCAATGCCATTCCGGTGCGTATTATGGTGTTTTATATTTTGGCCTTATTGGCGATTATGGTTGTTACGCCCTGGACGCATGTTAATCCCGATAAAAGCCCTTTTGTGAATATGTTTACATTGCTCGGTATTCCTATTGCAGCAAGCCTCATTAATTTTGTCGTGCTTACTTCGGCTGCATCATCGGCTAACAGTGGGGTCTATTCTACAGGCCGCATGTTGTATGGTCTGTCTAAAACGCGCTTGGCGCCTGCATGGTTTGGCAAGCTGACCCGTCATAACGTGCCCTGGAACGGCGTATTATATACCTGTTTATATTTGGTGGTCGGCGTTGCGCTGTTGTATCAGGGCAAAGGTATTATGGACGTGTTTGAACTGGTGACCACTGTTTCTTCATTGTGCTTTATTTTTGTCTGGTCGATGATTATGCTGGCCTATTTAAAATATCGCAAGGTTCACCCCCAGCTCCATAGCCGTTCATTGTATAAAATGCCGGGCGGCCAAACGATGTCGCTAGCAGTTTTGGCATTTTTTGTTTTTATTATTTATGCCTTGACGCAAAAACCAGATACCCTAAAAGCGTTATATTTTATGCCGCTTTGGTTTTTGGTATTGTTTGCTGCGTATCCTTTTTATAAAAAATCGGCTCAAGCGCATCAGTAGGAAACGCGCTAAATTTTATGATGTAGCGTTTTTTTATACAGACATGTTCAACGTTCTTAACTAAATCGTTAGCTAAAAAGAGAATTTCGGTTCTCTTTTTTTTAACTGGATAAATAGCCTAAGTAAATTTTTGAAATATTTTCTAACCCCTATCGTCTCTAAATGCTCTTGCCTAAAGTAAAACATTTTAAAACAGGCTGTCTAGGCGACAGACAAGCTGCATGTTACACTCAAACAAATCATTATGAGATTATAATTGTGAATCAATCTGTTGTAAAAACGAATGAAGAAAAAACCTTTAGACCTCATGACGTTCAGTCGCTAGAGTTTGATTACTTGGTGTTTATCGGGCGGTTCGAACCGTATCATATGGGCCATCAGGCGGTTATTAGCACCGCATTGGCTAAAAGTCGGCATGTTATTGTCTTAATTGGCTCGGCGTTTATGCCTCGCAGTACACGCAATCCGTTTACAGTCGATGAACGCAAATCAATGATTTTAAAGGATTTTAGCTCAGAAGAGACTAAGCGTATTCACTGTGTAGGGCTAGAAGACCATTTATATAATGACACGCGCTGGGTGCAAGCCGTCCAGCATGCGGTTAATCAAGTTACACAGCCCGAACAGGCTGATAAAGCTCTTAATATTGGACTGATTGGCCACCGAAAAGACCGTAGTTCGTATTATTTATCGCTGTTTCCCCATTGGGCCTCGGTACCTGTTGAAAATTATCATAATATTTCGGCGACTCCCATGCGCGAAAGTTATTTATTAGGGGCCATGCCGCAGCCTGATAAAGTACCTGCGAGTACAATTGAATTTTTACAGCATTTTAAGAACAGCAGCGCCTATGCCGCGTTACAGCAAGAAGCTTGGTATATTGATGAATATAAGCGGCAATGGCAAAGTTCGCCTTATCCACCCACCTTTGTAACCACTGATGCGATTATGGTTTGTGCCGGGCATATCCTGTTGATTGAACGTAAAAGCTTACCGGGCAAAGGCTTGTGGGCCCTGCCCGGAGGCTTTATTGATGAAAATGAAACTTTATTTGAAAGTTGTGTGCGTGAATTGCGCGAAGAAACCGGCCTTACAGTCAGTGATGCCGATTTACGCCATGCTTTTAAAGCTCAGCGTACTTTCGATGACCCCCACCGTTCAGCACGTGGCCGTACGATCACTCAGGCGTTTTATTTTGATTTAGGGGTCGGACGTGGTCTACCGCTCGTGGAAGGTGCCGACGATGCCGCGCATGCATTTTGGGTGGCCCTGGCCGATGTGCAACCTATGCGCTTATTTGAAGACCATTATGCCATGATTACTGAAATGGTTGGTCTTTAAGTGTCTATTTTTTAGCAGGGTTGGTCTATGTTAAACCTTAAAAATGCATGTCTGCCTGAGGATTTGTTATGCAGTTAAGTCAAGATTTTAATAATCTGCTGTTAAATACCGATAGTTATAAAGCATCGCACTGGCTGCAATATCCGCCACAAACAGAATATATTTCAAGTTATATTGAACCACGGGGCGGCGATTTTGAGCATGTGGTATTTTTTGGATTGCAGGCCTTTTTATTGGAATATTTAAGCAAACCCTTTGCCCAGGCGCATATTGATGAAGCCGAAATTTTATTAAAAGCGCATAGTGTGCCGTTTTTTAAAGAGGGCTGGCAGCATATTTTACAGGCGCATGCTGGGTTTTTGCCATTGTGTATTGAAGCTGTGCCTGAGGGTACGGTGTTGCCGCTACATCATGCGGTGACGCAAGTCGTCAATACCGACCCGGCCTGTTATTGGTTGACCAGTTATATTGAAACGGCGTTGCTGCGTGCCGTGTGGTATCCCTCAACGGTTGCGAGTTTAAGTTATGCCTGTTGGCGTATGATACGTAGCGCCTTACAAAAAAGTGCGGATAATCTTGAGGGATTACCGTTTAAACTACATGATTTTGGCGCACGTGGTGCCTCTAGTGAACAAAGTGCAGCCCTGGGCGGTTTGGGGCACTTGGTTAATTTTTTGGGTACTGATAATGTATCTGCCATTATCGGTGCGTCGCGCTGGTATGGTATGAATACGCCTGAACAGATTGCGGGTTTTTCTATTCCGGCGGCTGAACATAGCACGATGACTGCCTGGGGTAGGGCGCACGAAGTTGATGCTTATCGTAACATGCTTAATCAATTTGGCGGTATAGGTAAAGTTGTGGCGGTGGTCAGCGACAGTTACGACTTGTGGAATGCCATCGATAGCCTGTGGGGGGGTGAATTGCGTGAACAGGTTAAAACCATGGGCGGTACGTTGGTAATTCGGCCCGATAGCGGCGAACCGGTTAAGGTTGTGCGTGAAGCCTTAGAGCGCCTGGCCGTCCGTTTTGGCACCACTTTAAATGGTAAAGGTTACAAAGTGTTGCCGCCCTATGTGCGTTTAATTCAAGGCGATGGCATTAATCCTATCAGCCTAGATAAACTGCTTAATGCCATTATGGCCGCAGGCTTCAGTATTGATAATGTCGCCTTTGGTATGGGGGGAGGATTGTTACAGCAGGTCAATCGTGATACCCTAGGCTGGGCCATGAAAGCCAGTAGCGCACAAGTCGCAGGACAATGGCGCGATGTCTATAAAGACCCGATTACCAGTCAAGCCAAGCGCAGTAAACGTGGCCGTTTGGCGTTGGTTCAAACTGCCACAGGATTTGAAACCATTCGGCTTGATGAATTAAACGGTCGGCCTAATTTACTTGAACCTGTATTTGAAAATGGCGTACTTTTACGTCAAGATACGTTGGCGACTATTCGGCAACGAGTTAATTTGGTTCCTTAGAACCTCTGTTCAAGATTAACCTTTATAGGCAAAATAGGATAGGTCGCTTGCTTTTCAAGGCAAAAACGCACACCTATAGTGATTCTATCAGGCAAGTTTTTAACGCAGAAAAGTAGTATCTGGTCATTTTTGATACAAGAGTAATTTTTTTATTGATTTTATAAAAATTAGCATTAAACATGATTGATTATGAGCAGGTTCTTGGATTTAATGGACCGATAGTTATATGATTCCCACGCAAATTTTCAGAGCACTTCAATTTACAAGGACGATTGACCATGTTAAAACCTCAAACATCAATGGCGCTGCTCATTGCAACGGGCTTGGTACTAACGACCGGTGTAAACGCTAAAACGGTTAAACATGTCACGACCAAAACCGTTACCACGACCAAAACCATACCCGCCATTTCTGAAGCAACTGATACCACTGCACCTGATACCGGCTGGCATATTGATAATTCGCACACATTTATTGGCTTTACCGTCAATCATATGGGATTTTCAACCGTGCACGGTCAGTTTAAAAAGTTTAGTAGCAATGTCGATTTTGATGGCAAAAATTTAGCGAAACTGAAACTGGAGGTCAATATTGATACCGGTAGTTTAGACACAAATTGGAAAGCACGCGATGAGCACTTAGCCAAGGCCGAATTTTTTAACGTCGAACAATATCCTACGATGACATTTACCACTGATAGCGTTAAAGTCAACGATAAAACCCATGCGCAAATTTTAGGACAGTTAACGTTATTGGGCCAGACTAAACCGGTAACATTGAAACTGACCCTTACCAAACGTGGCATCAGCCCCATGACTAAACATGAAGTCATCGGCTTTAATGCAACGACCACTATTAAACGGAGTGAATTTGGTATGACGGCTTATGTGCCTGCGGTGTCTGATGACATTTCGGTTGTCATTGATGGGGAAATAACGCAAGGTGGCGAGCCCGCAGCGCCAGCGCCTGTTGCTGAAATCACATCACCTTAAAAGTATGGCTGCCCCTTATATAACGCCAGAAGGTTACACTCGTATGTTAACCGAAGTCGACCACTTGGTTAACATACGACGTCCGGAGGTCACGCGCGCGGTCAGTGAGGCTGCCGCCATGGGCGACCGGTCCGAAAATGCCGAATACATTTATGGTAAAAAGCTGTTACGCGAGCTCGATAGGCGCATTCGATTTTTACAAAAACGCCTGCCTGAGCTGCAAGTAGTACACGGGCAACCAGTCCAAGTGAATAAAGTCTATTTTGGGGCGTATGTTGAGTTAGAAGATTTGCAGGCTAATATTCAGCAGGTACGTATTGTGGGTAGTGACGAATTTGACCCGGCGCAACGGTTTATAAGCGTTCAATCCCCTTTAGCGCGTGCACTGCTCGGTAAACAGTTAAATGATGAAGTACAGGTTCAGTTGCCCAATGGCGAGCGAGCGCTGTATACCATAATAAATATTAGGTATACTAAAACGTCTGATTAACCATATTTTTTTGAATAACCATAAGAAAGGCCGTCCGAAGACAGCCCCTTTATATCTACATCACCAAATTATTTAACGTCTTTCCAAAACTCTTTGTTTAATAAATACACTGGAATAAGCAATAAGGCTAAAAATGCCAATACCAACGAGCCATAAAATTTACGGTCTTGCTGTATCGGTTCGCCCATGTAACTCATAAAATTAACCAAATCACCCACACCCGCTTTAAAGTCATCATCGCCTAACTCTTGTTGCATGCTATACAACACGTGAGGCATGGCAACATCTTTAAAAACCGTATTATTCACACCCCAGGGGCGTTTTGGGTCTTCATAAAAACTGAGCAGATAGGTATAAACCCAGTCCGGACTACGTAACCGGGTTTCCAGGCTCAAGTCAGGTGGTGCATTCCCAAACCATTTTTTTTGCATTTTGGCATCAATTTTTGCGTTGACTTGGTCGCCTATTTTATCTGATGTAAACATCATATATTTTTGCATAAGTTCAGGGGGAATACCTAAATCGGTCGAAATACGTTCATAACGAACATATTTGGCCGAATGGCAGCCTATGCAGTAACTCATGAAAATACGCGCGCCATTCTGCAATGAGGCCTTATTTGATAAATCGATGGGGGCTTCGCTACATTCATAAGCATGCACCACGCCTTTAGCATCGGTTTTCGAACCACATTCAACTTCAGCAGCATGGCTTACACCCGGCGTAAAAAACAAGGCACACGGTAAAGCCAGTGACAGGAGATATTTTTTCATTAGTGGCCTCCAGTCACGCGGTCAGGCGGTTGTTTACAGGTTTCAAGAGCAGTATAAATAGGCATAAGTAAGAAAAACGCAAAGTATAAGAACGTAAAAATACGTGCCATAATTGTTGCAATAGGAGTTGATGGCGTTGCACCCAGATAACCTAAGCTTAAAAAACTCACCACGAAAATACCAATGGCAATACGCGATAAAATGCCCTTATAACGAATCGATTTGACCGGTGAACGGTCTAGCCAAGGAAGCACAAATAGCATCGCAATAGCGCCACCCATAGCGATAACGCCGCCTAATTTATTGGGAATGGCCCGCAAAATGGCATAAAACGGCGTGTAATACCAAACAGGCGCAATGTGCGGAGGCGTTTTTAAAGCATTAGCCGGTTCAAAGTTCGGTTTTTCGAGGAAGTAACCACCCCCATCTGGAAAGAAAAAGATAATACCAAAAAATATCATTAAGAAAATAACAATGCCTACCAAATCATGAACGGTGTAGTAAGGGTGAAACGGAATCCCATCTAAGGGAATGCCGTTGGCATCTTTTTGTTTTTTGATTTCGATACCGTCCGGATTATTTGAACCCACGTGATGCAAGGCTACCAAGTGCATAAAGACTAGGCCCACGAGCACTAAAGGAATCGCCACCACATGCAAGGCAAAGAAACGATTTAAAGTAATACCGGAAATTAAATAATCACCGCGAACCCAAGTCGTTAGCGCATCGCCCACCACAGGAATGGCAGCAGGCAAATTTAAAATAACCTGTGCACCCCAGAAGGACATATTACCCCACGGTAATAAATAACCGAAGAACCCCTCAGCCATCAAGCACAGGTAAATACCCATACCGATAAGCCAAACCAGTTCACGCGGCTTTTGATACGAGCCATATAGCATGCCACGGAACATGTGCAAATATACCACCACGAAAAATGCTGAAGCGCCCGTTGAATGCATATAACGAATTAGCCAGCCGGCCTCAACATCGCGCATAATGTATTCGACTGAATCGAAGGCACCTTCAGCCGACGGGTTAAACATCATGGTGAGCCAAATACCGGTCACCAATTGATTAACCAGTACTACCATGGATAAAACGCCAAAGAAATACCAAAAGTTAAAATTTTTGGGCGCATAATATTTTGACATGTGGTATTCATAGGTTTCAGTCGCAGGAAAGCGCGCATCTACCCATGACATAAATTTTTGTGCAATCGTCATTTAAATAGCCCTCAAGTGCCAATCGTCAGAATGGTGCCTTCGATATTATAGTCAGGCACAGGCAAGTTTAATGGGGCAGGTACACCTTGAAAAACACGGCCCGCCAAATCATATTTAGACCCATGACATGGGCAGAAGAATCCGCCGTGCCAAGCCGGACCGCCTAAATCGGCAGCGCCTACATCAGGACGAAACCCGGGCGCACAGCCTAAATGCGTGCAAACCCCGGTTACCACCAGTATCTCAGGTTTTCGAGAGCGCGTTGCATTTTTAGCATAATCAGGTTGAACAGATGCTTCAGATTGAGGGTCGCGTAATTGGGTATCATTTTTAGGTAAATTAGCCAGCATTTCAGGGGTACGACTCACCACATAAACGGGCATACCGCGCCATTCAACCACAATCATTTGGCCTTTTTCAATAGAACTAATGTCTTGAGTCACTGCAGCACCTGCTGCTTTAGCGCGCGCACTCGGATTCCATGTTTTTACAAAAGGCGTTAGGGCAGCGACGGCACCTAGCGCCCCTAATGTTGCGGTCGTACCAATTAATACACGACGACGGCTTACATTGACAGGCTCGGCATAACTCATTGAGGTTTCCTCCAAGGGCAAGCATGTCTTAAACATCTGGCCCACTTAAGTATGTGGCTTAACATTAATGACATACGGTTTGTTGCAATTTTAATTCAAAATGGCCTACAATTGCTATCAATCCAAACGCTTTCTGCACGATTTATACAAAAAATCTCATCTTGGTTTATGGCATTAAAGGAACATGAACCTGTAAATCATAAATACCATAGAAATAAACGGCACATACAATAAACCCTAGCATGGGCTAGGGTTTAAGGATATTGCATTAACAACACATAAAAACTTTATATATTGAGAAACATAACCAGTTAAATAGGGCAGTAATATAGAGATTAACGTTTTGAGAACTGTGGACGTTTACGGGCTTTACGTAATCCGATTTTTTTGCGCTCCACTTCACGCGAATCGCGGGTGACAAAACCGGCCTGACGTAATTGGCTTTTTAAATCTGCATCAGCAGCAATTAACGCACGGGTAATGCCATGGCGAATTGCACCGGCTTGACCACCCATGCCGCCCCCTTTAACTGTCACAAAAATATCATATTTTTCAGACGCATCAATCAGTTCTAGCGGCTGACGCACGACCATACGTGCGGTAGGACGGGCAAAATAGACATCTAATGTGCGATTGTTAATAGTGATATTACCAGAGCCTGCGGCTAAGAACACACGAGCAGTCGCGGTTTTACGACGACCTGTACCGTAATTTTTTTCCATAGTGGTTCCTTAGATATCTAAAACTTGAGGCTGTTGCGCGGTATGAGGGTGTTCGTTGCCTGCATAAAGTTTTAATTTACGCATCATCGCAAAGCCTAAAGGTCCTTTAGGTAACATGCCCTTTACAGCACGGTTAAGCACTTCTTCAGGTTTATAGGCAATCAACTTGGTAAAGTTGGTTTCTTTAATACCGCCCGGAAAGCCACTATGACGATAGTATTTTTTGTCCTGTGCTTTATTGCCCGTTACAACCACTTTTTCTACATTGGTGACGATAATATAGTCACCCGTATCAACGTGTGGTGTAAAGCTAGTCTTGTGTTTACCACGAAGGCGGCGGGCAATTTCGGTTGCCAAACGGCCTAAGGTTTTGCCTGAAGCATCAACCACGTACCAATCGTGTTGTACTTCAGCCGGTTTTGCGCTGAGGGTCTTCATTCGTTACTACCTATTATGATTGGTTTAACAAAAACACTGTTAAACAAAATTGGAAGGCAAATTATACGCAGTTTTGGCTTCATATTCAAATGATTTTTAAAATGTTGCATAAGCTGGTTAAAAATTTTTACTTTGGTCAAGTAATCCGTCCTTTAAAACACAGAATGCGTTTAAAAAATCGTTTAAAAAAGCTAAAATAATAAAAAAATGTAAAAATATTGCAGACAGCAGGCAAAATTTTGTTACGATAAGCGTATGCCAAATGTACTATTGCACATGTTAGACAATATTGTCCCGTTTAGGTCACGTCTTAGTTAGTCATGTTTAATCGAACATGTTGATGTGATTGGGCAAACGGGGCCGGATGTCG
>JAGLBJ010000047.1 GCA_018260315.1 Moraxellaceae bacterium | reverse complement strand
AAATACCGCTTATTTTAGGTTCTTTTGGTGCCAGTTGTTTGCTGGTATTCGCTTATCCGTCCAGTCCGTTTGCGCAGCCGCGTAACGTTATCGGCGGGCATTTTATTGCAAGTTTTACCGGCCTTTTGGTCATGCAGATGTTTGGCGTGAATCCCCTTAGTATGGCATTTGGTGTCGCGTCTGCCATCGCGTTGATGTTGTTGTTTAACGTGCCGCATCCACCGGCCGGTTCCAATCCGGTTATTGTGATGATTGCGCTGGCTAAATGGAATTTTTTATGGACGCCGACCTTGCTGGGTTCCATTATTATTGTACTGGTAGCGCTAATTTATAATAATTTGTTTTTCGATGGAAGTGGCAAAGGACGGCGTTATCCACTGTATTGGTAAAGGCCGCCGCGTTAAATTATATTGACAACATTACAAATACCAAGCTTTATTTCAATATTTATAACTATATTTATATAAATATATATTTATAGATATATAGTTATTAAGACGACATAAAAGCAACTTGATGTCTAAAGGTTAAGGATTTTTAACCAGAAAAATCGCCATCTGCACTGCGTCATCTACACTCCAAAACAAGGCATAAGGTAAGCGGGCTTTGGCTTGATGAGGCAATGCTTGCATATGTTGTAGCGCATGACGGGTGACATCGCGGACGCGGGCTAAATAAACGGTCAATTGATTTTTTTGGGCAAATATCAGGAAGTCCCGTAAAGCGTTTAACGTGGTCGCGTCCAAATCCTCGGTCATTTCTAAACTGATAATAATCGTCTGGACGTGTTTAGCTTGAGCGCGCGCTTGAATATCACTAAAAATTTGTTCAGCATTGGCAAAAAATAATGGTTCTTCAGGGCGCATAATCAATATATGAGGCCAGGTCATGACCTCTGCATGGCGTGTTTTATCAAGATAATCATGCGTTTGTCCATAACGCCCAAGTTCGGCGAGTAAGGGACGGGAAAACTGAAAAATGGCCAGGCCGATAGAGAGCCCCACTGAAACTACCATGCCAAACGTTACCCCAAGCAGCAACACAGATAACACACAAATGATGGCAATCCAGGAATCGCGGCCATGACCCAGACTATGCAATAATTCGCCCGGCCATAAATGATGCGATAAAATACCAAACACGACCGCTGCCAATACGGGAATAGGCAAGAGTCCTAGTTCTGGGCGGGCAAACATAATCAGCGCCAAAATGGCCGCGCCCGCCATAAAGCTGGCCCATTTAGTAGCAGCGCCGCCATTTTGATTGGCTGATGAGGCCGAAAATCCGGCACCCACCGGTAAACCTTGCACGAGAGCCGTAACGATATTGCTTAATCCTAAGCCTGCCAATTCACGATTAGCCCCGACTTTATCGCCGGTCGGGGCCGCGAGTGTGCGTACGGATTCCCACGATTCGGCAAAAATAATCATCATTAAAGCCGGCGCAAGTTCAATAGCGCGCAGCCAATCGGTTTGATTTAATTGGGGAAAATGCAAGGCAATATGCCCCAGGTCAATGTGTCCGACCAGCTCAACGCCTGCCTGCCTTAAAGGAAAAAAACCTGATAAAGCGATACCCAATAATAAAACAATAAAAGACGGTGCGATAAATGTCCAGGTTTTGCGTAATTGGTGCAGCCCCAGCCAGAGTATCAGAGCACCAAGGCCTAACGCTGCACTTAACAGATGCGTTTTTGGAAGCCTATCGATCAAGCTGATAACTTGCTGAAAAAATGCACCGGCCTGAACCGAAATGCCTAGCATATGCGGTAGCTGTTTAAGCATAATCATCAAGGCCAACGCCCACGCAAAGCCCTGCATGACCGGACGTGAAATGAATGAACCGATAAATCCCATGCGCAACAAAGCCGCAGCCAAAAATAAAAGTCCCGTAACGAATACTAACCCAAAGGCTAATTCCAAATGGCTACCCGCTAGGGCACCGGCAAAAATCGCGGCGGCTGACGATGTGGGGGATACGATGGCAAACCGGCTGCTGCCAATAAAAGGATACACTACCAAACCGATTAAGCCTGCCAACAGAGCGTGTATTGGAGCGATACCTGCAATGGCGGCATACGCAACCGCTTCCGGCAATAGAACCCCGGCGACTGATAATGCAGCCAGAACATCACTGATCGCAGGTCGGCCTAAATTGGGGGAAAGCTTATAGTTCAATGAACGAATCATTTGGAGCATGTTAAATGACATTATAAATAGTAAAATCAGCATGAAGTATAGCGTATTTAAACGACGCTTTAAAAATTAAGGTAAAACCTCGTTAATTACAATACTTATTTCAAAATCAATTACTTAAGTCAATTGTTATATAATTAAAAAATGTCTTAAACAGACTGAGGTAACTTCATATAAGTTACATAACCTTGTTTGCGTAACTCACATGCTGGACATGTACCGCAGCCATAGCCCCAGTCATGCAGGGTTTCATGGTCGCCCAAATAACAGGTATGCGTTTTTAGCCTGATTAATTCGATAAAGGCTTGACCGCCTAAATGCTGCGCCCAGCCCCAAGTGGCGGCTTTATCAAGCCACATTAACGGTGTGTCAATCACGATCGGACTATCCATACCTAATGACAGCGTAACTTGCAACGATTTTAACGTATTATCACGACAATCGGGGTAGCCTGAATAATCGGTTTCACACATGCCACCCACTAAACAGGTTAACTGCCTGCGATACGCGAGCGCTGCCGCAAAGGTAAAAAATAACAAATTACGCGCGGGCACGAAGGTTGACGGAATCTGTTTTGCATCAAATTCGATTTGTTTTTGGCGGGTCAAGGCCGTATCGCTAATTTGCCCCAATAAATTTAAATCGAGGCAATGGTCTTCACCCAAACGAGCGGCCCACGCTGGGAATTGAGCACGTAAGGCATTTAAAACCTCTATGCGACAGGCCATTTCGACCTCATGCCGTTGACCATAGTTAAACCCGATGGTTTCCACATGGTCATACTGGGTCAATGCATAGGCTAGACAGGTTGTCGAGTCTTGACCGCCCGAAAATAGTACCAATGCTCGTGTAGGTTTAGACATCATAGTTCTCGATTGATTTAAAATAAGGGCACAAAGGCCATTTTAGGGGGTGCTATAGCGTAGTAAAGCAGTGTAAAAAAAGATAATCAATAAAGTATAGATGAGTAAACCGTCATTATGCTGAAAGGTCGCCTGAGTTAAGGCATATCCCATAAACAGCAACACAGTGCTTAAACCTGATAGTTTGCACAGTTTCTGTAAGGGTGAATCAGAATGTTTTGGCCAAAATAAATAAGCAGGATAGAGAAAAAAGGCAAGTAACGTCGTAAGCCCAAATATACCTTTTTTAACCAATGTATCCAGATATTCGTTATGCAAATGCACGTACGAGAGCATGCTTTTAGAAAGGTGATGGCTGATTACAAACCGTTCTTTGTCTATAAGCATCTGTTTTGAACCTACGCCTACCAGAAGGCTTTTTTGGGCTTCAGTCAAGCCAAATTTCCACATATGAAGACGTGCCCCGACTGACGTTTCACTATTATTTTTAAATGAAAAGGTTTGCCACTCCTGGTCTGCAAGTTCAATTCGCTGTGTTAATAATCCACCAAAGAATAAATAAAAACTGCTAAAAAATAATAGGGCCGAAAGTACTATTAATCTTAAATAAGCCTTTGGAAATCGGTAAAATGTTAATATTAGCCCCATAAAAATGGGGACAGCGATTAGTAACGCCAACCACCCGCCGCGACTTTGCGATATTAACGAGGCTGTTATACCGAATAGGGCGCCTACCGTTAAGCATAATCGTATTAAACGAGAGCAACCAGGTAATAATACTGCCCCCCAGGCGGATATAACACCCAGGCATAAGGCAATATTACCAAATTGAATGGGATTATTATAGACGGAGCCGCGACTATAGCCTAATTGCGGATATAATAAGCCGAACCAAATAGCATGGCAGCCCGCAGCAAAGGCGCCAAATCCAATACCGTAAATGATTCCATGTATTGAAGGTTTATATTGCATTAATAACCATAATATAAAACAGGCACCAATGTAGCGAATAGCCGCATTATATTCACTAATTAAATAAGAACTGCGATAGCCATTGATGATGCACCCAAGCGCCATTATAAAAAAAATAATTGATAATATTTGAGTTTGATGAAACGATTTAATATTTGAAACCTTTTTTAACTGAAGTAAAGCGGTTAGAAGTAATATAATGGCTGAATAAGAGTAACCACTCGGTAACCATAATGCCAAGGCAGGTAATAAAATAACCCAGATATTAACCCATATCGGCATAAATTGAGGTGCGGTCATCAATAAACCCTCGCGGTCGCCTTGTTTCTTGTCATCAATAGAAATGAGTATTAGAAAGTTTAGTCAACGTGGATATTAAAGATTTTCAGTGTATTTTTAAACAATCGCATGGGGATTATATAGGCATAAAAAATAATATTCATTAATGGACCTTTATCAACGACATAGGTTTTATATTTTGAATAATGATTTTTAAGTACTTTTGTATGAGATTGATTATTTTTAATAGCATTATATTTGAGTCCGATATCTTTATCATAGCGAAAAAACTGAATAGGGTATAAATGTTTCATCTCATGAATAACTTGAGTATAAACCACCGGCCCGGTTACAAATAAAACGCCTCTTTTCCCATAGCCGTTAAATTTATATTTCCAAGGTGTATAAGTGTTAATATTATTAATAAATTCTTCAATCATCTTCTTTAGAATAGGTGAGTTTTTCTCTGCAATAATAAACCATTGCTGATATTCTCCATGACTGATGCCTAAGTCTTTTACAATATAACCCATTTTACCCACCCCTTCATAATCTTGGCCGATTTCGTTTTGCCGCTGAGCCGTTATAAAGCAGGTATCGGCTTGAATAATACTGCTTAATGGATAAATACAGGTGCTTTTAATATCCAGATAAACGCCGCCTTCATTATAGACTGCCAAATATCTAAATAAATCTGCTTTTGCAGCACCCAATACAGGATTAATGCTTAAATAGGCATTTAAAATAGATTCATCAAAATGTTGTTTTATATAGTTTAAAATATCTTCATCTGTATAAAATTTATATTCCCAATCGGGGTTTAGTCGGCGCAAGCTTTCAGTAATTTCTGCTAATTCTTTAGGTAAATGACAAGTTTTATAGGTTTGATGAATGATTTTAGGAATGCTCATCATACTCTACTCCAATTTAAATTATGAGTTAACCCAATAGCTTTATTTATGGGGTGGTCGTTGCCGATGATTTTCTACCCATAAAATCAAGTATTTGTTCAAATTATAATGGGCGGTTGCAGCAGCCAGAAAAAATCCGTAAGTTCCACTAAAGATGCTTCCTCTTAACATATACTCTCTCAAAAAAGCAAATCCACTTTTTAAAGGCAGCAATACCAAAGATGCAGGGCGCTTACATTTTGTCAAACGTTCAATGCCCCAATCTTGGCTATAACGCACAGTTTTTTGTAAAAAGTGATAAAGATTATTATTGGTATAATGCAGCATATAACCCTTTAACAAGTGCACACGAGCTTGTTCAGTGTTAACCGATTCATGCACTTTATAAGGGTGATATTTAAAATGTCCGTTTGCATATAAACGTACAATTTTACCGTAATACCACGTCTTGCTGTGAATATTATAGCCACAAAAAATATTAATACGTTTGACGGCATAAACCTGTGTTTTATTTAAGGGTTTATTTAATAGCTGCATAATATCGGCTTTAAGCTCATTATCAAGCCCTTCGTCAGCGTCCAGCATTAGAACATAATCGCCCGTTGCGTGCTGCTGTGCAAGTTGTCGCTGAATGCCGAACCCTTGCCAATCTGTATTTACAAACCATTGAACCCCAAAATATTCGGCAATGACTTTGCTTTCATCAGTGCTGCCCGAATCCAAAATAATAATTTCATCGGCTATAGCATAAATATTATATAAACACGCGGCTAAATGTTTGACCTCATTTTTAATAATGAGTACCACACTTAAACGCTGCATAAACGGCCCTAGTTTAGGCGGCAAAGGGGGTAAGGGGTGCAGATGAATACTGTGCGGGCTGTAATCGGGCTGATAAGTGTGCGGCTGACGATTTAAATCGTATAATAAGGCATATTTATTAAATGTATATTGCATAAAAATAAGCGCATAAATAAATCCATAGGCGCCCATTAAAAAGCGCCCATCAATGATATATTGTTTAATAAATGACCAAGCAGTATGAATGAGGATACTAAATATAGAGACCTTTTTTTGCTTGTGATGGCGTTCGGTAGCCCAAGTCAAGGCATATTGAAGGCGCTTTTGCAGCCAAAAATTTAAATCTGGCACCGTATGATGATGCAGGTATCCCTGCAAAGCCACACACTGCGCAGCCTGAGTGTCCAAGGCTTCATGCACGAATGCATTATTATAGTGAAAATGCCTGGGGTATAAACGCCAGTGGGCTTTGAGCGGAATGATCCAATGGGGATTATCAATCGCATGGCCAAAAATAAAATCAATCCGTTTTAGACCATAAACCGTAGTGCCGGGCGCCGCTAAAGTGGCATGTAAAATGCTGTGCCGTAATGCAGGCGTGACTTCTTCATCGGCATCTAGGGCTAAAATCCAATCCCCGGTGGCATATTGTTGTGCTCGTTGCCGTTGTTGACCAAAGCCGTGCCAGTCTGCATGCACAAACCATTGTGCCCCATATAACGCCGCCACCTCTTGTGAATCATCGGTGCTGCCCGAATCCAGCAAAATGATTTCATCAGCCCAATCGGCAACAGCGGGTAGACTCCGACGTAAATTATGCGCTTCATTTTTAACAATCATGACCACACTTAAACGATAAGGCCGGAGCTGAGATTGCAGACTCAAAGGCAGCGGCTCACTCATTGCCAATAATCCGCAATCCACGGCGCGGGTAATACATGCCGATACCATTTGCCGCCGCCGCCTTTTAGCGCATCGGGTGGATTGACTTCACCATGAAACACCAGAATTTTAGCGTCCTGCGGAATAACCGGTGCCTGCCACAAGCCTAGTGGTAACGGCTTAAGGCTATGATATTTATAACTTTTGCACCAGTCTTTAGGCCAGTAGCTTAACTGATGATGTGTATTGATAAACCATGATAAATAGGCTTGTTCATTTCTGAATTTTTGACGAATATCATCGAAATGTGCTCTAAAATAGGGCAAAATATCGGGGAATGCGCCCAGTTTAAACCGATAAACTGAACTATTACCGGTGACGCGCCATGGCCGTTTCCAGTCATGAATGATCAGAAACTCGCCGGGATAGGTAAAAAATTCGTCGATATTATCCAAAATAATAATATCGATATCCAAAAATAACGCCTGACCTTTTAAACCATATAAATCGGGCTCAAACGTCGATAGCTTATTCCAACCCCGTTCAGGACTGCCGGGGGGTAACTCAAGCGGCGGAATTGGAAAACACAAAATGTCGGGTTCTATCCCCGAAGTATCGTCAGTTAAACATACCATTTTAAACGGCAATGTTAGGTTCTTTTTGACCATATGATATAACCGATTAACATACTCTGGCCCGTATTTAGTGCCCCATTTCATGCACAAAATAATATTATCTTGCTCTAAAAAGGGATGTTCGGAATAGGCCTTTGGGCGCGCTGGCATGGTCAAACTATCCATGATATAAGCGTATGAAAAAGTTGCATATCACCATGACTGGCTCGTTATTCGATAATAAAGAGAAGAAAGCGTGTGATTGGTTTTAATTTTTGCGTGGGCTTAAGCTTATTAAGGATTTTAATCTGTGTCGAGGATTAAAACTGATTTAACAAGCACTCTAGACGGCTCTTCATTTACCTGACTATTCCAAGTACCTGACTATTCCAAGTACCTGATTATGCCAAGTTACCTTTGGTATTGATTGGCGTAAGCCACTCTTGATATTGCGGCGCTTTACCCTGAACAGTATCAAAAAATAGCTGCTGTAACTGAGCCGTAATGGAACCACGGCTGCCTGTTCCAATCGGGCGGTCATCATATTCACGAATGGGCGTAATTTCAGCGGCAGTACCGGTTAAAAAGGCTTCATCAGCGATATAAAATTCATCACGGGTAATGCGGCGCTCAAAGACTTCAAGACCTAAATCCTTAGCAAAGGTCAATACGGTTTGACGCGTAATGCCATCTAATGCACCACAGCCTAAATCGGGCGTATGTAACGCCCCTTCTTTTACCAAAAAGATATTTTCGCCTGCACCCTGGCATACAAAGCCATGGGGGTCGAGTAAAATGGCTTCATCGTAACCTGCGGCGGTGACTTCCTGATTAGCCAAAATCGATACAGGATAATTGCCCACGGCTTTGGCTTTACACATGGTAATATTGGGCTGATGATGAGTGAAAGATGACGTTTTAACGCGAATGCCGCGAGTCATGCCTTCTTCGCCCAAATAAGCCCCCCAAGGCCAAGCGGCTACAGAGACGTGAATAGTATTGTTTTTGGCGGCGATACCCATTTTTTCTGAGCCGACCCAAATAATGGGACGTAAATAGCCCGAAGCAAGATTATTCGCGCGAATAACCTCACACTGGGCCTGAACCAAGGTATCAAAGTCGAAAGGAACTTTTAATTGAAAAATTTTAGCCGAATTGAGCAGACGACGGGTGTGTTCATGCAAACGAAAAATAGCAGTGCCTTGCGTGGTCTCGTAGGCGCGCACACCCTCAAATACCCCCATGCCATAATGTAACGTATGTGTTAAAACATGGATTTTTGCATCGCGCCATGGCACCATTGTTCCGTCTAACCAAATCCAACCATCATGTTCGGCCATGCTCACGGCGCATACTCCTCGTATCAATCAACTATATGCTCTCTGTAAGTGAGCTAGTTTAGCATACCTATTCAGTAACTGCATGGCCTATTCAATCATGGCAAACTATTTAAATAACAACCTTTTTTGCTTAGTCGGGTATTTCATCGATTGAAGTCGGCTCGATTTTAGGCTGAGCATTCATGGCATGCCGAAAATCAGTAGAGGACGCATAGGCTTGCTTTCGCACTCGCATAATAGAGCCCAATGGCTGATGTTCAGGCAGACAATGCCATGGATTAAACGATAATTTATCGTCAGAGAAGACACGTCGTGCTGGACTATACGCTTCTTGCGCTGGAATAATGATTTTGCCGATTGGCTGATGGGGCGAAAGCGTTTCTTCCCATAGAATTGACCCATCTTCAATCGGCATTTTGGCTAGATCGGTGCATAACTGGGCGCGTAATTCATATTCGGCCCCTTGTTTATGAAAAAAATCGACCACTGCATCACGCTGGGCAGACGGTTTATGTTTCGTATCGATAGCTTTGCCAGTCAGGGCTTTGACTTCAGGCGAGAGCGGTGCAGCACTAAGTTTGGCAATGTAATCTCCAAAACGAAGCGCCGCCATGCTATGAAAGGTTTGTCCCAGCAAATATTCGTTTTCGATGCCCAACCCATCTAGCACGGGGTTGGAAATACCCAATAAATCCAAGGCTTTTTTACCCCCTTTAGCCAGTAATCCAAAGGCTTTTTCTGCTTGCTCAGAAGCGTTTTCTTGGAGCGCAATAAATTTTTGCATCTCCAAATATTTTTCGACCGTGCCAAACGGAATAACCGGCATACTGACCAACAGAAAATCCTGCGTAACAGCATCTGCATGTTCAAGTAATAATTTCTGTCCCTCAACCCCGATGACTTTAATCGCCATGCCATGCGGTGACGGCACGCTATCATCTTTTAGGGTACCGGGCGCGCTCGAAAATCGAATAACAACTGGATATTCGCAAGGTTTGGCAAAGAGTCCCTGGGCTAAATGCTCAGGTAAACTCGGAATAATCAGGGTTCCAACAACAGTGCCATGTTGTTTGGCATGGGCATCTCGAACGGCATGGCGTAATTTATCAAAGGTTTTAACATGTTGCGCATGCATCATGTCCACAATTTTTTCAACCTGTTCCGCTTCATGAGGCTGTATAACTTCGACATCAGGGGTATATTTAACGTAGGTCATTTTAGGTATGCCATCATTTAAGCGCTAAGGATTCGAGCCTAAGGCTATCCAAAAATCCAGCTTCATGATTTCCATCAGAAACCCAAAAATAAAAAGCCATATAAGCTAGAGTATGAGCCTATATGACTGTTATGAAGCAGCAATTATCACTTGTAAACGCCAGGTATTAACAGGCGCGGCTCACCCTAGAAGTCTGGGATTTATGTTGCACCTAAAATACAGGATTAACGTAGCATTGAATTGATTTGCTCAGCCATCTGTAAATGCATTGCAACAGCAGCGCGCGTTTGCACTAACATATCACGTAATTCAGGATTTTTGGCATTTGGTAACAATTGATTATCAATGGTTCTTAACACTTTATGATGCACTTTAACTTGGCTCATCATATAGTCTTTATCAGCCGACATCGATTGATTGAGTTGATTGATAATATCATTGCTATCATATTGCAGTTTATTACTGGTGTTACTCACCTGAGGAACTAACTGTAAACGACTGCCGAGCGCTTGGCCTTTTTGCTCATTGTCGGTGTGTCCGTTAATCATATTTTGCGCATAGTTGCGAACTTGGGCATTTTGCAACTTGGGCATTGCCGCCGTAGCCTGCATAATTTCGCCATTGTTTGCGGTACTTAATACTTTAAGAATTTGTCCATCAGTCAGGTTTTCCATGTTTTCATGACCGTGCCACATTTTACCATGATGACCTTCTGCATAGCCATTGCCATTCATGGTATGCCCAGTCATCGGCATCGTTTGACAACCGGTTAAGCTGATAACGGCACTCACCGTTAGGCCGGTTAATAATGTTTTTGATAAAACGTTCATAACTCTATCCTTTATCCTTTAAGTAACAAAATTAAAAACAACGCATCTAAAGACTCAACCTAAATTCAATAAGTCTTAAACCACTCAACTTAGACCATGACATTTAAACAATACCGAAAAGTAAAATTGACCGATTAATTGATAATCAGCCATCGGCTTACTAAACAGTAAGCCATTATAAAGAAACGCCATTATAATAACTGTATTGCTTTAGTAGTGCTTTATCAGTAATGCCTTAAATGATGTAACGAATTAGAATCATAACGATTATATCCTGATTAAGCCTTTATCTATCTCTATTTTATTGATCAGAAAGCTAAGAAAATAATGCTTATTCGGTTCAACCTGTTTAATGGTTAACCGGCAGTAACTATAAAATAGTAATAAAGCCTTTTACAACCCTTATAAACCCTACCAAAAATCCATAATTAACCCTTGCATCATCGTCGAACATTTGGCATGCTTAATTCTGTATAGTCCCGGCTTTGATATGCGCTTTAAACGCAGACAGGAATGCTGTACTGGACGGACATTTTTTACTTTGAGGTGTATTATGCGTTTATTATCGGCAGCTGTTATTGCATTATCAAGCTT
>JAGLBJ010000046.1 GCA_018260315.1 Moraxellaceae bacterium | reverse complement strand
TAACCTCGCGTCTTGCCGTCGATATGTTCGATTTAAAAAAGCAAGTACAGTTAGTCAGTGATTTTTCCAAAAATCCGGTCGCGCGTTTACTGGGTTTAGAGCCAACCGCTTTGGCTGATGATGAACAAAATTTAACCGAGCTTAAAGCGCGCATTGAAAAAACCATAGCAATTTTACAGGGCTATGAAGCGCAGGCTCAAACCGATAATTCTTGGCAAACCCGCGAGATTACTGTGCCGTTACGCGCTGGTAAAACCTTACAGTTTAATGGCTTGGATTATTTAAATAACTTTGCCTTACCCGCGTTCTATTTTCACTTAATGACCTGTTATAACCTGCTGCGGGCAGGCGGTGTACCGATTGGTAAAGCCGATTTTTATGGTATGAAATTAAGCGATTAAGGTTTAGGTTGTTTAGGCTGTGCTCATCGTGTCAGGTGAATTTATGCCTAAAAACGCGTATGATACGGCTTTATCTTTTAGTAAGTGAATGCAGCGTGCAACCTAACCTGTCCATAAGACCTACTGTTCATGTGATTTTGACATGAGTCTGGAGCGCCGTTGGCTTGACCCCATGCGCTCACGTTGGTATTTGCGGCATGCGGCAACAGCACACGCCTTAAAAACCGGCGATACGCTTACTGCGTATTTACGCCTCGATGATGTTTATAGTTACCTGCTGGTACAGATTTTACCTCAACTCAATGATATTTTAGCCCAAGCATTGCCTTTAAAAGTTTTGCTTTCTACAGCCTTGGCACCCAATCCTAGTGGTTTAACCGCATCAGACTGGCAGGCGTACAGTTTGGCCGATGCGCATGTGTTAGCCGAACAACATCGGTTTATTTTTCAGGCCAATTGTAAGCCGCCCGATACCGCGCTGCAACAACAGGCGCTTGAAATTTTAGCCAATACGCCCTTAACGGGTGAGCATTATTTAAAACTTTTACAAAATATTTTTCATATTATATGGCAGCAGCAAACCGGTAAATTAACCACTTTACTTAGCATGAGTCGTAGACGTTGTGCAGGATTGCCCGTACAAGCTCAGCAGCTCAGTTCTGTCGAACATTTAACGCACCGACCGGTTTCGACGGCATTTTTAACGTTTGCAGGGCGAGATTATCGGGCCATTGATGATTTATTGCGTTTAACGCGAAAATTGCGTTATTTAAAATTACTGACTGAAGAACCTGTTTTTTTAATTAATCATATCGAATGGCGCGAACATTTGGTCAGTGACCCACAAATTTTAGCCGACATTCAGGCCTTACCCAAAAAATTGACCCTGTATATTGCGCTAGAAGATCCCATAAGCTGGTTGCTGTTGGCTTATTTGGCACGTGATATGCAGGATTATTATAATGTACCTCTTGAAGTCTGCCCGTTGCCCTATCAAGGCCGCGATGACTTTAACTGGAACCTGATGCAACGTCTGGCTAAACGGGTTGGCGTGGCGTTTGGGCCTTTTTGCAGGCCCGATGCTGCATCAGTATCCACAATGGCACAAGTTTTATATGCAACGCCGCCTCAAGAGCGTTTAGCCGTGACCTTAAAAATGCTGGCAGGTGCCTGGACGAAAGGCCTGGATTTAAGTTATCCTGCGCATTTAAACCGCAGCTTGACACAGGGCCAGCAATGGATTGCACCTTATTTGGGCACCGGCAGCACGCTGGACATACCGCGCTTCATGCCGTCCACGGAAGCACAAAACTGGTTAAAGCAGCATCAACAACAGGTGCAGCATGGCTTTAATGGACTAAAATTTCCGGATTTGCCCATTATGTCGCTGCACATAGGTACCAAAACTCAGGTTTTTTGTAGTTTATACCGTGTCTGGCAAGTTGAAACGACTTTGGTCAATGCGCTGGTCACTCATGTAGAGCCTCCTGCGACGTTGGCGGGTAGCGTTTTATGAGTAAAAATCCTAAACCTTTAACGCCTTTGGAAAGATACCAGAATGTGTGGCAAAAGTTAAAATTGATGCTAAGCGTCCCTCTAGTACGGCGCTTGATTTCGTTAACCACCTTGCTAATTATCATGGGGTCGGTGTTTTTGGGAGTCATTTTATACGTTCAAGAGCGTAACCGTATCCGTACGCAAACGTTACGAGATTTTGAATTTATTGAATTTTTATTAAAAAAGAATTTAATGAAACCGACGCTTGAACCCGATGATATCGATTTAATTTTACAAAGTTATGCAAGTGTACATAAAAGTACCGAACTGATTTTATTTAACGGTCAAGGGCAGGTCATCGCGCAAAGTGGTTTACATGATGAACCGCGTCTCATTGAAAATTTGCCGATTTGGCGTAAAGATTTAACCGAGCACACCAGTTTTTATAATCACCATTTAACCCTATGGCGTCTGTTGCCGCATCATTATGCGTTGTATGTTCGCCAAGCGCTACCAAGTATTTGGTTTAATAAACTTATCTGGGTGTTTATTGTTGGCGTGCCGTTTATTTCGGCGTTTGTGGCGCTGTTTCAAATTTTGCCGTTTTTATGGGGATTTTTTAAAACCTTGCGTGAGCTGGTGGAATTTGGACAAAATATCGACAATCAACCAAATTATAAAGCCACTGTTGTACCCACGCAGGATATCGATTTACAGATTTTAGGTCATACGTTAACGCGCATTAGTTATCGTTATCATTTAAGCCGTCAATTGACCGTTGAACAACAGCAATTTAAGCAACGCATCGTCGAAAGTAATCCTGATATTTTGCTGCAAACCGATCTCAATGCCCGCATCGTGTTTATCAACACCAGTTTTGAGCGTATTACCGGCCTGTCGCGTTCGCAAGCATTAGGGCGGCCCCTGATTGAAATGGTCAGTGCGTTAACGCCTGAAGATAACTTGTTATTACAGCACATTGAACAAGGCACGCCGCAGCATGTGCGCTTGCAGGTCAATCTGGCCGGTTATGCCAAGCAGTTTGATTTATGGCTAGACCCCGTGTTTGATACGAACGGTCAGCCGTTAGGGTTAAGCGGCAGTCTGCATGATATTACGGGCTATCAGCAAGAGTTGGTTCAGCGACGGTTAAGTCAAAAAAACATGGAACAGGAAATCGCCGATCATAAGAAAATGCTGGCTACCATGAGCCACGAGTTGCGTACGCCGTTAAATGGTATTTTGGGCATGGCGCAGTTATTACAAGAAACCGAACCCACGCAAGAACAGGCCGATTATTTGCGGACGTTGCAAAATTCCGGGCAATCGATGCTGTATTTAATCAATGATATTCTGGATTTATCTAAGCTTGAAGCCAACAAAATGCAAACCGAGATTATCGAGTTTGACGTGTTGCAGCTCTGTATGGAAGTATGTGATTTAATGGTCGGCAATGCCATTAAAAAAGACTTAGAACTGCTGTGTTTTGTCGACCCCAAATGCCCGCGTTTTGTTAAAGGGGACCCTTATCGTATTCGGCAAATTTTGCTTAATTTGCTCAGTAACGCTATTAAATTTACGAGCACCGGCTACATTGCATTACAGGTCAACAGCATTATTCCAGACGCTGATTATTTGCCGCATCAACCGATCGAGCGTTCTTATAATGCCTGGCTGGGCTTTGAAGTGCAGGATTCCGGCATAGGCATTCCGGCCGAGCAACAAAGCGATTTATTTGGTTATTTTGCGCAGGCCAATCAAAGTGTCAGCCGTTTGTTTGGCGGTACTGGATTAGGTCTGGCCATTTCGCGTGGTTTAGCCGAGGCTATGCATGGGTATGTCCGACTGGCTTCAACCGCACATCAAGGCACGACATTTACCTTATGTTTGCCGTTTAATGCTGAACATTCGATTCCGGTTTATCAGCGGCCAGCCGCTTTGCCCGATTTGCAGGTGGCTGTTTTTGATGGTAATGTCAAAAATCAACAGGGCTTACAGCGATTATTTGCGGCCATGCAGATTGTTTGCTGCATGTTTAATCATTTAACCGATTTAATGCAGCTTGAACAGGAGATTCGTGAACGAGATAAACTACCGATTTTATTGATTGATTACGCAGAATTGGAGCTAAAGCCGTTGGAAATGTGGCTAGCGACCTACCCACGGCTTAAACAGGCGTATTGTATTTTGTTAAGCATGCATCCCTTGCGTGGTATTCCGGAACCGTTATATGCAGGATTTGATGGATTTGTACAAAAACCGATTCGGGTTGAGCATTTAATCGCCGAATTATTACGCGTGACCAATGAAGATACCCAGCAAAATGTAAATATTCAGCCTAAAGAAGAACAACAACGCTTAATGCGCGAATTTTTTGCCCAGGTTAAACGGCAGCCTGAACTGCCCAAGTTTGAACAAGCTCAAGGGAAGGGGTTAAAAGTTTTGGTTGCTGAAGATCACCCGGTCAACCAAAAAGTGGCCAGTAAGATGCTGCAACGGTTGGGCTGCGAGGTTGTGCTGGCGGGCAATGGGCAACAGGCCATTGAAGCGCTGGAGCTTTATCCCGATATCGATATGGTACTGATGGACTGCCGCATGCCTGAAATGGACGGCCTAGAAGCCACCCAGTATTTGCGTCAACACGGTTATAGTTTACCCATTGTGGCCCTGACTGCCAACGATACCGATGAAGACCGCGACGCATGCCGTGATGCTGGCATGGACGATTTTTTACCCAAACCGTTGGCGCAAGAGTCGCTTAAGTCGATTATTGAGCGTTATCGGGTGTTAAAACATTAGAGTGTATCCTCATTTGGGAAAGGTGATTAAAACGACGATAAATTTTAAGGCAAACAAGGCGAATATCGCAGGTAATATTGGAATTTTTACAAGATATTTAACGCAGTTTGACAAAATTTAGCCTGTAGTTAGCCCATTTAAGGCATAACCGCCCAACTGAGGACACACCTTGATAGTTAAGTCTTTTTGGAACGATAGCAAGTGCTTGAGCGATTTTTAAGTTAAAATCGTTAGGTGCGTTATCAATTTTATTTTACGAGCTGTTGAATCGTTTATTATTTTTGCTCATGTCATTTTAAATCACCCAAGGATAAATCCATGCTCCGACTTGACCAACGCACGCCTGACCAGTTGCGCGCCATTAAAATAACACGTCAGTATACACGCTATGCCGAAGGGGCCGTATTGATTGAAGCAGGCCATACCAAAGTATTGTGTACCGCCAGTTTGGAAACCGGTGTGCCGCGTTTTTTAAAAGGCACCGGCCAGGGCTGGATAACCGCAGAATACGGCATGTTACCGCGTGCAACTCACAGCCGTAATGATCGTGAAGCCGCACGGGGCAAGCAATCGGGCCGTACACAGGAAATTCAGCGCCTAATTGGTCGTAGTTTACGCCAAATGGTCGACCTTAAAAAAATGGGTGAGCATACCATTACCATCGATTGCGACGTCATTCAGGCAGACGGCGGTACACGAACCGCAGCTATTACGGGGGGTGCCGTGGCTTTAGTCGATGCATTAACGGCACTAATGCAGCAAAAGAAATTAACGCAAGACCCCTTAAAAGGCTTGATTGCGGCTATTTCAGTCGGTATCTATCAAGATACGGCGCTGCTCGATTTGTGCTATGAAGAAGATTCAAAATGCCAAACCGATTTAAACGTAGTCATGACTCAAACGGGTGAGTTTATAGAACTGCAAGGGACTGCCGAAACCAAGCCATTTAATCGCGTGCAGTGCAATGCTATGCTCGATTTGGCTGATAGCGGCATTCGTCAATTGTTTGATATACAAAAACAGGCGCTCGGGTGGTAAGGCCGGCCTGCTATTGAAGCGGTGGGTTAATTACTCAAGCCGCATAGATAAATCAATCGCCTGAACGTCTTTGGTCAGCGTACCCATCGAAATATAATCAACCCCGGTCAGGGCAACATCACGTAAGGTTTGCAGCGTGATATTGCCTGATGCTTCAAGTTTGCAGCGTCCATTAACATGTTTAACCGCGTGCTGCATGTCGGCTAACGTAAAATTATCGAGCATGATAATATCAGCACCGGCCTGTAGCGCGGCCTCAAGTTCGGCAAAATTTTCAACTTCAATTTCTATCGGCTTGTGGGGGGCAATGGCACGCGCCTTTTGAACCGCCTGCGCAATGCCGCCGGCTGCCAGAATATGATTTTCCTTAATTAAAAAGGCGTCGTATAACCCTAACCGATGATTTTGGCCGCCGCCAACGGTCACTGCATATTTTTGGGCGATGCGCAGGCCGGGCAAGGTTTTGCGCGTATCTAAAATGCGAGTGGGTAAATCGATTATGTGCTGGCCATAGTTATGAACTTTGGTGGCAACGCCCGATAGCGTCTGAAGAAAATTTAAAGCCGTGCGTTCACCGGTTAAAATACTGCGTGCCGGACCGGTTATTGTTAAAAATACGCGATCTTTAGTGATTAAATCGCCTTCTTTAGCATGCCATTGCAAGGTTAATCGAGGGTCTAACGCATTAAACGTGGCATTGACCCAGGGCTGACCGGCTAAAACCATGGGTTCACGGGTGAGAACATGCGCGGTAGCTTGCGTATCGGACCCAATGAGTTGTGCGGTAATATCGCCATCGCCAACATCTTCAGCTAGGGCGTGCTGTACGTCTTTTAAAATAGCACTGTGCAAGCGTTCGGCAGAAATCATCAGGTTATCCTTTTTACAGTTAGCAGATTATTGAGTGAGTGAACAAACGGCTAGCCAATGGCGCTTGTCATGAAAATCGGGCGGTGCGGCGTGACGGTGTGCCCAATAGGTAAGCTGTGGCGGCATATCCCTTTCGGCAAGATTTAACACCATACAGGGCTGCATGTGCAAGCAGTTATCGGTAACTGTCAACGTCGCCCGTATCGCTGCCAGGTCAAAGCATAGAGCCAGCATGGTCGGATTAAAGGCCGACTCTGCCAAAAGGTCAGATAAGCGAGAACGTAATGTTAAAGAAGGCGTTTGCCAAAAGAGGGCGTGATTATTGTGCCAACGGAGCGCATTAAAATGCGTTGCACTTTCAAATATGGGCGATGTTAGGGCGCGCGGCGGTGAAATATCAGGCGTTCGGTAGCCATCAAACCAATATAAATTAAAGCGACCATCAGGGGAAAAATTGAGTTCCATATAAGGCGTATCGGGCTGATTATCGGCAGCAATAAACACTTCATAACAGGTATTGCGCCATAAAAAATCGTGGCGTAGCGGGTGCGGCGTTAAAGAATCGAACAACGATGGGGTTTCATCAAAAGAAGGTGCGCTAGAAGAGGGCCTGTTTTCGCCGTCAAACCAGACTATCATATAATCATCGATTAGCTGAATATGACTGGTGATTTGAACGGACGTTTGTACCGTTGCACCCAGATCAGTGTGTGCCATAAGCGGCTTGGATAACCTATACATAATCGACGATATGCTCTGACGTTTAAGTGAGAAAGGCTGAGGATTTGGCACCCCGATAATCATAAAAAATGATTAAATATCATCAGAATGCTAGTGTAACACCATCTGGGTAGGGTACTATAACCAAAGCCATGCATCGGTGCACGGCGGTAGGGATTTATAACATAATGCCAATAGTAAACGCCATATCGAATAAGCATTTATTTGAGCGTGTATGCTACTATACACAGCCTTTGTTATTACCGCTTGCCCAGCAACAGTGCATTCAATTTTTAAATGCATTACCTGAACTTATTTTTAATGAAAATCAGCCTGCCGCCGATACCGCACAGCCTGCCACAGAGGCCAAAAGCCTGCGTGACATCAATGAAATGCTTGATATTATTGCTACATTACGCGCATTGCGGCCTAATGTGGAAGCCAATATTCGGCCCTTGCTTGTACAACATATTCAACAGTTTGCGCAGCTTGTTAAATCGCCCCAGCAGCAAATCGCCCCCAGTGATATACAATCGTGGACTATTGTGTCCGTCGATGCGATGGAAATTAACGTGGCGCTCGATTTATACGGTGCTAAACTGGCCACAGCGCTAGAACCGGTATTAAGTGATGCGTTTTTGCGGCTACAAGCCGGTGGTGGCGGTGCGTTGGTCAACGCCAATCAATTGCCGTTTCATCCGCGTTTAATGCTTCAGGTGACGCTCGAAAGTTTTACGCCGCTTGATTTAAACAGCCGCCAGCAGCAAGGCATTATTCGGTTATTTGCAGAAACGATTGACCTAAAAACACTAAAACCTATTATTGAGCAGATTGTTGTAGAAGCCCAGGTGCCTGCGCTTGATAAAACCATTCGGCCGCAACCTTCAAGCACGCCCCCTGCTAGACCTGAAAAAAAATCAACCGATCGCCTAATCCAAAAAAATGAAGGTGATGACAAACAGGATTTAAGTGCCGTATTGCGCGATTTAAAAGCCTTTAATTTACAGCAACGCCAGCGCCAGGCAAACCCAAACGCACCGCGGGCGAATGCTGTTTATCAAGGCGACCCCAACCGGCCCATGACGACAGCCGTGGCAACTGGGGCAGCGGGCGGCGTAATTGTAGAACCCGATATGTTGGGCGGTTTGGCCAGTCAGTTTGGCCAGCTAAGTCAGGGAGTAGCGCAAGTATCGCTTTCGCCCAAACCGGTCAATGCGTTAGCCACCGAGCAAATTTTACCGACGCAACGTGTGACCGACCTTTTAACCCGTTTACAAGCGCTGGAATCGCGCGCAACGCCGGATAATCAGCAAGCCCAGCCGAGTGTGGCTCAAGTGCGCGATACCATTCGGGGTCAGTTGCGCAATGATGAGGCCTATTTAGAACGGATTAATCAAAAAGACAGTGGGTTAATGGACTTGGTGTCGACGTTATTTGATTTTATTTTAGATGATGAAGAGTTGCCCTCTGCCATGAAAGTGTTGTTGGGGCGCCTGCAACTTCCGATGTTAAAGGTGGCATTGTTAGACCCTGCATTTTTTAGAAGTGACACCCATCCGGCGCGGCGTCTGCTTAATCAACTGGCACGGGCAGGCATTGGCTGGGATGCCCAAAGCAAGAATAACGATGTGCTGTATAGCCGTATTGAGCAAGTAGTTTTCAGCATTTTGAATGAGTTTAATGATGATGTCCGATTATTTGAGCGCTTGTTAAAAGACTTTGAGGTCTTTTTTGCCGAGCAGGACAAGCGCGTCAGCATTATCGAAGAACGCACTCGATTAGCGGAGGAAAGTCGCGCCAGGGCCGAGGCCGCGCGGGCTTTGGTCCAACAGACCTTAACAGAAAAATTAACAAATCGTGAAGTGCCCTTGCCCATGGTGCGCCTGTTGTTTGAGGGCTGGCGGCATGTTTTGTATATGGCCAGCGTCAAAGAAGGCGTAGAGTCGGCCTACTGGCAGCAGTCGCTCAAGGTGATTGATGCATTGTTGTGGTCGTGTAATCCGTTGCCTGATACCGTTTGGGTGGAACGATTAACGCAATTGCAGCCGCGTTTGGTCAATAGTCTTCGTAAAGGATTAGCTGCGGTTAATTTTGATGCGGTACATACCGAGCAGTTGCTCCATGCCGTGCTGGCACTACATCAGGCTTTAATGGCAGGACAACCTGTGCCGCGCGCGCAATTGGTAACAACTGAACCTGACCAAACCGATCCTCAATATCCCGTGTTTACTTTAGAAGATGCTTTAAAACACGCAGAACTACCCGGGCAGGCGTTTATCATTCTACCCACGCAAGCGGCTATAGAGGCTGATACGTTACCCGCCAATGATAGATGCGTGGTTACGGCACGGCAGTTGAGTATTGGGCGCTGGGTTGAATTTAAGCAAGAGACCCAAGTAGATAGACATAAACTCGTTGCACGGATTCGGTCATCTGAAAAAATGATTTTTGCCAATCGTCGCGGCATTAAAGTTGCCGAACTGACCGAAATGCAGTTTGCCCGAGCCTTAAGCCAAAAACAGGCACGCATTATTGAAGACCAAATCGAGGTGATTGACCGCGCAATGCATCGGGTGGTCGGTGGATTGCGCCAACTGGCCGATGCCGATTAACAGGCAAGCGTTTTTGCATTGAAGATTTAAGAACATTTTATAAGTTGGACGACAAATCTCCTTATTACAACAGCATGGTGCGCTTTGAATGGCGCTATGATGGTTAACATATGCTTTATTGGTTAGATTGGCCTTACCGCCAATCAAGTCAAGGCGTGTTAATGAGTTGGCGTTATTATGAGGATATGCCATGAATCGTATTCAAGTCCTGTTTCATACTGCTCAATGGCCTGTCGGTCGACAACGTATGTTAATTGGACTGCTGGGAAGTATATGCTTATTGAGTGCTTGCCAAACGACGGCGCCATTATCGCCTATCGAACAGCTTAATTTAGGCTTAGGATTTGCACAAAGCGCGCACCCCAAACAAGCCGAGCAATTATTATTAAAAGCGCGTGAACGTTATCTGGCAGCCGGTGATGAACTTAATGCCGCGCGCGCCTCGTTTGCGTTAGGTGAACTGTATAAATCTCAAAAATGGCAAGCCACTTTAAAACCACCTGCCAATATGCAGGACTATAAACGGTCAGCGGAAGCCTATACAGCCGCGATGCGTTTGTATGCCAAGCAGGAAGCGGTTGCGTTGGCGGGTTCGGCGTCTATGGGCACAGCCAATGCGTATTTATTGGCAGATGAACTAGGGTCGGCTTGTCAAGCTTTCGAGCAAGCCCAACGTTTTGCAAATGACCCGCGCGCCGCGCAAAATCCGGTTGCATTGGCGCAATTAACCCGAAGCATGCAGTTTTTTGCGGCGCTTAATGTGGTGTGTCCTGCAATGGCGCATCATTAAGCATCTTTAAATTGTTCTAACCGCTAGAAGCTATCGGCTGGCACAAACACATCTCCGACCATTAGACGACGAGCAGAACGGCTCATGGATACTTTTTTGGCTTGCCATCTGCCTGCGACCTGCTCGGATTGCCCGCCAACCAGTAACGTGCCTGACGGGTGTCCAAACCGCACTTCGGTCAAGTTGCCGCCGCCTGCCGCCAGATTTGGCAAGGTGTTGGGAATGGTCGCCGCCGTGCCGATTGCTACCGAAGCCGTTCCCATCATGGCATGATGTAACTGACCCATACTCATGGCGCGGGTAAGTAATTGGATATCTTTGGCATTGACCGCTTTACCACTTGAGGCTATGTAGTCGGCAGGGGGAGCAACCCATGCGATTTTTGGGGTGTGTTGGCGGGTTTCGGCTTGTTTTATATCCAAAATTAAGCCCATTTTGACCGCACCATAGGCACGGATTTTCTCAAGTTTGGCAAGGGTTGCAGCGTTGCTATTGATATCTTTTTGCAACTCTGTGCCTGTAAAACCTAAATCTTTGGCATTCAAAAAAATCGTGGGAATCCCTGCGTTTATCATGGTCACGGTAAAGCTGCCGATGTCAGGCACGTCAAGTGTGTCAACAATATTGCCTGTAGGGAACATGTCGCCATCAGCGTCCACGGGGTCGATAAATTCGATTTTGACTTCGGCAGCAGGGAAGGTCACGCCATCTAGTTCAAAATCGCCTGTTTCCTGCACCTGTCCGTCGGTCATTGGCACATAGGCGATGATGGTTTTACTAATATTTTGTTGCCAGATACGCACTTGGCAAATACCATTTTTGGGTATTTTGGCAGGGTCGATTAGCCCGTTTTGAATGGCGAATGAGCCAACGGCGGCAGTGAGGTTACCGCAATTGCCACTCCAGTCTATCATGGGCTTGTCGATGGCGACTTGTCCAAACAGGTAAGTTACGTCGTGGTCTGCCTTTTCGGATTTGGATAAAATCACGACTTTTGAGGTGGAGGACGAGCCGTTGCCCAGCCCGTCAATTTGTTTGCCGTAGGGGTCGGGGCTACCCACCACTCGCAAGAGAAAATTATCTCGGGCTTGGCCTGCGGTTTGGCAGCGTTCGGGCAGGTCTGAGAGTAGAAAGAATGTACCTTTAGATGTACCGCCACGCATGTAAGTGGCTTTGACGGCGATTTGTGGGGCGTGGCTTTTTTGGGTCATGGCAATTTCCTTATTTTGAACTCTTAATTAAATTTATATCATAGAGGGTTATAAGCTTTTG
>JAGLBJ010000045.1 GCA_018260315.1 Moraxellaceae bacterium | reverse complement strand
TTCTGGTGGCAATAAACTTTTACCTTCATAAGCCAGTTTGGCGCGCCGATGGTCTTCCATACTTAAAAATAAATGTTTGTCGTAAGTCGACATCGACGGAAAATCTTTAACACTTTCGGTCACTGGATAAATTAAACATTGTGCACAGGGTGCAGCCGCGGTTTTTTGAAGCTGTTGTGCCACCACCGCTGCCAGATTGCCACCTGCGCTGTCGCCCGCAACGCAAATAAGGCTTGGATCTGCGCCCAGCTCTTGTGCATGCGCATGCGCCCATTTACAGGCATTGACCGCATCAATACTGGCGGCTGGTGCGGGATGTTCGGGAGCTAAACGATATTCGACACTCAAGACTTGAAAATGCCCATGTTTACATAAAACCCGGCACGCTTCATCATGCGTATCGACATCACCCGTCATAAAAGCGCCCCCATGATAAAATACCATAAGCGGTAAAATTGCCTTGGTATCGGCCCGATATAAACGCGCTGCCAACGGGCCCTCTTCAGTATCAAGGGTTAAATTTTCGATTGCAGCAACAGGCGTTGGGCGTTTGACGATGCCGCGCATTTCTTCTCTAAAAGCCTTGCGACTGGCCTCAGGACTGGCCTTAATTAAGCCATCTTTATTAACATGTCGACGGACCGCCAGTAGCAGGCGGACATGAGGATTTAGGCCTGGATAAATATTGGGCATGCCCAGTGTGCGGGATAAGGCATGCTGCGCAGGTGTGGGCAAATGTTCAATAAGACGTGCAACATCACCTTGCATTCTGGTGGCATGTTGAAAGACCCTTTCTTGGACAGGGTTAAAAGTAATTTTAAAGGTTTTTGTTAAATTTTTAACTAGTGACATCGTAAAAATTCTACCTAATGGTTGCCGGAACCTATACGTTATCTTACCTTAAAAACACGGTATTGCGCTATTTTTTTATAAAGAACTAAAGTTTTTGGTCGTTTAACTTGAATTTTTTGACATTTACCCAATACATAATCCAAGTGATTCATCAGGTGAAGTCTTGCTTGCGCGCCTTAACCGTAAGGACTTTTTAATGTCAATGCGAAATTTTTTTAAACGGAGAACCCGCATGTCTAATTCAACCCCCATGCCCGAATCAAATGCAGTTCCGGAAGTTGAAGTGGCCCAACAAGAATTTTCTAATCCTAGCTCGCTTGCGCCCGATGTGGCTTCTAATATTGATTTGGACCAGTTTCATGCCCGTATTGCCGAGCTTGAAAATCAGGTTAAAGAGACTCAAGCCCGCGCCAATGCTGATGTATATAATCAACAAAAGCGCGCTGAACGCGATATGGACAACGCGCGAAAGTATGCCCTGGAAAAATTTGCCAGCAGTTTGCTCGAAGTGGTCGATAACTTAGAACGGGCTATTGAAGCGGCTAACGGTATTGACAGTCCGGTGCTTGAAGGCGTGCGTTTGACGCATAAATCATTATTGGCAGCCCTAGAAAAACAGGGCGTTACGGTCGTTGATCCGTCGGGTGCTACGTTTGATGCCGAACAACACCAGGCCGTTGGGGTGGCGCCTGATGCACCGGCGAATCAGGTTGCGCAAGTGTTGCAAAAAGGCTACAGCTTAAACGGTCGGTTATTGCGGCCTGCCATGGTCACGGTCGGACAAGCCTCTTAATCAACGAGTCATGTAATAATCTTGGGCTAGCCCTTGAAATTTATCAAAGCAGACCTATAGTTTAGTTAAGTTAAACGGCCAGACGATTTAAAACATATTTGTTGGCATTGTCTATATTAAATAGTTAAGGAGTAATGAGTCATGGGTAAAATTATTGGTATCGATTTGGGCACCACCAACTCATGTGTCGCGGTGATGGAAGGCGACAAGGTCAAAGTTATTGAAAATGCTGAAGGCGCACGGACGACTCCCTCAATCGTCGCCTATAAAGATGATGGCGAAGTGCTGGTTGGTCAGGCGGCCAAACGGCAAGCGGTGACGAATCCTAAAAATACTTTGTTTGCCATTAAACGCTTAATCGGTCGTCGTTACAGTGATGATGTCGTTCAAAAAGACATTGCCATGGTACCGTATAAAATCGTTAAAGCGGACAATGGCGATGCGTGGGTTGATGTCAACGGCAAGCAACTGGCAGCCCCGCAGATTTCTGCCGAAATTTTAAAGAAAATGAAAAAAACCGCCGAAGATTATTTGGGCGAAACCGTGACTGAAGCGGTCATTACCGTGCCTGCGTATTTTAACGATGCACAGCGTCAGGCGACCAAAGACGCGGGCCGTATTGCGGGTCTGGACGTTAAACGCATTATCAATGAACCGACGGCGGCAGCATTGGCGTTCGGCATGGATAAAAAAGAAGGCGACCGTAAAATTGCCGTGTATGACCTGGGAGGTGGTACGTTTGACGTGTCGATTATCGAAATTGCCGACTTGGACGGTGAACAGCAGTTTGAAGTTTTGTCGACCAACGGCGATACTTTCTTGGGTGGGGAAGATTTTGATTTACGCTTGATTGACTTTTTGGCTGAAGAGTTTAAAAAGGAAAACAGTGTTAATATTAAAGGCGACCCGTTGGCGATGCAGCGTTTGAAAGAAGCTGCGGAAAAAGCCAAAATCGAATTGTCTTCGGCTAACAGTACTGAAGTGAACCTGCCCTATATTACTGCCGATGCAACCGGTCCGAAACATTTGGTGGTGACCGTCAGCCGTGCCAAACTTGAGTCATTGGTTGAAGAGCTGGTTGCGCGTACGATGGAGCCGTGCAAAATTGCATTAAAAGATGCAGGCTTACAACCCTCCGATATTCAAGATGTTATCCTGGTGGGTGGGCAAACCCGTATGCCGATGGTTCAGCAAAAAGTCCAGGAATTTTTTGGTAAAGAACCGCGTAAAGATGTCAACCCTGATGAAGCCGTAGCGATTGGTGCGGCGATTCAAGGCGCTGTGTTGTCGGGCGATAAAAAAGATGTGTTGCTGCTTGATGTGACGCCTTTAACCCTGGGCATTGAAACAATGGGCGGTGTTTTAACCCCCATTATTGAAAAAAATACCATGATTCCGACTAAGAAATCACAGGTATTTTCGACAGCAACCGACAATCAGCCGGCGGTTACCATTCAGGTGTATCAAGGCGAACGCAAAATGGCTGCGCAAAATAAATTGCTTGGCAACTTTGACTTGACCGATATTCCGCCTGCGCCCCGTGGCATGCCGCAAATTGAAGTCACGTTTGATATTGATGCGAACGGTATCATTAACGTATCGGCTAAAGACAAAGGCACCAACAAAGTGCAAAGTATCCAGATCAAGTCAAGTTCGGGTTTGTCAGATGCCGAAGTTCAGCAGATGATTCGCGATGCCGAAGCGCATGCGGCTGAAGACCAAAAATTTGCCGACTTGGCCAGTGCACGCAATGAAGCGGACGGTATCATTCACAGCACGCAAAAAACGCTAAAAGAGCAAGGTGATAAGGTCTCAAGTGCTGAGAAAAAAGCCATTGATGACGCAATCGAAGCGTTAGAACGGGCTGCAAAAGAAAACGATGTCGATGATATCAAGGCCAAAATCGATGCATTGCAAGAGGCCAGCATGCCTGTTGTGCAGCGCATGTATCAGCAAGAAGGTGCGTCAGAAGCTCAGGCTGCTCCAGGTCAAGCACACGATAACGCAACGCACAAAACAGCCGATGACAGCATTGTCGATGCTGAATTTACTGAAGTTAAAGACGATAAAAAGTAAGGTCGTCTAGACGATATGAGTTGAATAGGTTAAATTGCGTGACGAAAAAGCCTTGTTCTTTGGAATAAGGCTTTTTTTACGGTTTCAAAAGAGAGCAGGATAAAAATGGCCTGAAATTTTATTAAAAATAAATGTTTTTACCTTGAGTTTATGCAGTTTAGCACCATATCGATAACCAAGTTCTAGCAATTTTAAATAGTTTAAAGAAGGAGTAACCGTTACATGGCAAAGCGCGATTATTACGAGGTGTTAGGCGTCAGCAAATCGGCCACCGAAGACGACATTAAAAAAGCCTATCGTAAACTGGCCATGAAATACCACCCCGACCGAAATTCTGAAGATCCGAAGGCTGAAGAAAAATTTAAGGAAGCCTCAGAAGCCTATGAAGTGCTAGGCGATAGTGATAAACGCGCGACCTATGACCGTTTGGGCCATGCGGCATTTGACGGTTCTGCGGGCGGCGGGTTTGGTGGATTTGGCGGCGGCGGATTCGGTGGGTTTGGGGGCGGTGGCGGTGGATTTGGTTCGGCCGAAGATATTTTTAGCGCATTTTTTGGTAATCGTGGCGGCGGGGGCGGTGGTCAAGCACGGCAACGGCGTGGTTCAGATTTGAATTACCGTATGGAATTAACCCTTGAAGAAGCAGTGAAAGGCGTTAAAAAAACCATTACCTTTACTGCCGAATCAACCTGCCAGACCTGTAACGGCAAAGGCACTGAAAATCCTAGTGATGTCGTGACCTGTAGCCAGTGTAATGGTTCGGGTGAAGTGCGCATGCAACAAGGGTTTTTTGCCGTCAGCCAGCCTTGCCCCAAATGTCATGGTTTGGGCAAAACGGTTAAAAACCCATGTAAAACCTGTCAGGGGTCGGGTGTTGAAGAACGTAGCCGCACCCTTGAAGTGACGATTCCGGCCGGCATTGACCATGGGCAACGTATTCGCATTACGGGTGAAGGCGAAGCAGGCGGTGTTGGGGCGACCAACGGCGACTTATACATTGAGGTCTACGTTAAGCCGCATGGCGTCTTTAAACGCGATAGCGCCGATTTATACGTGGAAATTCCGATTAGTTTTACCGAAGCGGCGCTGGGTAAAGAGGTCGAAGTGCCGACCCTTGACGGTCGGGTCAGCCTTAAAGTGCCTGAAGGGACGCAGAGTGGTAAAGTATTGCGCCTTAAAGGCAAAGGCGTAAAACTGCCTCAAGGGGGCATGCAGGGCGATTTGTTGGTGCGTATTGTGGTCGAAACGCCATTGAACCTAACTGCTCGGCAAAAAGAAATTTTAAACGAATTTCAAAAAAGCCTTGAGGGTAAGAGTGAACAGCAGCCACAAAAAAAGTCATTCGTGGATTCACTCAAAAAATTGTTTTCCTAAGCATTTTTATCGTCATATTGGTTACATTATTTATCTGGCTGACGACCAGTTAATGGCACCTAAATCATCGGGGTCTCTTAAAAGATATCATGATTTTAAGAGGCTGTTGTTATGCAATATCAACAGTTTAAGGCTATCAAGAAAAAGATATTGAAGTGAATTGATGGACATTAAGCGTTCGATGGCCTGTTTATGTTTTCTGTAAAACTATTATAATTATGTATACTATGGGCCTTTATGCAAACCGGAACATTTTATGCAAACTGCACACTCCTTACACACTGAGCTACACAAAACGATTAACGTGGGTATTATTGGCGCGGGTGGTCGTATGGGTCGCATGCTGATAAACGCCCTGCAAGAAGTGCCCGGAGTTCAGTTAGCCGCAGCGATTGAGCACGTGAGTAGTTCACTGATTGGAGGCGATGCAGGTGAAGTGGCAGGCACTGGACGGTTAGGGGTTCCCATTGCCGAAGATTTATTCTCGGTGATCAACCTGTGCGATGTGGTAATTGACTTTAGCACACCGGACGCGACACTAAGGCATATTGAAATCTGTCAGTCTGCTGGTTGCGCCATGGTGATTGGCACGACAGGGTTTAACGAGGCGCAAAAAACTAAATTGCAACAGGCTGCACACGTTATTCCCATTGTTTATGCGGCAAATTACTCGGTTGGTGTTACTATTTCGTTAAAGCTACTGGAAATGGCCGCAGCCGCGTTTGGTGACAGTGTCGACATTGAAATTATCGAAGCGCATCATCGTCATAAAGTCGATGCGCCATCAGGTACGGCACTTGCCATGGGTGAAGCGGTTGCTCAGCAATTGGGCCGAAATCTCAATGAGGTTGCCGTCTATGGCCGTCAGGGGCATACCGGCCCGCGCGAACGTCAGACCATTGGTTTTGAAACCATTCGTGGCGGGGATATTGTCGGGGAACATACGGTGATGTTTATTGGGGAAGGTGAACGTGTCGAAATTGCACATAAAGCGACCAGCCGCATGAATTTTGCGTCAGGTGCAGTTCGGGCGGCGGTATGGCTTAGCAAAAAGCCTGCAAAATTGTATGATATGCAAGATGTGTTAGGCTTGCGTTCTTAAAAGCTAGTAACAGTTTAAACTAGTAACTACCACAGGAAACGTTTCCTTTTTATTTTGTTAGGGAAAGTCTGTATAACGACAAGGAATGAAGTCTATGATAACCTCAGCCAAACCCTTTAAAACCCTTGCGGTCATGTTAACGTTGACCGGTACTTTAGTGGCTGCAGGGTCAGCCCAGGCGGCTACTACCACAGTGAGCACGCCTCCCGATTTTTCGACCTTAAAACCGGTGATTGACCGTGAAGGGGTTAAGGTCTGGTCATTTCATACGGCGGGCAATCCGGCGGTTAGCTATAGGGCGATTACAACGATTCCGGCCAGTTTAAGTGCTACCACAGCAGCTATCTTGGATTATGATTATCTGCCCAAATGGGTGCCCAACGTACGCCAGATGCGCCTGCTTGAACATAACGACACGACACAACATTCCCTGGTTTATCTGGCCCTGGCATTTCCGTTTCCGTTGCATGACCGTGATGCGATTATTGCCATGGAAGCCAGTCAGGCGCCTAATGGTACGGTAACCCTGGCAAGTCATAGTGTGACCGATGGGCGTTACCCGCCGGTTAAAGGAATGGTGCGCGTGGTTAAATATGAAGGCAGCTGGATCTTACGACCGATTAGCAAAAATGTAACCGAAGTCGTGACCACCGGGTTTGCCGACCCTGCGGGTAGTTTACCGTTGCCGATTGTAAATATGTTTGTGCAACAGCAACCGTTTGATATGCTTAAAGGCTTGCGGGGTGCGGTCAGTCGTTATCAGCATGCCAAACTAAGCATTGTACGCGACCCGTACGCTGAATAATTTCGTCAATCGACTAGGGCTATGGTAAAGCTAACTACGGATACGATTTATCAAACCCCCCGTGCACAGGTGGCCGATTTTGTGTTTGATGATGCCGTTGCGCAGGTCTTTCCCGACATGATTGGCCGTTCAGTGCCAGGTTATGGCCTGATGGTCGATATGATTGGTATTTTAGCCGCGCAATATGCGGTTCCCAAGGCACGTTTTTATGATTTGGGCAGTTCGCTCGGTGCTTGTAGTTTTGCCATGCAAGCGCATATTCGGGCCGAGCAGTGCCGTATCATTGGGCTTGATAATAGCCCTGCCATGTTAGAACGCGCTCGGGTTTTACAGCAGCATATACCACCATCGCCCTTTAATACGGTAGAATTTCAGGCGGCTGACATTGTGCAATATGCATTTTTGCCGTGTCGTATGGTGGTGATGAATTTTACCTTGCAATTTATTGCCCGTGAAGCACGCCTGCCTTTATTAAAACGCATTTATGCTGCCCTAGAACCTGGTGGCGTGTTGGTATTGTCTGAGAAGATTCAATTTCCAAACCCTGAACAACAGCAATTACTGGTGAATTTACATCATGCCTTTAAAGCGGCGCAAGGTTATTCTGAGCTTGAAATTGCCCAAAAACGTAACGCCATTGAACACGTTTTATGGCCCGATGCGGCCGAGCTGCATATTCAGCGTTTGCACAGTGCGGGCTTTAGTACAGCGGTGCAGTGGTTTCAGTGCTTTAACTTTGTCTCCTTTTTGGCGATTAAATCCTAGATGATCCCTTTAAGGGCGGCGGCTGCACAGAATCAAGCCGAATTTCTGGCGTTTATCAGTCGACAACTCACCCAGAGTCAAACGCATTTAGGGCAATATCTGCCTGACATACAGCGTGTTTTAGCTCATAAACAGCACGAGCCGCCGCATGGTGATTTTGCGCGCTGGCTTGACGTGCTACAGAAAACGGCCCATCTAGTGCCCACTCAGATCGATTTTAATCGGGCCGCCATTCAGATTGGTCAACCTGGCGATTTGACTTTATTACCACAACTGGCTTTAAGTACTGAAGAATTTAATCACCTGTTAATGCAGTTACACCCATGGCGCAAGGGGCCGTTTGAACTGTTTGGCAGTTTTATTGATACGGAATGGCGTTCAGATTATAAATGGAACCGCTTATTGCCGCATATTCAACCGTTGGCTGGACGTAGCGTACTTGATGTGGGCTGTGGGTCTGGTTATCATATGTGGCGCATGTTGGGCGAAGGCGCGCGCGCGGTGCTGGGTATTGAACCGATGTGGCAATATGTGTTGCAGTTTTATTTAATGAAACAGTGGTTAATGCAGGCAATAGCAGCGCCAGTACCGACTGCATTTTTAAATATGCCGCCGCGTCTCAATATTGATAGTTTACCTCTGACACTAGAAGAGCTGCCGCCTTTGCCAGAGCGGTTTGACAGTATATTTAGCATGGGCGTATTGTATCATCGGCGTGACCCGTTACAGCATCTTATGACCCTTAAAACTATGTTGCGCGACCACGGCGAGTTGATTTTAGAAACGTTGGTCGTGGAGGGTGATGCACAAACGGTATTGATGCCCCCTGACCGCTATTGCCGTATGCGCAATGTCTGGTTTTTGCCAAGTGTGGCCCAGTTAATTCGCTGGTGTGAACGGCTCGGCTTTAAACAGGTACGCGCCGTTGATATCACCCAAACCATGCCCGATGAACAACGTAAAACCGACTGGATGACCTACGATTCCCTACAGGATTCGCTTGACTCAAGCCGGCCGCACTTGACGGTTGAAGGCCTGCCGGCGCCATTACGGGTAATTGTTTTAGCCAGGCGTTAATGAGCTGTTAAACATGAGCTTTTTGATAAAATAAAATTTATATTATGATTTATTTTTATGTTTATTATAAGCTATTCGATATTTGCTTAATAAAAGGCGCTTCACATTATGGCAACGACTCCGACGCGGGCTCCGACAATGTCTAAACCCTCCTGGCAAGCAGCGATTCAGGCGAATAATCTCCCATTGGCCCGTCAACTATTGAAACAGGCGACCGAGGACAAAAGCGACCTGGTTAAAGGTCAACTTTACGAGCAGGCGGGTACTCTGGCACGGCAACAAAACATGTTCTCGACTGCCATCGCGTTTTATAACGAAGCCATCTCGTATGTAATGCAAGATACCAAGAGGTCCGCCCTACTGTATGGTTGGCTGGCCGAATTATACGCCGAGCAAGGCCTGCATTTACTTGCTAAGGCGAACGGAACGCAGGCACTTTTGGCACGCGATGCCGTTGCTCAAGCAGTTGCACCACAGCGTTACGGTATTGCGTTTTCGATTTTTGGCGCTAAACCCGAATACTGCGAAACCCTGATTTTAAATGCAGAGCTGATCCCTGAGATTTATCCCAACTGGGATATGCTGGTGTATCATGACCATACGGTTCCTGCACAGGTTTTAAAGCGTCTGGGCGAAATGGGGGCTAAACTGATTCATGCTGATGATATTGAAGCCGGGCATTTGCCGGGCACATTTTGGCGGTTTTTTGCGCTTGAACGTCCCGAATACGCGGCGATCATCATGCGTGATGCTGATTCCCTTGTTTCAATGCGTGAAAAGCTAATGGTTGATGTCTGGCTTGCCTCCGATCGACCGGTGCACGTTATTCATGACTGGTATTCGCATACCGATTTAATGCTGGCCGGTCTATGGGGGGTACGCGGCGGACTGCTAGCGGGTATACGTTCTTGGATTGCTGCCTATGTAACGGCCACTCCGCAGTATCATCCGACCCATGCTGATCAGGATTTTTTGGCACAATGGGTCTGGCCGCGCGTTAAACCGTTTACACTGCATCATAGTGGGCTATATGAGGTGTTTAATGCGCGTTGGTCGCCTCATTGGTCAATTGCCACGGTAATGGAGCCGACTGTGACCGCACTGGGTGCATGGCAAATGACGGTGTATCAGTTTGGTGGTTTTGAAGGGTTGGCGCATGTAAATATTTTAGAAGGCGAACGGCAAATTTGCAGTTACGTGATTTCAAAAGGACAACCTGCCTTAGAATTTCCCAGAATTTATCGCCACCGTATTGAGAATGGGCAGTATCAATTAAAAATTGTTCCGGTTTTTTAAGCTATTTACAGAGTATTTTGCTAATTATGGAGAAACTCTAAAAATAAATTTTTTAAGATAAACTTAATTGTGTATTAAAAATGTAGGATAAATCAGTTTGAATTTTAATTTTATAAGGACATTGAAGTCTGTTATGTTAACTTTTAAGGTACTGTTAAGTCTCGGTAAATAAAAGAAAAAAAGAGTTTGTTAAACCCTAAATTGAACAATTAATTTAAATGCACGGTATTAACAAAATAACATTTTTTATAAAAATCAACTGTTTATGTAATGATTATGTAACCTGATATTTACTAAACTGCAACGGAATATTACGGCTAAATTGTTAACAATTGCGACAACGGACCGAATACCGTCTGGTAGCTGTAACTGGTTTTTTTTGGAGCACGCTCCTGTAAACGGTACTAAGCGATGAGTGACTCGTTTAAGACGATATTGCAAAAGCGTCAAGAATAATCAAGTAACGGGTTGAAAAAAGACGGGCATAACAGCTATTATACCGCATATCGGGTATTATTTTGCTATAATTGCGTGTCTTTAAACAGATGTACGACCGACCCCTAATGTCTCTAAATCCCTGGAGGATTCCATGAAAGTGAAACATATTGCATTGGCAATGCTTGTTGCGGCCCCTATGGTGGCAAATGCTGGCGTTACGGTAACTCCTTTATTTGGTTACCATGAAGGTGCATTAACCAATAAAGATAATCAAATGAACGCGTTAGGCGATAATTTAGGTCGCGGCGGTTATTCTGCATTGTCTTTAGGGTATGAAGTGACGCCGTCTATGGGTGTTGAAATTGAATACGGCCAAGCTAACGATACCGTCAAACATCCTGTGGCGAACGTAAGCAATACCTCAGGCCGTTGGGACTATCGTGAACAAATGATGACTGGTAACATCTATGTGACTTCAGACATGATGACGAACGATTATGCAGGGGCCTTTAAGCCTTATGTTTTAGTCGGTGCCGGTCAAAGCAAAATCAGCTCAAAAAGTCCATTTGGTACGACAAATACCAACGGTACTGCAGCTGTTAAACAAATTAGCTCGACCGATACCATTGCGAACATTGGTTTGGGTTCGTTCTTCCGTATGAATGATGCCTTAGCATTACGTACCGAATTACGTGCGGTGCATAACTTCGACCATAACTGGTGGGAAGGTATGGCTTTAGCGGGTTTACAGGTGGTCTTAGGCGGTCATAACATGCCTTACGTCCCTGCACCTGCACCGGTTGAACCCCCTCCTGCACCTGAGCCAGTGATTGTTCAGCCAGTGGTTGTAACGCCTCCACCCGCTCCAGCGCCAATTGATAGCGATGGTGACGGTGTAACGGATGATATCGATCAATGCCCGAACACCCCACGTGGTGTAGCCGTTGATGCGCGTGGTTGCCCACAACAAATCACTGAAGATTTGAAAATGGAACTCCGTGTATTCTTTGATATCAACAAATCGAAAATCAAAGCCCAATACAAACCAGAGATTGCCAAAGTTGCGGATAAACTACGTGAATATCCAAATGCTGTAGCGCATATCGAAGGTCATACTGATAACACCGGTCCTCGTCGCTTGAACGAACGTTTATCGTTAGCTCGTGCAAACGCTGTTAAATCAATGTTAGCCAGCGAGTTTAGCGTTGATCCTTCACGTATTACGACGCAAGGTTTTGCATGGGATCGTCCGATTGCATCGAACAAAACCAAAGAAGGTCGTGCTATGAACCGTCGTGTTTATGCGATCATCAATGGTAGCCGTACTGTTCCTCAAACTCGTTAATTCTGGGTTTAGGATCAAACGTTAATCTTTTAGAATATTGATTTTAGAAGATTATCTAAAAAGCAGTCAGCTTCGGTTGGCTGCTTTTTGTATGATTAGGCGGTCAATACCTGGGGCTTAAATTATGCTTTTTAAAAATTAATCAAACTATAGAATACTCTTAAGAATCAATCACTAAGAATAAGACTTGATAATTTAACGTAATATGCTCTACTTGACGTAAATAGGCTCTTAATTGATGTATGGAATTTCCTGTATGATTGCGTTGTTGCACACGGGTTCCACCCATTTGCTTTAAATTTTTTAGTAAATGCGCTAATGATGGGTATAAATGCGTTAAATTCTGCTGCCAATGCGTGATTTTATATTGTGATTGATAGGAATTGAATACTTCTAAAAAACAGTTTGCTGGTTCAAATTTAAAAAGCGGTAGTGCTGGAAAAC
>JAGLBJ010000044.1 GCA_018260315.1 Moraxellaceae bacterium | reverse complement strand
AATCCCAAAATCCCAAAATCCCAAAATCCCAAAATCCCAAAATCCCAAAATCCCAAAATCCCAAAATCCCAAAATCCTTAAATCCTTAAATCCTTAAATCCCAAACCTAATCCTTTTGTGGGGTTGAATCTTCGCTGGGGTCGCGCGCAGTATCTTTAAGTTTAGGATGATGTTTTTTAGGCAACTCGTTGGGCACATTATAACGAAGTTGATTTTGTAAATTGGACTGAATAAGCTCGTTCCGGCTACGTGGATTAGGTTCGCCCTCGGGTTTGGCTGGCCAGCCTTCACGTTGACAGGCTCGATTGCCATCGGTTTCTTCGGTTTGATCATGAAATAATATTTGTGTGGTGGGATACGGTAAATCAATGCCTTGCTGCGTTAGTTTATGTTTAATAGCGGTTAACACTTCATCAGTGGACGTGGTTACGTTAACCTGGGCTGAATTAAAAATCCACCAGCGCACGATTAAATCGCTCGAATAATCGCCTAACTCACTTAATACCACCGTGATAGGCTGCGTAGTATCAACGCTGGTACATTCATGCAGCGCATCAATGATGATTTGTTTAGCGTGTTCAATATCATCACTGGCCCCAATGCCGATTTTAACCTGCACGCGCCGCCGCTCAAAGGCGGTATTAACCGTAACGGCCTGAATAAAAAGTTGCGCATTGGGAATTACGATGCGCCGCCCGTCGTAGGTTTTAATCAGGGTTGCACGAATTTGAATATCTTCAACCGTGCCTTCAAACGAGCCGGTTACGATTTGGTCGCCAATCCGAAAAGGCTCACTTAATAAAATCAAAATACCCGATAACAAATTTTGAAAGGTATCTTTAAAGGCAAACCCGACGGCAACCGAGCCGATCCCTAATGTACTGATGAGTTGGCCCGGCGTAAAGTTCGGAATCGCCACCACCATGGCAATTAAAAATCCCACAAAAATAATCAGTGTTGAGCCAATGCGATTTAACACCAATACTAGATTTTGTTTGTGTTGCGCGCGTTGCCCCAAGGTTTTGGCGACCATAAATTTAAACAGTCGTGACAATAACCAAAAAATCGTAAAAATAATCACCGCAATGATTAAATACGGAACACGCTCCAAAAAGGTATTGACCATGTCCTCAACAGTCGTATAAATATCTTTATATTCCAAGGCCTTACTAATGACGGCGTTTTTGGTGGCGCTGGTCGCAAGGTCGGTTTGTTTTAAAGTGTCTAAAGGCATAATTTTCCTGATAGCTTCTTAACTTATGGATTTAAGGGTTTATTAGGGATTGAGTAGCTCTCAAAACAGCAAATAAGCCTGCGTTTATTCAAGTGACTCGGGCAAGGACGACAATGGCGGCATTGACATGGTTGAAGGCATAGTAGGCGTCAGTGCATTATTGGGCTTGGGCCTACCCGTTAACGACCTGTCGGGTGAGGGCTGCGTAGGTGAGGGGACAGGGGTACCGGGTTTAATATTCAAATTTATTTTGGCAAGCTCGGTTAATGCCGCATCGACCACTGTATCCGGGCCATCAGTTATGGGAACGGGCAAACTTATATCGGGTTCAATGCCATGCCCTTCAAACATGCGCCCATTTGGCGTGTAATAACGTGCGACGGTCAGTTTGATCGCTCGCCCGCCTTCAATCGGCCACAATTTTTGCACCGAACCTTTACCATAGCTTTGTTGACCCATAACGACTGCGCGTTTATGGTCTTGCAAGGCGCCTGCTAATACTTCCGAAGCCGACGCCGAATATTTATTGATTAAAACGACCATCGGGATATGGGGATAACGTTCGTCCGATAACGCTTGATAACGCTGCTCCGGTTCGCCTCGTCCACGCGTATACACGATTAAACCATTGTCTAAAAAATAATCGGCAACTTCGACCGCAGTGGCTAATAATCCACCGGGATTGTCACGTAAATCAAGCACAATGCCTTGTAAATTGCCCGCTTTGTAAATGGGATCCAGGGCATCTTGAATTTGTTTGCCGGTTTGGCTTTGAAAGGCATGAACTTGTAAAATGGCCATGCCGTTTTTAACTTCGATATTTACCGGATTAATGTCCTGCAAGCGCCGAAGTATGCGCACCTCGCGGCTATGTTGACCGGGCGCAGACACGCTTAATAAGGCGCGACTGCCTAGTGTGCCGCGCAGTAACTGTTCGATGTCATTGGCACTTAAGGTTTTTAAACTTTTGCCGTCAATGCGCGTGATGATATCCCCGACTTTAAGGCCTTGTTCTACAGCAGGCGAGTCGGGTTCAATTTTATCAATGCGCCATTGGTCATTGACTTGTTTTAAAACTAGGCCGGTTCGGGCCAGTTCACCGTCGGTAAATTCTAAAATAGAGTCGTAACTTTTGCTGTCTAAAAAGTCCGAATACGGGTCAAGTCCGGTTAACAAACCATGCATGGCGTTGTTAAATAAGCGTTCATCGCTTACGGGCTCGACGTAGTTGGCCTTAACCTGACTATAGGTTTGAGCAAATAAACGGATTAATTCAACGGGTAAAACCGGTGCGCTGCCTAAAGGGTCATGGAGTGTGGTACTGCCGGATAACAAGGCATTATCTGTATTGGACGGTTGCACTTGAACGGGTTTAGCCGGTCCTTTCGATGAATTAGCCATCACAGAAGCGCTAGGATTAAGCGGTGCAGCGTTTACGGCAAATACTGTAACAGCCTGACCGCATAACATTAAAGCGATAAAATATTGAACATAAGGCAACAGCACGCCGGGTATGGCAGGTCGAGTCAGGGCACGCTGTTGCATGGCAAACATAAGGATTTCCTTCATAACAGTTAAGCAGGCACGAGTAAACTGGTACCCGTCATTTCGGCAGGCACAGGCAATTGCATTAAACCTAAAATGGTTGGGGCTACATCGGCTAAAATGCCGCCATCACGGACTTTTAAGGCATGCTGGCCCACGTAAATAAAAGGCACCAGCTCAGTCGTGTGCTGGGTATGAACCTGACCACTGGCATGATCCATCATTTGTTCAACGTTGCCATGATCTGCTGTAATCAGAAGCTCGCCTTTCATGGCTTGTACAGCATCATACACGCGACCCAGGCAGGTATCGAGTGTTTCGACAGCTTTTACCGCAGCACCAAATACGCCAGTATGTCCCACCATATCGCCATTGGCATAATTAACGACTAAAAAATCATACTCACCCGATTGAATCGCTGCGACGAGTTTATCGGTAACTTCAAACGCACTCATTTCAGGTTTTAAATCATACGTGGCCACATTGGGAGAAGGAATTAAAATGCGTTTTTCACCTTCAAACAGTGCTTCACGCCCGCCACTAAAGAAAAAGGTGACATGCGCATATTTTTCGGTTTCGGCAATGCGCAATTGAGTTTTATGGTGCTGCGCCAAATAATCGGGCAAACTGTTGGTTAATTCAGCAGGCATATAGGCCACGGCTAACGGAATGGTGCTGGACGTAATATTGGCAGAATAGCGCGTTAACATCACAAATTGCGTAATTTTTGGCCACTTTTGGCGCTTAAAGCCGCTAAAGTCGTCTTCGGTAAATGCTCGGGTAAGTTCGCGCGCACGGTCGGCCCGAAAGTTCATAAAAATAATACTGTCGCCATCGTTAATACAAACCGGTTTGCCGATGCTCGTTGGTTTGATAAACTCATCATTTTCATCGGCAGCATAAGCCAGCTCTAAGCCCTGCAAAGCCGTTTCGGCATGCCGAACGGCGAGCGCTTCAGTCAATAAACGATAAGCTTGTTCAACACGGTCCCAACGTTCATCGCGATCCATGGCAAAATAACGCCCGCACAGGCTAACTATTCGACTTTGCGTGGTGTTTTTGACAGAGGCAAACAATTGCTCCAACTTTTGTAGCGAGCTTTTGGCACTGCGCGGCGGAGTATCACGGCCATCTAAAAAAGCATGAACATACACAGTTGCGCCGCGCTGCATGGCAAGCTTACAAACAGCCACAATATGGTCTTCATGTGCATGCACTCCCCCGGCCGACAGCAAGCCCAAAATGTGAACCGCGTGCTGCGTAGTCCTGGCAGTATCGATGGCACCGGTAATCACATTATGCTCTGCAAAGGTGCCTTCACGAATATCGCGGGTAATGCGGGTAAAATCTTGGTATAGCACGCGGCCCGCGCCCAAATTCATATGGCCCACTTCCGAGTTCCCCATTTGACCGTCAGGCAGCCCGACATCCTCGCCGGAACCTGAGAGCAAGCCGTGAGGATGCTTACTGTAAATGGCATCTAAATGCGGAGTGCGAGCGTTTGAAATAGCATTATCGTCGGCCGCTTCACGGTGTCCAAAACCATCTAAAATCATCAGAACATGGGGAGTACGGGCGTGGGTCATATTCAATAGCCGGGCTGGATTAAAGAGAGCTTTAGTTTACCTGTAAATGATTTGGAAAACCATTTTAGATGATGCGTTAAACATTAAGCTTGGTTGATCTAACGGAGCATGTTTATGCGTACATACCTATCAATCTTTTAAAATAAGCCTGTAGATATGGCTATGGAATCAACCAGTTTGGGTACTCTTTAAAACAAAAAAAGCTTAAGACACGCATGTCATAAGCTTGAAATCCGGCGCACTTGACTCATTTAACTGTACTTAACGACTACCTATTTTAAGATTAGCGCTATTTGGTTTCATCAATAGGATAATGCCGTTCAGCAGCGCTTTCATTGAGGCCACGTGGTGGTTTTTGAGCTCCAATGTAGCTGCCAACATCTTCAAATTCTTCAGGTTGACCGTCAATGTGGTCGCGCACCAAAGGTTTTAGGTAAGTCATATGCACATTGCCATATAATGTTGCAAATGCAACATCTTTGGCATCTACACCTGTTCCAATACGTACGATTTTATCAAGCGGTGCCATTTTGGTCGGGTCAAACAACATCCAGTCCCCGCCGATAAATGCTTCAAACAAGGCATGAAAATCGGGCGGTGGATCTGGAAATTCAACATGTCCAAATACAAAACGTGCCGGAATATTGAGTGCCCGGCACAGGGCTACACCCAAATGCGCAAAATCCCGGCATACACCCGCCCGGTTGTAAAGCACATCACGCGCGGTGGTAGATGCCTGACTCGAACCAATTTCATAGGCAATGTTATCTTTAATCCAGCTACAAATGGCTTCTACCCGTGAAAATCCTTGGGGTAAATGTCCAAATGTACGACGTGCCATCGGGCCTATTAAATCCGACTCGCAATAACGGCTAGGCAGCAAATAATAGAGTACATGCGATGGCAACTGGCTAATGGTCATTTCCATGGCATTTTCGTTACGGTCGGGCATATTTAACTCGACGGTTGCACGATAGCGCACTTCGACTTCACCAGGCGGCGTACTAAAACGCACCAGCCGATTTAACCCTGAATAATCGACAAAAAATTCTGGGGCTTGATGAGAGCCCTGTACCACAAAAGACTCCGTAACAATAGTTTGCCATGGGTGAGTAGCAGCTTGAATTTGCACAATAAATTCGGCATCTTGGATAACGTTATACCCTAAGCTACAATCAATATCTAAAATATGACGGGGCATGATGAACCTTAAATAAAAAACGAGTAGCGATAAGCTAGTGTAGACTGTTATATCTTTGAAAGGCTGTATTTTTTTATCTAATCAGGAGTATTTTGTGTCAAAACATTATACAGTTGTGTAGCAGAGGCTTATAACGATTATTTGCCTATGGATTTACGCATATAAATGTTAAATAAAGATATCGCAAGGTTGCAAGCTTTAGCATAACATACCCTATTTTTTAAAGCGCATGTTTAAACAACAGTCACGGGCGTTATATTATTGAAGAATTAGGGTGGGCTGGCATACACGAGGAGTTTAAGCCATGCCAAGTCCATTAAACCCCTCAAAACCCCCTTAAGTATAGATTCACTTAACCTAAGCTGCAAGACACGCTATACTCTAAACGAAAAACGCGGTATGGCGTTATTCAACGACGTTTAACAAAGGGATGATTATGTGTAATGTGAGTCCGGTGTATCGTACAAGCCAACAGGTGCCCGCATGAAACTGACGCTTGGTGCAAAACTTGGTACGTCACTGGCGATTACCCCGCAGTTACAGCAGGCCATACGATTATTGCAGCTCTCTACGCTCGAATTGGAACAGGAAATTCAACAACAAATCGATACCAATCCTTTGCTTGAACGTATCGAAGACAGCTCGGCTGAACCCGATGCAACCTTTAGCCAAACCGTTGAAGCGGTCGATGCATCAGCCATTGGAGTCGACCAACATTTGACCCAAACTGCATTAGGCAACGATTTGCCGGTTGATACGCAGTGGGACGACGTGTTCAGTCAGCAAGGCACGGCGCTGGGCACGCCCGAATTTGAGGAACGCGAAGACAACAGCACTGCCCATGAATCGCTGCATGATGCCTTAATGTGGCAGCTTAATTTGACCCGTTTAAACCCGCCCGACCAGTTAATAGCCTTATGCATCATCGATGCGATTGATGAACGAGGCTATTTGGAGGCTTGCGCTGATGAGATTTTAGAAGCCGCTAATCAGCAGTTTTTAAGTGCGTTCCCCGATGCTGAACCGCTTGAAATTGATGAATTTGCCATGGTGTTAAAACACGTGCAGCACTTTGAACCGCCAGGCGTAGGCGCGCGTGATTTAGCTGAATGCCTATGTTTACAACTGCATGCCTTACCGCCTGATACCCCGTTTGTCAAACAGGCGTTAGCGTTATTGGATTGCATAGATTTAATCATCGCCCAGGATTTAAACCGGCTGGCACGCAGCACACAGCTTTCCGAGGCTGACGTATTGGCGGCGATGCGTTTAATTCAAACCTTAAACCCGCATCCGGGGCTTATTTATCAAGATACCGCAGGCGATCATCAAGTCCCCGATGTTATTGTGACCAAGCGCAACAATCGCTGGGAAGTGCAGCTCAATACCGATATTTTACCCAAAGTGCGCATCAATCAATACTACGCTGGCATGGTAAAGCGAGCTGACAACAGTCGCGATAATCAGTACATTCGCGACCATTTACAGGACGCACGCAATTTTATCAAAGGGGTCGAAGAACGTCATAAAACGCTGCTTAAAGTGGCCACCTGCATTGTGCAGCATCAGCGTGCTTTTTTGGAACATGGGCCCGAAGCCATGCGCCCCTTGATATTAAAAGATATTGCTGATGAAGTGGAACTGCATGAGTCCACCGTATCACGCGTAACCACCCAAAAGTTTATGCTGACGCAGCGCGGATTGTTTGAACTTAAATACTTTTTTTCCAGTCACGTGGGCACCAGTACCGGCGGCGAATGTTCGTCGACGGCCATACGGGCCATGATTCGCAAAATGATACAGGAAGAAGACCCGCGCAAACCCTTGTCCGATAATGTTTTAATGGAACGATTGCAGGCTGGCGGCATTGATGTAGCACGGCGCACCGTGGCCAAATACCGTGAATCGCTGAATATAGGTTCTTCGAGCGAACGTAAACGCCGTCTATAGGCAGCCTTCACTTATTGTATGGATTTTAGGCGGTTTCGTATTCTACTCGTAATTCTGAATGCTGCGGCAAATAGGCCCCCGGCATAAGCCAGGCGATGACCTGATTGCGTACATTGGCATCAAACTGCAATTCCAGGTGATTAACCCCATGAAAAATGGCTTTGCGATGGTCTGGTACGCGCAATCGATAGGCCGGGTTAGGGTGTTCGCCGAGCGCACTTTGCACGGTCACCAGATAATCGCCAATCACTTCAAGCGCGCGATTGTTGCGTTCCTTGCGTTCAATCGTGCCTGCAACCAGATAAGTTTTAACGTGCGATGGCAGAGGCGCAGGTTTGCGTACATCATCAGCGACCCCAATGCGGTTATCTAGATGTTCCCAGTCATCATCGCGCACGCTGCCATGGCGCAAGTCCAGAATACCGGCGCTTCTTACATTGGCCAGTTGTGCAAGGTTGCCTGCAAAAGGAAGTTTACCTACTTTAAGCTGAATCAGCAGACCCAACTGTTCCAAAACGGCGCCTTCATGTGGTGAACCCAAACAGACTAAATGCTGAACTTTTTTAACCCATTCGTGGCCGCTTTGTTTGCCATAAAATAACGCGCTGCGACTGACTAAACCGCCCATGCTGTGTCCGATTAAATCGATTTCCTGCAAATCGGGATTGGTGTGAACCAGCTCTTCAAGCAGTGCTGCAAAACTGCGACCGTTTAACGAAATGCGCCGCCCCGTATTATAGTTTAAATATAAAATGGTCGTAGTGGGTAGATGATAGCTGATTTGTTCGCCCAAGCCCTTGCTCGTGCCCAAATGCCAGCTAAAATGGTCCATGCACAGCCCGTGTGTTAAAATGACTACACGCTGACCCACAGGCCCTTTGTGCGGCTGACCGTAACGGTCGTAAAACATGGTTGGCAGGGTTAACGGATTGCCCATTTGTACTAAATGGTCGCCGGCAACACCGTTTAAAATAGCGACCAGGCGATAGAGCGACGGAGGTAACGGCCGCTTTTTTTGTGTAGGCGTTAACTGATTGATAAGCCGCAAGCTGGCTGCTACACCGCCTCCCGAATGCTGTATGGTATATTTGACTGCGCTGTAAACGCGATTGGTAATGCCATTTTTCCAGAGTTTTTCACCCAGAGGGTGTTGATTCAAACCCATGGGCCGCAGCACGATTTCGCGGTGCATTGCTTGTACTATTTCTGTAACACCAGTCACCCCACTGGTCGTTAAGCGGGCAATGCCTTCAAGCAAATCCCCATAATTAACAGGGCGCGTGGGCAGGGTACAAATGGGTTCAAACTGAGCCGGTGAAGTGGACATGGGGCTTTTTTCCTAAAAGTGAAAAAGAGTAAGCCAGCGCACAGGCTTATTATCATAGCTGAATGTACGAGGATTGTTAAAAGAATCAATGCTTAACATACGCAGTATTGGCTTAGCATACAACCTTTTTTAAAACGACAGGATTATTTTGTCTAACATTTGACCACCAGTCGTCTAAATGATAAACGGTAGTCGAACACTTAAAACGCTTAAAAGGATTGACTGGAGTCAGTAACCTGCGCGGATTGACATTAAACTAACCGATTGTTAAGCCCCGTTTAAAGGAATGATCATGCAATTGATTTATGTACACGGTTTAAATAGTGATGAACGTTCCCTTAAAGGGCAATGGCTGCAAGATTATTGCGCACAGCATTTTACAGATATCACCGTAAAACGTCCTAATTTAAACCTGCCACCGCTTGAGGTAATGCAATTATTAGGCGATTTAATCAAGCAGCAGCCTGATACTGTACTGGTGGGCAGCAGTTTGGGCGGATTTTATGCGACGGCTTGTGTCGCGCGTCACAATATTAAGGCTGTACTGTTAAACCCAAGTGTGAGACCCTTTGAGTCGTTCGCTAAGCGTTATTTCTCGCATGGGGAGCATGACTTTATTACAGAGACCGGCTGGCGCATTACGCCTGCTCAACTCGGTGATTTACGCGCTTTGTACGACCCGCAGCCGCAACATAGTGATAAATTGTTGGTGTTATTGCAACAGGGCGATGAAGTACTCGATTATCGGGTAGCACAGGCCCATTATAGTCAGCCGGGCGCGCAATGCCGTATTATTGTGGAGCAAGGCGGCGACCACTTTATGCACAATTTGCCCGACAAATTGCCGTTAATTCTGGATTTTTTACGTCGTTAGATTTTGATGGTTTAGATGTTTGATAGTTTAAATAAGGAAATCGCCGTGAAAGATTATAACGCCCAGTCGCTTGAAGTGTTATCGGGCCTTGACCCGGTTAAACGTCGCCCGGGTATGTACACCGACACCACACGCCCCAATCATCTGGCCCAAGAAGTCATCGATAATGCCGTCGATGAAGCGCTGGCCGGGCACGCAACACACATTGAAGTGATTTTGTACAGCGATGGCTCGCTTTCGGTGCGCGATAACGGGCGCGGCATGCCGGTCGATATTCACCCCGAATTTGGCCAAAGCGGCATAGAACTGATTTTGACCAAATTGCATGCGGGCGGCAAGTTTTCCAATGATAATTATGGCTTTGCAGGCGGCTTGCACGGCGTGGGCATTTCGGTGGTCAATGCACTATCGACGCGGGTAGACGTAACGGTATGGCGCGGCGGTCGGCAATATCATATGGCGTTTGAACACGGTCTTAAAGTCAGTGAATTAACGGTTACAGAGGGCTTTCCTAAACGGCAGACCGGTACGCTGGTGCGTTTTTATCCCGATGCGCGTTATTTTGATTTTCCTAAATTTGCAGTCAAAGCGCTGCGGCATAATCTGAAGGCAAAGGCAGTGCTGTCGGCTGGTTTGCGTATTCGGTTTTTTGATGAAGACACCAATGAAGAAAATATTTGGCAGTTTGCAAACGGCTTAGTTGATTATTTAAAAGAAGAAATCGGTGACCGTGAAACCTTGCCGATTGAACCGTTTAGCGTCAGTCAAACGCTGGATAAAGCCGCTTGCGATTTTGCTTTATGTTGGCTGACCGACAGCAGTGATTCGGTGCAAGAAAGCTACGTTAATTTAATCCCCACGGCGCAAGGCGGTACCCATGTCAATGGTCTGCGCACGGGTACGGCTGAAGCGCTGCGCGAATTTTGCGAACTGCGCAACCTGTTGCCGCGTGGCTTAAAACTGGCCCCCGATGATGTGTGGGAAGGCGCTTGTTATATTTTGTCGCTCAAAATGCAGGAAGCGCAATTTTCGGGGCAAACCAAAGAGCGTTTATCAAGTCGTGAGGCGGCGGCCATTGTGCAAAATATTGCCAACAATGCCTTTAGCTTATGGCTGAACCAACACCCCGAACAGGCCACGCAACTGGCACAACTGGCCATCGAACGGGCAGGGCGACGCTTGAAGGCCGCTAAAAAAATCGAACGTAAGCGCGTCACGGCTGGCCCTGCATTACCAGGTAAATTGGCCGATTGTGCGGGCGGTACACGTGAAGAATCCGAGTTGTTTTTAGTTGAAGGCGATTCGGCGGGCGGTAGTGCAAAACAGGCCAGAAACCGGCATTTTCAGGCGATTTTACCGTTACGTGGCAAGATTTTAAACACATGGGAAGTTTCGGCTGATGAAGTACTGGGCTCACAGGAAGTGCATGATATTGCGGTCGCCATCGGGGTGGACCCGGGTAGTGACGATTTAAGCGAATTGCGTTATGGCAAAGTGTGTATTCTGGCTGATGCTGACTCGGATGGGCTGCATATTGCCACGTTGTTGTGTGCGCTGTTTGTGCGGCATTTTCCGGCCCTGATTGAACACGGACATTTATACGTTGCCATGCCGCCGTTGTTTAGGGTTGATGTTGGCAAAGATGTGTATTACGCGCTTGATGATGCCGAACTTCAGGCCATTTTAAAGCGCATTAAAAAGGGTGCACCGCAAATTACCCGTTTTAAAGGGTTGGGGGAGATGAACCCGCTACAACTGCGCGATACTACCATGAATCCTGATACGCGACGTTTGGTGCAGCTGGATTTAGATGATTTACAACACGCCAGCGCCTTGCTTGATAAGTTAATGGCTAAAAAACGTGCGGCTGACCGTAAAATCTGGCTGGAATCCAAAGGTAATTTAGCCGAAGTGTTGATTTAAGGATCATGACGGTTTAATGGAACTATCACCTGAAATTACAAAAAACAATTCAGAATACTACTGTTAAGTAACACTTGCAATGTCGGAAATATGGTTTAAGTAAGTGGCGGCCTGTTGATATTCCAAAGGGTGATTCCAGGGATATAAACCGTCATCGGGTCTGGCTGCTGCATTAAAACCCTATAAATCAACGGATTGGGAGGAATACATGAATATTCAAATCCGCCATGACCAGTATATTGATGGCAATGCCCGTTTTATTGAATTTGTACAAGATACTTTAAAAGCTGAATTTAGCCGCCAACAAGAACGCATTACCCATTTGGAAGTGCATTTTAGCGACGAGAATGCAACTAAACACGGTGAACATGACAAAAAATGTATGATTGAAGTGCGCATATCGGGCCTAAAGCCAGCGGCTGTAAGCTGTAAAGCCAATACGGTAGAACTGGCCCTGCAAGGTGCAGTCGATAAATTGCATCATTTAATTGAACATCAGTTTGAAAAACAGGCGGGCCCGCGCCATATTGCCACCGTTCGCGATATGCCGTTAATGGAAGATGCGCTAAAATTGGCAGAATAATTTATAAATTGAATTAATTTCTAAATAAAGCTGAGTAATGACTTGGCTTTTCTTATTTTTAAAGGTAAGCATTTTAAAAATCCCAAAATCCCAAAATCCCAAAATCCCAAAATCCCAAAATCCCAAAATCCCAAAATCCCAAAATCCCAAAAT
>JAGLBJ010000043.1 GCA_018260315.1 Moraxellaceae bacterium | reverse complement strand
AAATGAAACGGCAGCATTATGCCTGGGTGTCGATGATTCCGGCTGCGTGGCTGATTTTATGCACATTAACGGCTGGCTGGCAAAAAATCTTTAGTGATAATCCCAAACTAGGATTTTTGGCCGCCGCGCGTAAGTATCAATCGGCGCTAGATGCTGGAAAAACTGTAGCACCGGCTAAATCGCTTGAGCAAATGCAACAAATCGTTGTTAATAATCATGTCGATGCGGTGATGGCTGGCTTGTTTTTATTTTTGGTATTGAGCATGCTGGTCTTTTCGATTTTAGCCTGTTTAAAAGCCCGTTCAATTGCGCAGCGGACTGATACTGAAACGCCTTATGAGCCGTTGCCTAAAGCTGCGGCGCCTGTCGTTCACTAGGTAGATTATCATTTTTTAGCGAGGATTATATTGATGACGACCATAAAGCGTTTAAGACGTTATCTTAGCCAAACCGCGCGTTTGATGGTGGGTGTACCCGATTATGAAAACTACGTGCAGCATATGCAAACCGCACACCCCGACCAAACACCGATGACCTATGAGGCGTTTTTTCGTGAACGTCAGGATGCTCGTTATGGTGGCGGAGAAGGGCGTACACCGCGCTGCTGTTGATTTTTCCTGGATTGTCCAAAGTGGTCCTTAATGTCTTGCATGATGTTAAGGATTTTTTGTTTTTGTTGTATTTAAACGCTTGTAATATCATCAACTGCTTTAAAAAGCTACTGTTCCACATCACTCTGAAGCGTTTCAACAGGTGCATGGCTAATGGTCATATGCGGAAACGGAATATCAATATGATGCTCCAAAAAGCCGTTACGCACGATTTCCAGCAGTTCATCACGCACTCTTAAATGATGCTCGCGTCGTGTCCAGACTGCAAACAAGACTTTTATGGTTGATTCTTCAAAACTTTGCAAGGTGACAATCGGTTTGGGTTCATCTAGCGCCAACGGATAATCCTGCGCAAGTTTTAATAATACACGCCGCACCTTGGTCAAATCTTCCCGAAAATTAATCGATAAAATAATCGGAATACGCCGCACCGGATAGCGCGTCAAATTTAAAATCGGCGTTTTGATTAACTGTTCGTTGGGCAGTCGTATAAAAATATTATCGAGCGTGCGCAGTTTAACCGACATTAAATCGATAGAGATGACTTCGCCCTGAATAACCTGCCCGCGAATAAACATTAATTCGATTAAATCCCCCACGGCAAACGAGCCTTCGCCGATGATAAATAAACCTGAAATTAAATTGGAGGCGGACGTTTGCGATGCAAAACCGATAGCTACTGTCAATACGCCCGCCGCGCCCAAAAATACGCCTAAATTAAGGCCCATCGTGTTTAGGCCGGACACAATAAACAGGCCGAAAATCAGGTAAAACAACCCACGCCCCCAAATGAGTTTTTGATGGGCATTAAGACGCTGCCAGACTGTTTTTAACAGCAGATTGCGAATGGCGTTGGCTAAAAAATAACCTGCCAGCATTAAAATAAACCCGCTCATTAGGCGTTCGGTTTTAGTGCTGATGATAATATCCCAAACATGCAGCAGGTAGGTTTTAATGAAATCGAGCACGCAGGATTATTCCGTTATTTTGATAAGGGGTGATGGGATTATTAAGCGTATAAGGCGGCTTAAAAATTGATTTGAATGCTGATTTTTTCGAGCGGAATGTTGGCCGAAGTTGAAATCATTTTTTTAGCCTCATCAATAATCTCGCGCAATTCCCTGGGGCTGTCAGACTGTATGGTCGGTATCGTCGTTTCGTCAGGCGGGGTTTCATTCTGGGTAATGCTTGTAAAAGGGTGCCAATCCAGACTATTAACATCAAGCTTTAATATCGTCTCAAAGACGTTCTCTTAAGTAGGCAACCGGGTAGCGCTGCCCGCCGGTCAGTTTGCTCCATGCTTTTTTAGAAATAGCTTCATTGGGCAAAAGGGCATAGTCACTGAGTTTGATAATTTTTCTGCCGTTGTGGTTGGGGGCATCGTCGCAGCCACCCACTTTGGCAATCATAAAGACTTGTCCATGGTCGATGTGATCGTCTTTAGCGGCCCATGATTCTCGATGATTACGCACAAAAATAGCATAGTCGGCATGTTGTATACGGTGGGCACGCGCCCTCCAAAATCCCGTCCCGCCGTCCTTCTTCATACGGTTTAAATCTTTGCCGGTAAATATTCCAATAATTTTTGACATGTTTAAATAACCTTTTGAAAATTTATAGAGACTTACGTATAGAAACGTACGTATAGAAAACAATAACATCAACTTTTCTTAACATCGCAAATAACGGCAGTTAGATTTTAAGACCGTTATGCTGTTCGACTGCTGCCGTTTTTCCAAAGTTTATCAGGGTTTCAAGCGTTCTGGTTCCAGTTGTTAGGGGCAGGGAACACAAGGTTGCCAGTCTAAAAGCATTATATCCAGATTTAAGGAATTTTTAAGCGGATTATCGCCTAAATAAGCAATGGGATTGCATTGTCCTCCGGTCAGTTTGGTCCGTGTATTTTCATGGTCGGCATGGGGCGGTAACAGTGCATACTCACTCAGCAAGATTAACTTTCTGCCTTAAGTATTGGGCTTATCACTATTTACGCACCCACTGATTTTGGCAATCATAAAAGCTGGGCAGTGCGCGATACCGTCGGTTTTAACTGCCTATTCCTGCTGGTGGTTGCGCATAAAAATAACGTAATCCGTTGCTTCTATACGTTCGGTTTTCGCTTTCCAATATCCCGAACCGCCTTCTTTTTTTCATGTATTCCAAATCTTTACCCGTAAAAATACCGACGATACTTGGCATGAAGATTTCTTGTGTGGTGATGTAGAGAACTATAGAATAGTTCATTTATTTATCAATTTAAAATTTTTAAACGATGAAACTAATAAAACTGACTTATATATTTTATATCAATAATAAAACTAACAGTTATATTTATAAATCATTGTTTTCACTAAACTTTTAATGTACCGATAATCGAGCTTGACGACCATAACAGGCCATAGGAGTACAGACCAAGACTGTACCAGGCACAATATTAAAATTTTATTAAAAAAACGTGTCAAACATTCTAAACAACTGGTTACCGGCCTCACGTGCAGGGGCCAGAAAATCGACCGAACCGGCGGCACCGGGCGCGTGACTGTCGATACGAATGCGTGGCGCATGATTAACCGAATCCTGAACGACATCGATGGGCGAGGTCCAAAGCCTAAACGTATCGGTTTGATAAAATAATGGCAAGGCAGGCACGGGCAGGTTCATGCGCAACAACGGCAAGCGTCCGTTACTTTGGTTATGAACATGCACCGGCGTTACCGCCCGAAAAGCACGCGGCAACAAATGTGAAAGTTCAGTTCGACCCACAACCGGCGTTGCAAAACACACTTCACCATGACGCGTATCGGGCCCAAACCAGGTGTCTTTGGGGCGTACTACGGGGATATCGAACAGGGGCGGTTTACCAGGGTCATGGTAGCCCGCAATCCAAAGCGGCGTACTTAAATATAGCGTACCGTGTTCACCTGCGGCAAAATATATCGGATAATGTGGCCGTACCACCACCGGTAAATGTGCCAGTCGCGGCAGTAACCAAAAATATTCGCCGGTATGCTGAAAAAAGTAACGTTCAAGCACGGTACTTGTACCTAAATCGGTAGCGTTATCAATCACTTGCCAACTTTGTTCATCTTCGTCTTGCACACGTGGACGGTAATATTCCAGTTGCCATTCCTGCAAACCACGGGTAATGCGTACCAGCAGTGTACCAAAGCGCCACGTTCGCGCCTGACCGAGGTTAAAATGATAATCGCCCCACCATTTAAGGCTTTGTCTGGTTGATTTTTGTAAATCAATGGGCGCGGTTTGAGTTGGATTGTGCAGAGCTGCATCGGGTTTCGCGGTGGGGCTTAAGGTAAATTTTTTGGGGAATTGAGGCGAAAAAAATGGCGGCATAGGAATCACATCACGTGGCGACAATGCACGAAGTATAGCCAGTTATCACATTAGGATTAAGAACAATTTTAGAATTAAATCAGGCGATGAGCTTCGTGCTGACCTAATACACGGTTAATGTCATAAGCAAATAAGCACCTGCGCAATTGTTCAGCAGCGAGCTGTTAAACCAGTTAAAATAGTGCGTCTTTAGTTTAATTTAAGCCGCTGGATTGCTATATGAATGCCTTAGAACGCCGCGCAACCCTTGCCTTAGGCAGTATTTTTGCCCTGCGCATGTTGGGTTTATTTATGATTGTGCCCGTTTTTGCTATTTATGGCCGGCAGTATACCGGCGCAACGCCTGCACTTCTGGGGCTAGCCATTGGTATTTATGGATTAACTCAGGCCGTTTTGCAGATACCGGCAAGTTTACTGGCCGATCGTTTTGCGCGTAAACCGTTAATTATTATCGGGTTATTGCTGTTTGCATTGGGTGGGGCAGTGGCAGCCCTATCGACCCACATTTGGGGTGTGATTGCGGGCCGAGCCATTGCTGGTTCCGGAGCAGTATCGGCGATCGTTATGGCATTATTGGCCGATGTAACCCGTGAAGAACAACGCAGCAAAGCTATGGCGTCAATGGGTATGACGATTGCCTTGTCTTTTATTATAGCGTTTGGGCTTGGGCCGTTGCTTAATCAATGGGTGGGCCTGTCGGGATTATTCTGGCTAACCTCAATTGCGGCGTTTTGCGCTATTGGCATGCTGGCGTTGGTGCCGACACCGTTACGCGTTTTGCCCTCAAGTCCGCTTGGTTATGGCACACAATTAAGCAGCGTCCTTAAAATTGCCGATTTAAACCGTTTGCATGTGTCTATTTTTATGTTGCATTTTATAATGACGGCTGTGTTTGTCCTGTTGCCCGGTCAACTGATTCAATATGCGCACATTGCCGCGCCGCAACATGGCTGGGTGTATTTGCCTTTACTATTATTGGGCTTTATTTTGGCCATTCCGGCCATTATCGTGGCTGAAGTTAAACGCCAAATGCGTGCGATTTTTTTAGCTGGCGCGCTGTGCATTACACTGGCGATGGGCATTTTAGCGTTAGACTATACCTCTAAACTAGGTTTACTGTGTGGCGTCGGGTTATTTTTTATCGGGTTTAACGTGCTAGAGGCTATTTTGCCATCGTGGCTGGCAAAACGTGCTCCGGTTGCCGCCAAAGCCACCGCCATGGGCATTAACGCATCGAGTCAATTTTTGGGGGCCTTTGCCGGCGGTACATTGGGGGGCTTATTATTGGCACATGCAACCGTAATGCAGGCATGGGTTTTATTAATGGTTCTAGGCTTTTCATGGCTAATATATGCGCTGGGTTTGCAATCGCCGCCTTATTTATCGAGTCTGGCAGTACGTTTACCGGTAGAGCAAGTACCGGGCAAGCATGAAGATTGGGGGCGCAAACTGCTGGCCATTCAAGGCATTGAAGAAGTGGTCGTTTTACCCGAGCAACAGGTGGCCTATTTAAAAGTTGATAAAACCTTGCTTGACGACAAAGCACGACATGAATTGACGCAATTGCTGGGAGCGCCTATAGCTATTTAGGCCAAAGTCGCGTACAGTTTAAGACATAAAAACGGTTTCAATGAACCGGAAATAAACCATTGGCAACCATCGATTAACGCGATTAATTTTTTTTGAGGATAACGATATGCGCGGCGTCAATAAAGTAATTTTGGTGGGTACGGTGGGCGGTGACCCTGTGGTCAAAAGCTTTGCCAATGGCGGCACGGTCGCCAATGTTTCTTTAGCAACCAATGAAACCTGGCTTGACAAGGCCACAGGTGAACGCCGCGAATCGACCGAATGGCATCGTTTGGTCTTTAATAATCGTCAGGCGGAAGTGGTTCAGCAGTATATTAAAAAGGGCAGCAAAATTTACGTGGAAGGCAGCCTGCGCACCCGTAAATGGACCAATAAGGAAGGTCAGGAACAATACACCACTGAGGTGCGTGTGGACAATATGCAAATGCTGGACTCACGGCAGGGCGCTCAGCAGGACGGCTTTTCCAATCAACCGTCAGGCTATCAAAATCATTCGTCTAACGCTAACGCCTATCCGGATTTTGACAGTGCCGGTGCGCAACCTTACGGCACTAACCCTTTATCCCATTCTGCGCCCGGGGGTCAGCCAAATCACCCAAATGCGTCCAATCATTATTCACAGGACAGCTATAATAATGGCGGCAGTTATGGCGCAAAGAACTCAAACGCTTCAAAGCGTGACGATGCCTATACAGGCGCCAGTCAAAGCAGCAGTCCGTTAGAGTCGCAGGAAGATAACGATTTGCCGTTTTAACCGGCCCTATAAAGCGACGTTAACGGTCTGGTTCAATTGTTTTAAACATTCCATGCTCAAATCTTGCGATTTGGGCTTTTTTATTGTTTAAATTTTATAGTTTTAAACGGTTCCACTGTTAGCAAGTAACTATTTTTTAATGACCGGAATAAACACCGATTTGAGAGACCAAAAATGCGTCATTTGTGACAGTCCCATGAAGAACACGCCTTGACCATGATTAGAGTATATTTTTGTTGTTAAAATAGGCTAAACTTACCGGCTAATATGTCTTAAAATAGCTTTTTATGATGAACAGAGGCCGTTAATGATAACCTTAAACGGTGCGTGTTTAAACCCTTTGCGTGCTGAGCCTATGATTGTATGGTTATGCCTAATTCCACGTTGAGCGCCCATAAGCGCCCGAGTCGCTTATGGTGGTTGCTGGCGCTTATTTGCCTGCTGTTATGTCTGGTGATTCAAATTCCGGCGCGATTTTTATTACAAAAATTTCTACCTAATCAACAATATATCGATGCGATTTCGGGCAATGTATGGGCAGGTCAGGCCCAGTGGCATATGCCTGCACTTAATCGCACGGAACCCGACGTGCAAGGCTTGACGCAGTGGCAGTTTAAACCGCTAAACGTATTTAAGGGTCGCCTGAGTGTCTATACAGACACTACGAGCGGCGACAGCCATATAACCGGTCAGGTCGGGCAAAATTTGGCCGGTACGCGATTCTTAACCGATATGAACGGCCGCATTGCCAGCAGTACGTTAAAACAGTGGGTTCCCGGACAGTTGCCTGACAGCCCTTTACAAATCAACGGGTTAAACCTGATTCAAACGAATAATAAACAGTGGGATACCGTAACCGGCCAGCTTACATGGGGTGGCGGCGTGCTCGGTTATCCGTTTGATGGCAAAGTGGAACATGCCACGTTACCGCCGCTCGTTGGGCAATTAAACCTTGATAAAAACCGACTCCATTTAGCCCTGACCGATGCTAACCATGCACGTATGGGCGATTTTTATCTAGCTCCTGACAATATGCTTGATATTCAATTAACCCAGCGTTTATTGCTTAATGTAGAAGGCTATCACGGGCAGGCTGGCTTGGATACTGCCGTCGTGTCGTTACGTCAGCCGCTTGCCACCTTCGGAAAATCATTATGATGCAGGGCATAAAGTGGTCAACATTAAATCCGTTGGCGCCTTGGTGTTTGGGTTTGACCATGCTGTGGGCCTGTTGGCAACTGGCAGCTCTGATGTGGCTGGTGATCGCACCGCCGCAGCCGCCTGGTCTGCGCCTGGTTAGCCTGGGACAAACGCAGGCGGCCAATGTGCCCAATATTATCGGGTTTAATTTGTTTCAAGAATCAGGCATGACAACGCCTAATCCCATCACTAGCCCTGTGCCTGCCATGGAAACAGCCAGTGGCCCAATGCGCTTGGAGGGTGTATTTACCGGTTCCAGTCCTGTAGCCTTGTTAAAGGTAAATAACACCCCGACCAAACATTATAAGATTGGGGCTAAAATTGCTGATACGCCTTATCAACTAGCCGGCGTGGCGTGGGACCATGTAACGTTACAGCGCCCTGATGGCTCTACGGCAAGGTTATTCTTTGGTAAAGATGCTCCCGAAAAACCGCTTAATGTGCCGGTGACTCCACTGGCAGCGCCTAATCCTGGTCCTATCAGTAATGCTCCCGTTCAAGCTGGTGTAACCGTAGCGGGGCAACGGCCTAAAACAGTCGATCAGGCCCTTAGCGAGGCACGGCAACAATTAGCCAGCAATCCCAACGAATATTTAACGCGCATGGGGTTAAAATCGACAGGCAGCAGTTATGAAATCGGCGATAATGTTCCGGCCGAGGTCAGGGCTCAGTTAGGCTTGCGTCCGGGCGATAAAGTACTCACGATTAATGGCCAAAGTCTGGGCCAGCCACAGCGTGATGCAGCCTTGCTTGACCAGGTACGTAGTCAGCATCATGTTGAAATTCAAATTCAACGCGGTGCCCAAACCTTAACCTTACAACAATCTTTTTAAATGTGACTGACGGGTTTGACCGTTTAACATTGCCTATATTAAGCCGGAGAACCATGGTCATGCGTATGATTTACGACAACGCCAAGCCTTTGAACATGCAGCCTGTTAAGCGCTTCGGTATAATCATGCCTCTATTGGCCGCGTTATGGTGTATGCCAGCTGCCGCGCAAAGTTGGAAGGTCAATTTACGCGAGGCCGATATTACCGCGTTTATTGCAGAAGTCGCCGATATTACCGGCCGCAGTTTTGTGGTCGACCCGCGCGTTAAAGGCAATGTGACGGTTGTTTCTAATCGGGCCTTAAGCCGCGAGCAAGTGTACGATTTGTTTTTAGGCGTGATGAATGTCAATGGTGTGGTCGCAGTTCCATCGGGCAATACCGTCAAGCTGATGCCTGATATTAATGCGCGGCAGGGCGGGCTGGGCTTTGACCCCAAGGCTCGTGTTAATGGCGAGCAAATGGTGACGCAAATTATTTGGCTGGATAATACCGCACCTAACGATTTACTGCCGGCGCTGCGTCCTTTACTGCCGCAATCTGCACAAATTGCCACGATTAACGGGGTCAATGCGCTGGTCGTGTCTGATCGGGCGGCCAATATTGCCGAATTGCAACGCCTGGTTAAAACGCTGGACGGCAATGTTAACGAACGTTTGGAAATCATTAACCTTAAAAATACGCAAGCTGAAGATATTTTGAGTTTAATTGAAGCGATGAGTATCGGCGGCATCAGTAAAGATAATCATACGTCACGCCTTAAAGTCATTGCCGACCCGCGCAGCAATCGCATTTTGGTCAGAGGTGACACGCGCAGTCAGCAAAAAATCCGAGACATTGTGCGTCAGCTTGATGTCGTACCGGCCCAGCGTCTGGGGGGCGTGCGGGTGTTTCCACTAAAACAGGCCAGTGCTAAAAATATGGCCGAAATGTTGCGCAGCCTAATGAACAACACCTCGATGGTCAGTAGTGCGCCAACCAGTACCTTGACGCCTTTGACAGACACCAGCACCGGTTCAACGTCAACAGCTACAACCGGTACAACCACGCAAACCCCGACTAGTAACAACAATAACAGTCTTTCTTCAGGCAGTAGTTCATCAACCAAAGACAATAAAGCCACTCAAAATGTCAGTATCATTGCCGATGAAAGCCAAAATGCGCTCGTGGTTAAAGCAGACCCCAGTCTAATGCGTGAAATTGAAGCCACGATTGCCCAGTTGGATAGCCCGCGCGCGCAAGTGTTAATTCAGGCGGCTATCATCGAAGTTTCCGGCGATGACCTGGACCAATTAGGCGTGCAGTGGGCGCTTGGCAATGCCAGCACGGGGTATGGGTTAATTAATTTTGACAATGCCGGCACCAGTTTAACCAATTTATACAGCGCGGTGGCCAGTAAAAATCCGTCATTGGTCAGTGGCCTGGCTGGCGCATTATTGGGTCTTGGTAAATCGACCACCAGCAGTAACGGTAAAACCAACTTTTTTGGCGCGATTTTACAGGCCTTAAAAAATACCACCCATGCCGATTTGCGTTCGGTACCGTCGGTCATTACCCTAGATAATGAAGAGGCCGATTTGGTCGTGGGTCAAAACGTTCCGTTTATTACTGGCAGTACCACGACGACTAGCGGTGGCATCACCAGTCCCTACAATACCATTACGCGCCAGGACGTCGGTATCAGTTTAAAAGTCATTCCGCATGTGGGGCAGGGCGATAATGTACGCCTTGAAGTATCCCAGGAAGTGTCATCGTTAGTGCCCACCGTCAGTTCTATTAAATCAGCCGATTTAATCACTAATAAACGTCTGATTAAAACTACAGTTGTGGCACAAGACCAGCATACCATCGCTTTAGGCGGTCTAATGCAGGACGATTCAACCAATTCGGTGAGCGCCGTACCGGGGTTAAGTAAATTGCCATGGGTGGGGGGGTTGTTTAGGGCACGTTCACGCGATAACACGAAACGAAATTTATTGGTTTTTTTACAGCCGACCATTATACGCAGTGCCGAGCGTTCCAATACGGTGACCCAAGGCCGTTATGCGCAAATTCGCAGTTTACAATTTGAGTTAGACCCGTATGGTGAATTAAGCCGTTTACCGGTTAATATAGAAGACATGTACGGTAATGGTCCGGCTCATGATGCGCTGGTTATTACTCCGCGCAATTTAACCGCTACCGGTGAGTCTGTGGCTCAAAACCGTTCACAGGCAAACGCTCCAGCGATAATACCACCGGTTATCATTGACACGAATCCAAGTGCTTATGGTCAAGCGCCCAGTTTACCTGTGGTGATTGGCGTAACCCCTGTTGCAACGCCCACTGTTCGGCGCTGAGGCTGTTCTGTTTTATTGCTGCTTTGTTAATATCCCGATTGATATACTCAATGATGTCTAGTTTAATGTGGAGTTGTTTAAATGATTAAAACACAATGGCAATTGACAGCATTAAGCGGCCCTACCGAAGGGCAAACCGTCGTGCTGTCCCATAAGATGAGTTTGGGTCGGGCGGTCGCAGCAGATATAGTCGTGGCCAGTCCAGATGTATCACGCCAACATGCTACCTTAGAAGTGCGGCCTGATTATACGTTATGGGTTACCGATGAACATTCATCTAACGGAACCTTAATTAATGACCGGCGTATGGATACTGAGCCGCAGCGCTTAAACTCCGGGGATACGTTGCAGTTTGGGCAAGTGCTGTTTAAAGTCTTCGCCTTGGAAGTCAATGTAGCGGACGAGGCGTCAGGGTCTACTTCCGTTCCGGTTCATCATGCGGTTGAAACCGTAGTGCATGAGGTAAAAGTTAGCTACCCTGACGTTGATGCTGTAGATTTGCCCTCTGCTGTAGTGGCTAAAGTTCCTGAACATGAGTCGTCAAACCCCGTGGCAACCATTGATGCGGCTGCAATCGCCGGGGAGCGTATTTTATTTCAAATAAAACCTGATGCCCCGACTGAAGAGTTACTCACTGCTCAAGACTTTTATGCCGAACCGCCTCATCAGCCCATCATGAGCCAAACGAATTCTGTTGCTTTAGCTGAACCTGAAACTACACCAGTTATAGCTTCGACAGAGCATACAGGGCCAGCCCCATCTCAAGTGGTCACGTTTAGTACTGTGACCGAGGCTCCAGTTGCTCATGTTGACATATCTACACATGTCGACACGCCCGTTCATGAGAGTCCCTTAACCCCCCCTGTTGCAGTTGATGCCCTCCCTCATATAGACACGCTTAAGACGACAGAGCCTGTAAACGCAGTTACTGTTACTACAGTGCCTGAACCTATAGAGAATTCGACGCCCGAACCCATAAAACCGCCTATGCCTGAAGCTGCTGTTCATTCTGCTGAGCCAGTTGCAGATAAGCCGACTACTCTTGTTGAACCGATAAGTTCGGTTAATGCTTCTCAACCGGCTATGCCTCCAGTACCCGATGTACCTCCTATTGCTCAGCCTGTAGCTCCTGTCATTGAACCCAAACCGATAGCCAAGCCTGCTCCGGTTGTTCCTACGCCAAATATCAATACTAAAACCTTGCCGCCTGTAGCACCAATTCAGTCACCAGCATCGCTTAACGCGCCCAAAGTCGCCGAAGCAGCCGGGTTGCCTAAAGGCATTATCATTACGATTGTGTTTATTTTAATTATATTGGCAATTGTTTTATGGTTATTTACCGGGTCACATTAAGCCTATGTGAATGGCTCGTTGTGAGTTTAAAATCTCTGAATGGTTTTTAATGATTTTGTTTTTTGTTTAATAATGTAGAGGCATCGACTTAAACAAGCTGCCTCTCGTTAATCACTTGATTTTTAGAGTATGCTTGTTTATAGTCAGGTTCATTCCACGTTCCATTAATGTATTTGCTGATATTATGAGCTTAAATTTTATAATAATATTTAACTGTGCACCTGTTTTGTGTGCTCGATGGCGGCGTTTACCTCATTAATTTATATTTTATTAACGTTTAATTAAATGATGTATCAATTTTTCGATTAGAGATTGTCTATGAACGCCGCTCAATTTGCTAAACTGGCCGAGCAAGGCTATACGCATCTTCCTGTTTTTCGTGAGCAACTGGCCGATACTAAAACGCCTGTTGCCCTTTATGCTGCCTTACGCGCTTCGGGTCATTCACCTACTTTTTTATTAGTATCTGTTCAAGGTGGCGAGCGCTGGGGGCGTTTTTCGATTATTGGGTTAGGTAACGGAACCTATTTAGAATACCGCGCAGGTGCCATGACCG
>JAGLBJ010000042.1 GCA_018260315.1 Moraxellaceae bacterium | reverse complement strand
TAACGGCTCTTAATCATAATTTAAAGCTCATGTATTTCAAGGGGTTACTTATTAATGAGCCAGACAAATCAAACTATAAATCCAAAAAGATTAAAATGCCCAGTCTTCAACACTCCAATGATGCGCCAAAGCATACGCATGTAGAGCAGCATCAGGGCTTACGGCGACCGGATATGTGACAAATTTAAGTAAAGGAATATCGTTGTGCGAATCTGAATATCCCCAGCTTTCAGCAACCTCACGACCTTGCAGCCACTGGTTTAAATGCTCAAGTTTACCCGCTTGAAAACACGGTACGCCCTGTAATGACCCAGTATAACGGCCATTTTTTTGTTCTGCAATGCTCGATAAAACATGAGAAATACCAAACGCGGCTGCAATGGGTTCAACGACAAAATTATTAGTTGCGCTAATTAAGATGAGCTCATGCCCGGCGGCCCGGTGTTGTTCAATGGCTTGTATGGCAAGGGGCCGCATGGCTGGAATAATAATAGACTGCATAAATTGTTGGTGTAATTGGGCTAAATACGGCAATTCATGCGCACGTAAAAATTCAAAAACAAACTCTTGGTAAGCTTTGGCATCTAAGGTACCGGCTTGATAATCCTGATAAAACTGGTCATTACGTTTGCGATACGTTTCGACATCGACCAACTGCTCCTGAATTAAAAATTCACCCCAGGCATGGTCAGAATCGATATTTAATAATGTGTGATCTAAATCAAATAACGCAAGCTTTAACATAACAGGCCTCAAATCATTTTTTAATCAGGCTTTATGCAGCCGTAAAATATACGCAGTCACAAAAAAGATTACTATTTTATGTGCGATTTTCCAATTTCGGTAATATCATAGCAGAATTGTTTATTTTATTCAGAAATTGGGTAGGCCGGTTTAACCGCTTACTCTAGAGCAAAGGTTTTTTCATGATTGATGCAGAAGGGTTTAGACCCAATGTCGGTATAATTGTCGCTAATGCGCAAGGCCAAGTGTTATGGGCAAAACGGATTGGGCACGATGCCTGGCAGTTTCCGCAAGGCGGCATTCAGGCCGGTGAAACGCCAGAACAGGCTTTATATCGTGAACTCTACGAAGAAGTCGGCTTGCAGGCGCACCATGTTAAAATTTTGGCACAAACGCGTGGCTGGTTGCGTTATCGCTTGCCTAATCGCTATATTCGTAATGAAAACCAGCCGTTATGTATCGGGCAAAAACAAAAATGGTTTTTACTGCAACTTGAAGCCGACGTCCAACATATTCAGCTTAATTTAAGCGTACCCCCTGAGTTTGACCAGTGGATGTGGGTGAGTTATTGGTATCCTCTTGCCAAAGTGGTCTCGTTCAAACGGGAAGTGTATAGGCAGGCACTGCTCGAATTGGCGCATTATTTGCCCGGCTAAGTCATGGTTAGGCTACCCTCCTGAATCTATTTCAGACCGCTCGATAACTTGTATCATTAGACTAAAATCAGTTGATTAGGATACCTTATGCCCACTTTATTTACGTCCCTACCCCTCGATACATTACGCGCTATTGTGCAAGAGGTCGATGCTGCACCCAGTTTGCATGCTGCCCTAGAAGTCATGGTGAAACGGGTTGCCGAAGCCATGCAGGCCGATGTATGTTCGGTTTATCTGCTAGATGACCGTAACCAGCGCTACGTTTTAATGGCTTCTGAAGGGCTTAATGCGCAGGCGGTAGGTGAGGTCTATTTAAATAAAGGGGAGGGGCTGGTCGGTTGGGTTGGCAGCCGTGAGGAAATTGTTAATCTTGAAGATGCAGAAAGCCATCCGCGTTACCACTATTTGCCTGAAACGGGGGAAGAACGTTTTCATGCGTTTTTAGGCATACCGATTATGTATCGGCGCAACGTGATGGGCGTGATGGTCGTACAACACCGCGAAAAAACTGAATTTTCTGAAGCAGCCGAGTCTTTCTTGGTCACCTTATGTGCACAGCTTTCAGGCGCCATTGCCCATGCGCATGCCGTCGGTCAAGTCGATGTATTTCGTAAACCCTCTAATACACCGACCTCCAAAACGTTTCAAGGGGTAGCAGGAACCAGTGGTATTGCAATCGGGCGCGCGGTCGTGTTTTATCCCGTGGCCGATATTGATTTGGTTCCTGACCGTCAAGCCGATGATATTCAGGAAGAATTAAAACTGTTTCAAGAAGCCGTGATTGCTGTGCGTCAGGAAATTGCCGAACTTGATGCCAAAATGCAGGACACGTTACGGCCTGAAGAACGGGCATTATTTAGTGTGTATTTGCGCATGTTGGACGACCATGCCCTACCGGCTGAAATTGCGGCCCGTATTCGGGCAGGAAGCTGGGCACAGGGTGCAGTACGGGTGATTATTCAGGAACATTCGTCGCAATTTGCCCAGATGAAAGATGATTATTTACGGGAACGCGCGTCCGATTTACGCGATTTGGGCCGTCGATTACTGACCCGGTTGCAGGCGGGTGACCATCATCAGCGTGATTTAGGCGAAGATAGCATTTTACTGGGTGAAGAAATCAGTACGGCAACGCTGGTCGAATTGCCCTTAAATCACATTGCCGCCATTGTAACGACTGAAGGCGCAGCTAATTCGCATATGGTGATTGTAGCGCGTGCTTTGGGCATTCCGACGGTGGTGGGCGTGACCGAGCTGCCCATTACACAACTTGATGATGCTGAAATGATTGTCGATGCCCATCAAGGCCGCATTTTCGTGCATCCGGCGCGGCGTATCCGGCAAAAATATCGTGAAATTCAGCGTGAGGAAGAACAAGCCGCTAAAGATTTAAAAGCCTATGAAAATCGCGATACGGTGACGTTAGATGGGCATCGGGTGGCGCTATTTGTCAATACCGGCCTAATGATTGACGTAATACGCGGTACGCAGCGCGGTGCTGAAGGTGTTGGGCTGTATCGTTCAGAAATTCCGTTTATGTTGAGGTCGCGTTTTCCGGGCGAGGAAGAACAACGTATGACCTATCGGCAGCAACTGTCGCATTTTGCCAACAAACCGGTCATTATGCGTACGCTCGATATTGGTGCTGATAAAGATTTGCCTTATTTTTCGATTAAAGAGGAAAACTCGGCGTTGGGCTGGCGCGGTATTCGCTTTACCCTCGACCATCCGGAAATTTTTTCGACGCAAATACGGGCCATGTTAAAGGCCAATATCGGCTTAAATAATTTAAATATTTTATTGCCGATGATTACCAGCGTAAGTGAAGTGGAAGATTCGCTATATTTAATCGAACGGGCCATTTTTGAAATTGAAACTGAAGAAGGCATTAAACTTAAGCGCCCGCCGGTCGGGGTGATGATTGAAGTGCCGAGCATGTTATTGCAAATCGAAGATATGGCGAGTTTAATCGACTTTTTTTCGGTCGGGTCAAATGATTTAACGCAATACTTACTGGCTGTCGACCGCAACAATCCGCGCGTTGCCGGACTTTATAGCGCCTATCATCCGGCGATTTTGCGTACCATGAATTTGCTCGTTCAAAAATGCCAGGAGGTTAATCGTCCGGTCAGTGTTTGCGGCGAAATGGCCGGTGACCCCGCAACGGCCTTACTGCTGGCCGCCATGGGTTATTCGTCGTTATCGATGAGTGCAGCCAATTTGTTAAGAGTGCGTAAGACGTTTTGTAATATTGAATTAACCGAAGCCAAAACCTTACTGGCGGATGTGTTAAAAATGGATAATCCGGCGTTAATTCGTAGCTGGATTGGCTATTATTTAGACAAAAAAGGCTTAAGCGATATGATTCGCCCAGTACAACAAACGTTTTAAAGTTATGCTTTAAGGGTAAAAAATTGCCCGAATTTTCGGGTGTTCATACATTATTAAAGTCGTATTCATGATACAGGGATTTTATGCACTCACTACTTAAGCATTATTTTTCTAAGCTTTTTTCTGTCGAGCCCAAAGACTATAGCCAGATTTATGAAGAGGTAAGCCAGGGCGCGCGCCCGTCCGGCTTATTTTACCTGATGAATGCGTTGGCGGCTTTAGTCGCAGGATTTGGACTGCTGGCCAATTCGACTGCCGTAGTCATCGGAGCCATGTTGATAGCCATGATGCTCAGGCCCATTTCCGGTATTGCGCTGGCCTTAACCTGCCTGGATTGGCGGCTATTGCGACAGGCAGTATTAGCGCTTCTATCGGGCATTGCGTTAGTGTTAGGGATTGGCTGGTTATTGGGCACGCTAAACCCTGATATTATGCCGACCAACGAGATTTTGAGCCGTACCTTACCCACTACACTTGATTTAATGGTCGCCTTATGCGGCGGTTTAGCAGGCGCGTTAGCCATTATCACGCCAAGATTATCGGTGGCAGTGGTCGGCGTCGGGGTAGCGACTGCCTTAGTACCGCCATTGGTCGCTGCCGGAATATTGTTTTCGCATGAATTATGGTTTAAAGGCGCCGGAGCGATTTTACTGGCTGTTACCAATATGGTCGCCATTCAACTCGCTTCGTCCTTAGTGTTTTGGTCGAGTGGCTTGCAAAAAATGGCTAACAGTCAACAGGCTGGATTTTTGCGCACCCACTTAGCTACTTTGGCATTAATTAGTTTTATTGGTATTTATCTAAGTTTTTCATTAAATCATCAGATTAAACTACAAACCCGCGACCGATTAATCGAAAAAATAAGTAAAGAAGCCTTCGAACCGTCTGATAAACCCCAAGCAACCACAACACATCATAATCGGGTTATTCAGGTTCAGATTAGCAGTGCCGCTAACAATTTTCAGCATTTTATCCCTTTAATGGGTACGCTTTTACCTGCCCCTGTGACGGTAACGCCTACCGTTTCTCCTGTTCGCGACAGTATGGCCTATATTACCATTCGCGGTGACCGCCCCCCATTGCCGGAGCAGTTACTGCGCATTGAAAAACTTTTACCACGCGATTTGAACGGCTAGGCCATTCGTTTGCAGGTACGTTTTATTCCGATTTATATTATTAATGCCGCAGCCGGCTCAGGCCATGTTCAAACGCCTGAGGCGCCCGATATGCCCGACACTGAAAATGTCAATGTCACCACTACCGTCAATGCAGCACCATTGCAATAACAGGTGACTGACAGCGCAGACTTCCTAATATAAGTTCAATCTGTGCACGACTGTATCCTTACGTTCAAATTAACGGCCCTACACGCTTAAATTTTTCAACAAAATGGGCTATTTTTTGATATACGGTTTGCTTTTTGGTCAGGTACTGCGGATTTAATGGACTCATTTTGGGCAGGATATCGTTCAGTTCGGTACCATTTTCGCTGGCATACTCACGTTTTAGCGAGGCTGCAATATAGCATTTTGCGGCATCGGCATTCAGATGTTCCGATTCGATAAGCGCATCTGCTTCCTGTTGTTGTTCTGTCCGGGCAAATTTATAAAAATCATCAATAATGCTGGGTTTATCTTTGATTTTATCCAAGTCAGCTTGATTGATAAAATCAACAATTAACCCTTCTTTTGCACGGTTATCAACGCTTGCCCGAATTACCCGGCGTATTTCCTCGACCAACTCGGCTTTGTCTGTGGTCTTTTTGTTATGTTCAAAAATGAGCTCGAGGATATAATCAAGGTTGATTTCCTGTGATTTGAGTAAATCGACTTCAAATACCACATCGTCCCAGTCAAGCGTTGCATTCTCCTGATTGTCGCTTTCTTTTTGACGACGCAACCAGTCGCGGATATCGTTATAAGATGAACGGTAATCTTGGACAAGTCGTTCAGGAAGAAGCTCAATCATCTGCATTCCTGCGATTTCATCGTCGGTTAGGTAGTACGTTTCTTTAAAGTCTTCAACCGCTTGCATGTCGCTCATATCAAGCTGTTGCAGGGCTTGCAGATTAGCAAATTCATCATAATTTTGCAGGATATGATCCACTCGCAGGTATTCACCAAATAATCTGGTAAAGTCTTTTTTATCCTTTTCGGTGACGATGTCAGCAGGGTCAGGAAACTGCCTACCAAGCTCGGCGACTACTGCAAGATAGCCTCGACACGCCTCACCTGTGGCCGTATTGGTAAAGCCGGCCATGTATTCTTCAAAGCTTTTCTCCAGTACCACGTTTTTGGTATTTTTATCACCAAATAGCGTGATAGCGTCTATGGTTGCCTGTTCTAAATCCCGAAAGGTGACGATATTGCCAAGATTTTTGGAAGCATTATAAATACGGTTGGTACGTGAATAGGCTTGCAGCAAGCCATGATAGCGCAGGTTTTTATCGACAAATAAGGTGTTCAAGGTCGGCGCATCAAAGCCTGTTAGGAACATACCCACCACGATAAGCAAATCTACGTCTTGGTCCTTGACCCGTTTGGCAAGGTCACGGTAGTAGTTCTGAAATTCTTTGCTATCCAGTCCAAAGTTTGTTTTGAACATGGCGTTATAGTCATCAATCGCAGCTTGCAAAAACTCTTTTGCCGATGAGTTCATGGCAGTCACTTCAAAGCTTTCATCTTCGATATCGCCGATGGCATCTTGTTGTTCGTTGGCAGCGAATGAAAAGATGGTCGCAATTTTTAGCGGTTTTTGATTATCCTTTTGCAAATTTTTAAAGGCTTCATAGTAACACTTGGCAGCTTCGACGCTACTGACTGCAAACATGGCATTAAAACCTTTGCTACCAATCCCTTGGCGATTAGTTTTTTGCTTGAAGTTGTTGAGTATATATTGGGCAATCTCACGAATACGCCTGGGGTGCTGCAGGGCTTGCTTGTTCTCTAGAGCGGTGAGCTTGGTGCTGTCTTGTTCGGTTTCGATATGTTTAAACTGTGGGCGGACATCGTTATAATCCACGTTGAATTTTAATACCTTGTGATCTCGAATGGCATCAGTAATTAAATATGAATGCAATCTGTTACCGAAAATGCTCTCGGTGGTTTCTTCACCTAATGCATTACCTTTACGGATAACAGTACCATTTTCCATTTGGTTACCAAATATAGGCGTTCCCGTAAAACCAAATTGATAGAACTTTTTAAATTTACGCTTGAGATTCTTCTGGGCTTCACCAAATTGTGAGCGATGACATTCATCAAAGATAAATACCACATGCTTGTCAAAAATCGGCAGACTGTCCTCACTTTTCATTAGGTTATTAAGCTTTTGAATAGTAGTAACAATGATTTTATTGTCGTCTTTGTCGAGGTTGGCTTTGAGCCCTGCGGTGCTACCTGAACCATTAACGCTATCGGCGCTAAAGCGTTGGTATTCTTTCATGGTCTGATAGTCTAAGTCCTTTCTATCGACGACAAAAAATACTTTATCAATAAATGGCAGTTCGGTGGCAAGCCGTGCCGCCTTAAAGCTGGTCAAGGTCTTGCCTGAGCCTGTGGTATGCCAGATAAAACCGCCACTTTCCACCTTGCTCCAGTTTTTGGTATTAAAGGAGCTTTTGATTTTCCATAGCATGCGTTCGGTGGCAGCGATTTGGTAGGGGCGCATAATCAGTAGTGTGTTGGTGCTGTCAAAAATGCTGTAATTGATGAGCACGTTGAGCAGGATATTTTTTTCCAAAAAAGTAGCAGTAAAGTCTTTTAAATCTTTAATCAGTGTATTGTCCGACCTTGCCCAGTTCATGGTAAAGTCAAAGCTGCTGTTGCCGCGTTTGGTAGTGTTGGCAAAATAGAGGGTGTCTGTGCCATTTGAGATAACGAATATCTGCAAGTATTTATACAGTGATTCGTCTTTATTAAAGCTTTCCTTGCTGTAGCGGTGGATTTGGCTAAAGGCGTCCTTAATGGCCACACCCCGTTTCTTGAGCTCGATTTGTACCAGTGGCAAGCCATTGACCAAGATTGTGACATCGTAACGGTTGGCGTGTTTGCCTGTTTGGCTAAACTGTCCGATGACTTGTAGGCTGTTACGGGTGATGTTCTTCTTGTCGAGTAGGTAGATATTTTTGATTTGACCATTGTCAAAAGTAAAGTCATGAATATAGTCATCATGGATTTTTCGGGTTTTGTCGATGACGTTTTCGCTGGGGCGGTCTAGGTATTCGATGAGAAAACGTTGCCATTCGCTGTCTGTAAACGTGACGTTATTGAGGGTTTGAAGTTTGTCACGCGCGTTGGCAAGTAGTTTGTCGTGACTGGTTATGTCTTTACGGTATTCATAGCCTTGGCTGGCAAGGTCGGCAATAAGTTCACGTTCAAGGTCTGCCTCGGTTTGATAACTGCCTGTCTGCTCGATTTTTTGATATTGATCAAGAACGATAAAGTTGTTGGTTTCGGCAATGGCTTTAAAATCCGTTTGCATCTCTGACCTCGTGCGTGTTATTCGTGGGCAAGTGGTGGAAAATCAAGTAGTTGCTTTCGGTAGTATTCGTATTGTTGCTGACGTTGGGCGATTTCTTTGGGTAGACCATCGGTGATGGAATGCGTGAAGGTTGCAAATTTTTCTAGGATAGCGACAATGCGCTCTTGTTCATCAAGAGGGGGAATAGGAATTTGATATTTTAAAATTCCATCTTTATTACCACGAGGCATTTTCGCCCCTTTAGCATTTTGCATATTGTAATCAAAAAATTTATCATCTGCTAAAACTTGATATAAATAACGTGGACTAATATTTTTATCCGTCAAATGTATTACTAAAACGTCACCATTTGTTCCACCTTTTTGGTCGGCTTGCCAAATTTTCTTTAAATAGGGGCGAATATTACCAATCAGAATATCATCTTTAAAATAAGCGGTCAGATTTCCCGTTGTTGGTAAATAATTTGAGTTTACTTTACCCATTTTATTTTGTAGTAGGTTATCCACGCCAACATAATTTTGTTCATTTAGTTCATCAAATTTAATTCTTGCTTTTGAATATCCTGCAATATCCCCCAAAGTCTTCCACTCAACATCATCCGAAAAAGTGAGCAATTTATCCCGATAATATTGATATTGCTGTTTACGTTGGCTAAGCTCGGTGGCCAGCTCGGTGGTCAAGGCGGTAAATGTGTCCAAAATTCGGACGATTTCATTTTGAACATCAAGCGGTGGGATTGGTATAGGAAATTTATCAGTATCAGGCGTTGCGATTTGGGGCATTTGCATTCTGCTGCCAATATTTTGAAAATAAGTCTCTTTAGTTTTTAGGAAGTAATAAAAAAATTTGATATTAAGTTGTGAATTTTTTGAATGGTAAGCCCACATTTCATTCTTATGCGAAAATGGCTTATCGTAATACTCAAACTCAATAATTCCTCGAGATTTTACGATAATAGAAGCCTTGTTATTAATGTCTTTAGCAGGAATATCGTCATAATCCACCATTGCAAAAGTTTTACCCCCCGCAAAGATTTTTATTGCGGAATTCTCCTTGTGTAATTCCTTCATTTCCCCAGCAGTAATTGATGTACCTTTGGTCCGTACTAAGGCTTTTCCTAATAGCAACCACTCAACATTACGCCCTTGTAGCAATTTATCTAAAATCGTATTCATCCCTCAATCTCCGCCACAATCGCATCAATCTCACCACGCAGTCTATCAATATTGGCGACTGTTGCCTTTATTTGAGCATTCAGCACTGTGATATCCACCACCTGACGGGTATCCTCAGCCGTCACATAGCTGCTTACTGCCAGATTATAGTCATTGCCTGCAATCTCGCTATTGTCCACCGACCTCGCAAAATAATCCACATCCGCCTTACTTTCAAACACCGCCAAAATCTGCTCAATATGGGCATCGGTCAGGGTGTTGGTATTGGTTTCCTTTTTAAATAGCTTGCTGGCGTCAATAAATTGGGTCTTGTTATTTTGCTTGGATTTAGACAGTACCAGGATATTAACTGCAATCGACGTACCATAAAATAGATTGGGGGCAAGTGAAATCACCGTTTCCACAAAATCATTATCTACCAAATATTGACGGATTTTGGCTTCTGCACCGCCGCGATAAAAAATTCCCGGAAACGATACAATCGCTGCCCGACCTTTGGCAGACAGATAACTGAGTGCATGCAGAATAAATGCAAAATCTGCTTTGGACTTGGGAGCAAGCACGCCAGCAGGGGCAAAACGGTCATCATTAATCAGTGTGGGGTCATCTGAGCCTATCCACTTCACCGAATAGGGAGGATTGGACACAATCGCATCAAACGCCTTGTCATCGCCAAAATGCGGATTTAGCAAGGTATCGCCCAACGCCATATTAAACTTGTCGTAGTTAATGTTATGCAAAAACATATTCATACGGGCAAGGTTATAAGTGGTGTGGTTAATCTCCTGCCCAAAAAAACCGTCCTCAATAATGTGCTCATTAAACTGCTTTTTGGCCTGTAGTAAGAGCGAACCTGAACCTGCGGCAGGGTCATAGATTTTATTGACCTTATCCTGACCATGCAGGGCAAGGCGTGCAATCAGCTTGGACACGTGCTGCGGGGTAAAAAATTCTCCGCCCGACTTGCCTGCATTGGCGGCATAATTGGAAATCAAAAACTCATAGGCGTCGCCGAATAAATCAATGTGATTGTCTTCAAAATTACCAAAATCTAACTCTGCCACGCCCTTGAGAACCACAGCCAAGCGTTTATTCTTATCGGCAACAGTATTGCCTAGTCGGCTACTGGTGGTATCAAAATCACCAAATAATCCTTTGATAGCCAGCTCGGAAGGATAACCGTTAGCCGAGCTTTCTATGGCTGAAAAAATAGCGGCCAAGTCGGTATTAAGGCTTTTGTTGTCATGGGCATTTTTGGCTACATTGATAAATAGCTGGCCGGGATAAATAAAGTAACCTTTGGTCTTAATCGCATCATCTTTAATACTGACTAAAATCGGGCTGTCATCAGGAAAGGTGGCATAGTCCACGCTGTCATCACCTGCCTGAATATAGCTGGCAAAATTTTCGCTAATAAAGCGATAAAACAACGCCCCAAGCACATATTGTTTAAAATCCCAGCCGTCAATCGACCCTCGGACATCATTAGCAATCTGCCAAATACGGCGTTGCAGCTCAGCCCTTTGTTGAGTAGCAGTCATGTTTGGTTAATCCTAATATTCAAAATTTAAGTATTTTTCGGCACATTAAGCGGCGGACATCATCAAAGTGAACGGTTATCTTACCCTATAGTGAACTAGAAGTAATCCCCCCATAAAAAGATACTAGGATATTAAGAAGCCGATAATAAAGATTTAATTGCGCACTTTTTCCATACTGATTCAAGCCAGCCAATTACCTCATTTCTATCCTTAACTAAGAGCTTTATGGATAGATATGATGTGCTTTAGGTTGAAGTGAATAGCTTCCTTGGACAGCAATTTAGACTATTTGTTATAGAAGGGTTTTGCTAAAGTTTTGCTAAAATTAAAAGGGGTTAGATTTTAGCTACTCTAATGTGTTGTTATTTAACGATAAATGGTCGGGACGGCGGGATTCGAACTCGCGACCCCTTGCACCCCATGCAAGTGCGCTACCAGGCTGCGCTACGCCCCGAAGGTTAAGCATTTTACGCATTTTATCGCATTTGTCCAGTTATTTATCGAGGTTTTAAGATTTTCTTAGATATTTTTAAAAAACTTGACGGCTTCTCTTAAGTCATCTAAGGTTTTCACTTGATGACCGCTTAGGGCCTGCCGCCATTTGCGTGCGCCCGCCTGATTTTGAAATAAGCCTAAAATATGCCGCGTCATCATATTTAATGTCAATCCCTGCGCTAAACGCTCTGCCACATACGGATAAAATGCCTCGAGCACCTCAAAACGGTTCAACGGCTCCTCTTCCCATAAATCATTTAATAAATCGGCCAAAATATACACATTATGATAGGCCGCACGTCCAATCATTACACCGTCTGTATGGGCTAAATGATTTTTTACCTCGTCGACTGTGGCAATCCCGCCATTGATTTCAATCGTTAAAGACGGACGCTCCATTTTTAAACGATAAACATCTGCATATCGCAATGGCGGGACTTCGCGATTTTCCTTAGGACTAAGCCCATTGAGCCACGCTGTGCGGGCATGTACAATAAAATGTCGACAACCCGCCGCCGCCACCGTATCTACAAAATTAAGCATATCTTCATAACGGTCTAAATGATCAATGCCGATACGATGTTTAACCGTAACCGGAACATTAACCGCCGCCTGCATCGCCGACACACATTCAGCGACATGCGCAGGTTCGGCCATTAAACAGGCTCCGATACGATGGTGTTGCACCCTATCCGATGGGCAGCCCACGTTTAAATTAATTTCATCATAACCATAGTGCTCACCAATACGGCTACATTCTGCTAATTCTTTAATATTTGACCCGCCCAATTGTAACGCAATCGGCTGCTCGGTTTTATCGAAGGTCAGATAGCGTTTGGAATCGCCTTTTAATATGGCTCCTGTGCTTATCATTTCAGTATACAGCCATACATGACGATTAAGCAGCCTTGCAAAATAGCGATAATCGCGCGTGGTCCAATCCAGCATTGGTGCGACTGAGATACGCTGTAGTTTGGGATTAAAAACTGTCATCTGAATGATTGACATGGCATAGGCTCATTATGTTGAAAGAGTGAAACACGCGAACCCCTGGCTTGTGCAAGGCTTAAAACCGCAGCCGTTTTTGTAAACGTACCATTAAGACCGCCTTTGATAATGGCTCAGCATAAACCATACAAAAAAGGCTAAAAAGGTACACACCCTTTTAGCCTCATTACAACATCAATATAAATGGGGTGGCCAACGGGGCTCGAACCCGCGGCCGCTGGAATCACAATCCAGAGCTCTACCAACTGAGCTATGGCCACCATAACAAAACACTTTTAATGTTATTTCACAGGCCAATGTACCCGGTTATAACTGATATAAGCTTAAACTGCGGCAGTGTATTGGCAAGGGAAATCAATTAAATCTTTTAAAGAATTGACTGCTTGGGTGCAATGGCGCACCTGGCAGGACTCGAACCTGCGACCATCCGCTTAGAAGGCGGATGCTCTATCCAGCTGAGC
>JAGLBJ010000041.1 GCA_018260315.1 Moraxellaceae bacterium | reverse complement strand
GGACGTTAGAGAATGGTGAAAAACAAGGCTTTAATACAGATATTTATAGTGAAAGTGAAATTAAACGTATTGCGCGCGTGGCCTTTGATTTAGCCCGGTTACGTGGCAAAAAGGTTTGCTCAGTCGATAAAGCCAATGTGTTAGAAGTGACCGAACTGTGGAAACAAACCGTGACCGAACTGCAACAAACGGAATATCCTGATATTGTGTTATCGCATATGTATGTCGATAATGCAGCCATGCAATTGGTCAAACAGCCTAAACAGTTTGATGTAATGGTCACCAGTAATTTGTTTGGAGATATTTTATCGGATGAAGCGGCTATGCTGACCGGTTCGATTGGTATGTTGCCCTCTGCCAGTTTGGACGAGCACGGCAAGGGCATGTATGAACCGTGTCATGGCAGCGCGCCCGATATTGCAGGGAAAAATATAGCCAATCCGTTAGCCACGATTTTATCAGTTGCCATGATGTTGCGTTATACGTTTAAGCAGGAACAGGCCGCCAAGGCGATTGAAACGGCTGTGGGTCAGGTCCTTAATCAGGGATTGCGTACCGCAGATATTATGTCGGATGGTATGACTAAAGTCGGTACGCGTGAAATGGGTGCGGCTGTGGTCCAGGCGTTAAGTTAAATCAATTAAACCCGCTAAACCAAATTAACTGCTATAAATGCGCTAAAGAAGACCTTTGGCGCATTTTTTATTTATGATTTTTTAGTTATATCGTCGTTGTAGGACGTTAACAAGGTTTGACTTGACCAGCATTGACTTACTTTAAAAAATCAAGCAAGCTTTGGTTCAAGTTCTTGGTTTGAGTTTTTATTTTAGCAATCAAGATTAATCTATAACCAATCAGCCTATAAGGAGCATATATGCAATTTTCTACACGCCTAAACTTGGTTCATTCACTAAAAACAGTCGTGGCGTTGACTGCTATTGCCGCGAGTTCTTTAGCTATTGCAGACCAATGTGATGGCCCAACCACGGCCATAAATGGGGTGTATTGTAAAACCAAGATTTTTCAAAAAGCTGATACTGAGCTAAATCAATCCTATAAAAAATTGTTGGGCAAACTTAAACCCGCCGATAAACTCACTTTACGTAACAGCCAACGCGCCTGGTTAAGAAATCGCGACGAAACCTGCACCGAGCAAAGTGTTGATGTGGGCGCAGTCGTGAATGCCAAATGTATTGTCGAGCAAACCAATCAGCGCGTAAGTTTTTTAAACGACCGGTTGCGCGAATGTAACACTGTGGGCTGTATCGCTAGTCATTTAAATGATTAACGCGCCAAGCTATAAAAGCATGAGAGAATATTAATCGTTAATACATTCGGCTCATAAAAGGATAGGTCATGACTAAATTAATTGCAATTTCGGGTAGTTTACGCAAACAATCTTATAATACGGGCTTAATTGATGCCATGCTGGGCTTAGGCCTTGAGTCAATTGAGATTGAAAAAATCACGCTTAATGATATTCCCTTATACAATGGCGATACTGAGAAGGCTGGCATACCAAAAGCGGTTACTGTAATTCAGCAAAAAATTCAGGCGGCTGATGGTGTGTTGCTCGTAACGCCTGAATATAACCATAGCATCCCCGGTGTGCTTAAAAATGCCCTGGATTGGTTGTCGCGGCCTAAACCAGACCCAACCTTTGCGGGCTTGCCCTTGGCAATTTTAGGAGCAACTCCGGGTGGGTTCGGTACGATTTCTAGCCAGGCGCATTGGTTACAGCCCTTACAATTTTTAAAAACCCGGCTATGGACTGAACAACAGCTCTTAATTAGTGGCATACATCATAAAGCCAATGAAGCTGGACAACTCACTGATGCTGAAACGCTACAGCGCTTAAAAGAGTTTATTGAAGGGTTTGCAGCCTTTGCAGTTGCTAGGCCACGTCGTTAAGCAGGCGTTAAATCATATCATTTTCTAAATTATATAGATTCTTTAAGCAAAAAAATAAGCCAAATTCTAAACATGAATTTGGCTTTATCAATTGATAACTATCTAAAAGACTCGGCCCCTACTAAAAAACTTTTAACGAGCGCGATAAGTAATACGGCCTTTCGTGAGGTCATAAGGCGTCATTTCGACTTTAACGCTGTCCCCCGTTAAGATGCGAATATAATGCTTACGCATTTTGCCTGAAATGTGTGCAATCACTTCATGCCCATTTTCCAATTTAACGCGAAACAGCGTGTTAGGCAGGGTTTCAGTGACAATACCTTCAAATTCAATCAGGTCTTCTTTATTGGACATACTTTACCCAAGAATAAATAAAGACGGATTATACCCTAAATCTTGACCGGTTTCAATGAGCAGCGTAGGGTGATTGCGTATACACGATAAGGCTTAACGTCTTTGTACTAATTCATGCGACTATTTAAATAGCGCAAATCATCTAATGCTGTAATTTCAGTACGTTGGGTAATTTTATCAGTCACACAAAGCTCACCTTGACGCGCTAGGCCGTTGGCATAATTACCCGCTTTTTGTAACGTGACCAATGCGTAATGCGGCGTTTCTATAATTTTGCCGGCAATTTGGGGGTGATATAAACGACTTTTGGCTAAACAAAGCTGCTCATAACCTGCGCGTGTTAATTCAGGCTGTTTATGCCATGGCAACTCTTGCGATAAGCTTTGAGTTTGCGTTTTAACCGCTTCTTTAAAATGATTGACATGTTCTGAAAATGTCACAGGTGCAGGCATATTACCCTGAATAAGAGGGGCACCATTTGGCGGTGGCGGGGCTTCGCGCATGTTTGCACAACCAGTCACACTCAAGCTACAGCACACTAACGTAAACAATTTAACAGAAGAGGACGTCATAATTACAACTCTTTATCGTGTAGGTTTGCAAATAGATTTCAAAATGACCCTAAGTAAGAAGTCATGGAGGATAACGCACTATAAAGCCATAACGTGTAAGTTACAAGGGGTGCGCGATAGGTCAATTTTAAAAATTAAATACATTTGTAAATTCAAAAGCTAAGCTGAAACAATTGTTTATTATGACCAACTATAAAGAGATTTTTAGAACACCATAGCATCGCTGGGCATTTAAATGCTAAAATTTATGGGTACGTCCCCATAGTTAAATGGATATAACGATTCCCTCCTAAGGAATAGTTGCTAGTTCGATTCTAGCTGGGGGCACATTCTACGGGGTTTCATAAGATTAAGGTACAGGTTATGGCGCTACCGGCCCCTTTTTATAAATTATGTTTTTATGTGCCCCAGACACACGTTGAAAGCGTCAAGCAGGCTGTTTTTGCGGCAGGCGCTGGACAAGTAGGTCGATATAGTCAATGCAGTTGGCAGGTTCTGGGTACGGGGCAATTTAAACCGGAAAGTGGCGCACAGCCTTTTTTAGGTCAGGTGCATCAATTAGAACAGGTCTCTGAATGGCGGGTTGAAACAATCGTTGAAGCTCGTCATTTGCAAGCTGTCATACAGGCTTTAAAACAAGCCCACCCGTATGAGGAACCGGCGTATGATGTCATACAAACTGTTTTGATTTAATTCTGAAAAATCGTTAAAGCAGCCATTGGACGACGTTTGGCCTGTTGTTCTGTCAAAGCCCAGATGACATGTTCAGCGACTAAATCGCCCCTTTTATCTTTAAAGTTGTGTAATCCGCGTATAATATCATTAGAAAAAGGTGCATTACCCAAGCCAACCGCTACATTTCGCATAAAAGCAGCATAGCCGGTACGCCTAAGCGGTGAGCCTTCGGTGTTTTTTAAAAACTGCTCTTCGCTCCAGTCCCATAAATCAAGCAAATGCAACGTATCAAGTCCATGACGCGGCTTAAAATCGGCTTCCTGAGAGAGCTTGGCAAAGCGATTCCACGGACAAATAAGCTGACAATCATCACAGCCAAACACCCGATTGCCAATCGCTCGCCGAAATTCTAAGGGAATAATGCCTTTAAATTCAATAGTTAAATAGGCAATGCAACGCCGTGCGTCCAATTGATAGGGCGCTACAATCGCTTGTGTCGGGCAAATATCAAGGCAGGCTTGACAGCTACCACAGCGCGGCGTTACAGGCGTATCAGGCGGTAAATCAAGGCTACATAATAATTCCCCCAGTACAAAAAATGAGCCGGCTTTAGGGTCAATCAATAGGGTATGCTTGCCCGTCCAGCCAAGGCCTGCCTGCTCGGCCAGTGGTTTTTCAAAAATCGGGGCAGAGTCGGTAAAGGGACGGGAAATAAACGGCCCGGTTTTTTGAGCAATTCGTGCAGCAAGTTGCTTTAGACGATGACGCAAAATTTTATGATAATCTCGACCTTGCGCATAACGTGCAATCACAGCCGCATCAGGTTCATAAGGCACATAACGTTTAGGGGCAGGGGCGGTTAAATAATCCATGCGTACACAGATAACCGAGCGCGTTTCAGGCAATAACTCCCGCGCGTCCAGGCGTTTTTCAATATTTTGAGCCAAAAAGTCCATATCGGCATGAAAGCCGCGTGCCAAAAATTGTGATAAATAGTCCGATTGATGCCTGCTATCAGGTCCACTAATTCCGCAGGCATTAAAGCCTAAATCATAGGCTTGTTGTTTAATCCAGTGCGCCAGTTCATGGTTCATTAGGTGGGCGATTTAACCACATCAATAAGTTTGGGAAATTCACCGGTTGCTGTAGGCACGGCTTGCGTAGGAGCCTTTGAAGGCATCACCATATGATACCCAAAAAACATAATATTAAGCAGCGCCAACAATCCAAATAAATAGGGCATTATCTTATCTCTTAAATGCGTTTGGCAAAGTATAAAGTAAAAATGCCGATTAGCAACGTTTAAAGCCTAGACATAAAAAAACCAGCACCTAAAAAGTACTGGTTTTTTGTGGTGTGATTGATGATTGTTAATCAATCAGAGAGTTTAGGCTTATTCTTCAGCAGTCCATTTAGTACGACGCTCACCATCAGGACGGCGCGGACGTTGTTCACGGGCCGGTGCAGCGGTATTATAACCTGCGCTGTCATCACGACGTGGCGCGCGGCTTTCAGTTGAACGACGGTCCGCATAGCCGCCTGAACGTGGCGCGCTATCTGAACGCGCAGGACGTTCTGCACGATTGCCACGATTATCATCGCTAAAACGAGGACGCTCTGAGCGATAGCCTGCACTTTCCGGACGTGCTGTAGCATCGCGTTGGCCACGATAGCCGCCTTCACGAGCTGCACCGTCACGCGGAGCGCTGTTGGAATCACGAGTGTAGCTGCCTTCACGGGGAGCAGACGCTTCGCGATTATAACCGCCTTCACGCTGAGCTCCCGCATCGCGGCTATAGCCACCACGATTTTCACTGCCTTCACGACGCGGCCGCGCTGCATAACCATCACGGCTCGGCGCGCCTTCACGCGCAGGACGGGCGCTATCGCCTTCATAACGACGTGGTGGACGCTCTGAACTCGATTGGTCACGGAAATTACGTTCGCCTTCTACACGACGTCCGCCGCCATAACCGCCGCCACTGTTACGACCCGGGCCACCGCTGCCGGTACGACGACCCGCACCACCGCCCGCAGGAGGAGGGCTGGGCTCTAGGCCTTCAATCACGCCAACGGTTAAGCGCGCATTTAAATAATCTTCCAGTGACCGGATTTTACTGCGTTCGCGATGCGTTGCCAGCGTAATCGCCTGACCACTGCGACCCGCACGGCCAGTACGACCAATCCGGTGCACATAGTCTTCATTTTTCATGGGTAAGCCAAAGTTAATCACATGGCTAATCGTTGGAACATCCAGACCACGTGCAGCAACATCGGTCGCTACTAAAATCTTGGCACGACCATCACGCAAGGTTTTTAAGCGACGATTACGCACCGCTTGCGGCATGGCACCATGCAGGGCAACCACTTCAAAGCCTTCTGCTGCCAGGTCTTCGGCGAGCATGTCGGTATCTTGTTGAGTGCTGGCAAAAACGACCGCCTGATCCATCGTGGTATCTTTTAGCCAATGGGTTAATAATTTTTTCTTATGCTCAAAACCATCTGCCCAATGTAAGGTTTGTTGAATATCAGTATTGGTGGTGTGTTCGCTGGCAATAGCGATACGTTCAGGCTGATTGGTCATTTTTTCAGCCAAACTAATCACACGATTTGCAAACGTCGCTGAAAACATTAAGGTTTGTTTACGATTGCGAGCTAAATCGCTAATCGCTTCTAAATCATCAGCAAACCCTAAATCAAGCATACGGTCTGCTTCATCTAAAATTAACACTTCAACATCGCTTAACGAAATTTGACGACGATTCACTAAGTCTAACAAGCGACCCGGCGTAGCAACCACAATTTGCGCGCCTTTAAGCTGGGCAATTTGTTTACCAAACGGCATACCGCCCATAATGCTGGCAATGCGTACACCTTTAATATGACGGACTAATTTAATCGCATCTTGGCTGACTTGTTGGGCTAGTTCACGGGTTGGACACAGGACTAAAATAGTTGGCGCCGGAATGTTTTTATAAGTACGCGGGGCATTGGGGTCTAATGCATTAAGCGCTAAAGGATTAATAGAGGGCAATAAAAAGGCAAACGTTTTACCGCTACCGGTTTGGCTTGATACCAATAAATCGCGGCCTTCTAACGCAAGTGGTATAGCGGCGGCTTGAACTTCGGTGGCATTGGCAAACTCTAGGTCTGCTAAGGCTTGCTGTAGGCTGTCGGCTAAATTAAATTCTGAAAATAATGAACTCATAAGAGATGCTCGCCCAAAAGGACGCTCCAAATATAAAAAAATAAGGACATCGGTGGCAGCGGCAAGCTCTGCTTAAAGTATTATCAGTCTTTGAATTACACTTAGCGGACTTAAACTTTTCATAATGAACTTAATCATTAACGAGTCAAGCAAGAGTAAGTAAGAGGCATGTGTCGAGTTTAACAATGCTTTGCGTCATGGTTAAACATCAGCCCAAAAGACTAAACCTTAAGTAAAAAGGTTAACTGCCATAACATACAGGACAGTGTCATATAAAAGACAGTGCCATAAGTCGATGCAAACGTACGCACCAGTTACTTAGGACCGTAGCCTGAAAAATTGTCGCAAGGGACAAGGCAGGCGCCGATATGCATCTTTGGGCAAGATAATCAACCCATAAAAGATATCATAAGCGCAGGAGGGGGTTTTTCAGTTCAGGCAATGAACGGGAAAAGTGCGTGGCCGTAGTATAACAGCTAATTTTAAAAAAGCCAGTGTTTTTAAGACCAAACCCTATATGTCAATGTACTGGACGCCTAGCCTAAAAATTAACCATAGCACTCGGTTTAGTAAGCCATAAATCGGCTATACTGGATTAACTGTGTGCTGATTTGTACGAGATTAAAATCATGTGGGTTCAATCATTGATTGGTTTAACGTTAACTACAACTACGCTGCCTAGTAGGTGGCGGCAACCGAAAAAGCTCTTTTTAACGGGCACTTTACTAGTTAGTTTAAGTCTGTTGGCCGGGTGCCAAACAGCGCCAGGCGGGCCGAGTACGGGACAGCGCTTTAATGATTTAATCGCGACTCGGGTCTATAAAATTCCGGCCAATGCCCTGCGCTCAAGCAATGCCGACGGGCGCTACAGTGTGCTTTTACAAAAATTATCGTGTCCATCAGATGCAGCCAAATATGGGCCATCGGGCGATTATGGCTACTGGGGCGGCGGTCAATGGTGCGGGCAAGCGGGCCGTTCGGGATACTGGGTCTGGGTGGCACCTAACTGGTATATTTGGCAAAATCGCGTTATGAAAGCCGATCGTCCAGCAGTGCCTCAGCCTTCTTTACAGCCGTGAACCGGCTTATTTTGCTCATTTGACGTAATCATGGCTTTAAGCTGTGGTTAATGATTGAGGCCGGCGATGGTTTTAACAAGCCCGATTTATCAAACGTGCGCTCGTGCACTTGAGCAAATGTTTGGGACGGTAGGAAACCCGACCAATTCTGTATGTGCTTTAAGCACTCCCAACTATTTTAAAGTAGACCCATAGGGACGCAAATTGGCTCATTTCGATTTGAACACGTATGATTACATGAGAATGACCGGAATAAATCTGCCCAGTTTAGACGGCCTTGTTTTGCCTGTTGTAGATAGAAAATGCATGGATTATTATGAAAATTTTATCAATATAAAGCTCGGAACAAAGGCAAGGTGTTGGATAAGAAAATTTGGTCATCTGGGAAATTTAGGGAGAACTTTTTTTACTAATCATTATATTTTTTACCGAAATTTCAACCTAGAATCTCATAAGACTGTGCTTCTTGATTATTCCAACGAAATCATAGAAGAGGGATTTAGTTATCATTCCAAGCATAATCTTTTCGCATTTTACGATGATTTCGATGCTCAGGTTGGATTTCTAATTCCTGATGATCCTCAAGAAATAGTGTGGATTTATTGTCCAAATTGTTTGGGAGAAACCATTTTCAGTACTCATATGGATATAGAGTGCTTTTTTAGACATACAATACTGAAATACAGAGCTCAGGGAATATTTTATCCAAATAAGTCTAACGATGTTATTATTCCTGTATTTGAAGAAATAAAATCCAGAACGTTTTTAGAGGTCTAATATAACCTCAATCTTGTTAAGTAGGGTTATAGTGATTATTAATATAATAAAGCGTGGAGCAGATTGCTTTGTCAAAGCCTTTGTAAAAATAGGTTGAGCAATAGGGCGAGCCGCTTAGGTTTAATCACCATGTTGAGGTAAAGCAGAGTGACCAAAATAACGTTGCAAGCCTTGAAATAACAAATTCTCTATAATGCGCGCCTGATACGTTATATCGATAAAAGGCAGAAACAGCGCTGCATCACCTCCGGTTAGTATAAGCTTATAATCGGGATAAAGACGCATTAACTTTTCAATGGCGCCCACTAAACTGAGTAATATCCCGTGATGAACTGCCGTTTGGGTTGATTGGCCCGGCATAAGGCTATTAAAAGGCTGCTCAGTGACTTTAACTCGCCGTGTGCCTTGCGTTAATGCATCTCGCTGTAGATAAGGGCCCGCTAGGATATAACCGCCCAAATGGGTATTATGTTGCAATAAATCTAAGGTCAGTGCCGTACCACAGCCCACTATGCAATAATTCTCATGCTGACCGGCCAACGCCAATACCTGCAACCAACGGTCTATGCCTAACGTCGCAACCTCCTGATAACCTGCTGTCAAACCAAGATAATGGCTTTGTACATTTACAAAATGAATAGGGCATTGGAGGGGGGCTAAGATGTGTGCAATACGTGCATTGACAGGTTGGTCCATCACGGACGCGATATGCACTTGCTGTGGTTTTTGAATTAAAAATTGATTGGCTAAACCAAGTAATAAATCAACCGGCGACTGTAAATGTAACTCGGCGCCTTGATGTATAATAGTGTTATGCTGCGTTAGCCAATATTTAAGACGGCTATTGCCTAAATCTAACCATAATATCGTCGGCATTATCGCGTTGTTCTTAATGTGATTTAAACCATTATGATAATTAAACAAGATTATAAAAACAATCTGCTTAATTGAATTAATCGGCTAAAGTCGCCGTACATGGCCTGCCAAAATTGTATAAATTTGTTTGTCTGAGTCTAATAATAAGGCCCCCTCTGGATTAATGCCCAGCATTGTGCCTGTTAACGGCTGCTTTAACGTATGTTGGTCAATAGGGTGTCGAAGGGGATAAGGCGTTTCTATTTGAATCAGTTGTCGATATAAGTAATCGACTGGATTAAAACGAGTGGTTAAATGCGGACTTTTAAGATTAAATAAAGCTAATGCTTGATATAAACTTAAAATAACTTCTGGTATTATATCAACCGGATATAAAGGATATTTAAAAATATTAGATAAATGCGTCATGGGTTGATTTAATACCGTTGGATTAAGAGACGCCGAAAGCGTCTCTGAATTTTTAATAGGGAGGCAATTAATAGCTTGGCAATTAAGCCCGATACCTATAATCACGCCAGATGAATTAACCGGTTCTATTAATATTCCGCCCCATTTTGCATAATCATAAGAACTGCCAGGGGTATATGTATCATTAACTAGACCATATAAGTCATTAGGCCATTTTATTTTTAAGGCATGTTTAATAGGCGCTAATATCGGCATGTTTAAAATACTTAATGCCACTTCCAAAGCTAAGCGCCCTTCAATCGGTTGCTGTAATGCAAAATAGGCCGATAAATACACATTACCTGGGGGTGAAAGCCATGTTCTACCGGCCTGACCTCGTCCTTGAGTTTGAGTATCGGCTATAACCATAATCGGTCGTTGTGATGCTGCAAGGTTTGCCAAATGCGCTTTTAACCAGTCATTAGTTGAAGATACTTGTTTAAGCCAAACAATATACGGTTTAGGGCGCTCATTATATAAACTTAAACCGGACTGTAATAAAGGATTATTTATAATCTCATCATTATGTACAAGCTGCACAAGCTGATTTGTTAATTGATTTAAAGGGACCTGCTGAGTTTCTAACCCATGGTGTGGTTTATTCTGCATTGTATTTCTCTTTTAAAACTGACTGACTGTTACTCGTGAATATTAAAACCCTGATTAACCAGCTTAATTGATGGACAATAGACCATCAAAGCTGCATGCAAACAGTCTCTTATAAAATAACAGAAATTTAACGGATAAGAGCCTATTTTAAGTAAAATTAGGGTAAACTAAAGAGCATAGCGCACCCTATTATAAATAAAACAGGCTTTATAAATGCGCTAAAACGCCAAACAACAGGATATAAGGGGCATAATATGGGGTTTTTAGCGGCAGAAAGTCTGGCCGAACAAATAGCCCGTCATATTTCAGAGCAAATTATCACGGGCGCCTTGGTCGAAGGTGAACGTATTCAGGAGCTGCGTATTGCCAGTGACTTAAACGTAAGTCGTGGATCGGTGCGTGAGGCGCTATTGATTTTAGAGCGCAGTTATTTAATTCAGATTTTCCCGCGGCGTGGTGCTATTGTTGCCGAAATGTCCGCAGCGCAAGTGCGTTCACTGTTTGATGTTAGCAGCCTTATTTTAGGCAGTACCGTACAGCGTACCAGTGAGATGTGGCGGCAGCAGGATTTAGCCCTGATTCAAACGATATTGCCTGATTTAGAGGTGCAAGTCCAGGCGGGTAATATCGAAGAATTTTATGACCAGGTGTTTATTTTTTTAGAAAAACTGCATTTTATTGTCGATAATGCCTATTTAAAGGATATGTTTGAAAACCTGTTGCCTTCCATGCGGCGCAGTTATTTTTTAACGTTAAGTACTTCAAAACGTGAATTACAAGAAGCCTTTAGTTTATTTAAACCCGTTGTGGAAGCCATTTTAGTGCGTAAGGCTGAACAGGCTGCGTTATTTATGACCGATTTTTGCCGACATTTGCGTAATCTCGTGCTTGAATCGCTGGCGCGTATGAAACAGATTGAACTGGCCTGGGCGCGGCGTTCCAAAAAATCCTAATCGGCTAAATGAACCTCGAACTAAAGCTGCAAAAATAATCGGTTTACCTTTATTTATTTTTATTGACCTTTAAGAGTTGAGTAATCCAGTTATATAATACTCACCCTTTCATGTATTGATGCACCATGCGCCTTGCCCGTTTAAAATTAGCCGGTTTTAAAACCTTTGTTGACCCTGTAACGTTGCATTTTGAACACAATTTAACGGGAATTGTGGGGCCCAATGGTTGCGGAAAATCCAATGTAATGGACGCGGTGCGTTGGGTGATGGGGGAAGCATCAGCGCGGCAGTTACGGGGCGAACTGATGAGCGATGTTATTTTTGCAGGCTCGACCAGTCGCGCACCGGTTAGCCAGGCTAGTGTCGAATTAATTTTTGACCAAATGGCTGACCAAACGGCGGGTAAATCAACCGGACCTTATGCGTATTATAGCGAGCTTGCCATTCGCCGACAGGTGACGCGGGACGGGCATTCCGATTACTTTTTAAACGGGACCAAATGCCGGCGCCGCGATATTACCGATATTTTTTTGGGAACGGGTCTGGGGCCGCGTTCTTATGCGGTCATTGGGCAAGGCATGATTCATCAATTGGTCGAGGCACGCCCTGATGAGCTTAGATTATTTATTGAAGAAGCCGCAGGGGTTTCGCGCTATCAAACGCGGCGCCGTGAAACGCAAGCGCATTTAAGTCAGACGGTGCAAAATTTAGAACGCTTGCAGGATATCGAACAAGAATTAATTCAGCAAATTCAGCAGTTAACTGCGCAGGCTAACGCAGTCGAGCAGCTCAATAGCTTGCAACAACAGGCCCTGCAAACTGAACAGCACATCGAATCGGCTCGCTATTGGCGCATTGAACACGATGAACAACTGCATATTCAACAGTTAAATGTACATAGTCAGCAGTTATTGGCCCATCGTCAGGTGCAAGAAACCCATAAAGCGCACATTGAGGCGATTCATGCCAGTATGCAGACTCACATGGAAAAAACGCTGCCCCTACAGCAACAGTGGCAATATGCCGAACAACAGGCCGCCCAATTACAAGCCGTGGCGCTGCAAACCGAACAACACTTAAACCGGTTACGCGCCGAGCATTTAACCGCTATAGCGAAGCAACAGCAGCAGGCACAGTTCATTGAACGCCAGCGCCAGGAGTTAGCCCGACTTGAACAAGCATTAAACGCGCATAATCTTTTAGATAAAACCCATCAACTTAAACCTATTGAAATACAGCTAAATGACGCCGAACAACACTTATTGCAATTAAATGATGACTATACAACCTTGCAACAGCACGTGCAGCAGTTACAAAATCGCCATCAGCACAGCCTATTGCAGCTTAAGCAACACGAACAGCAACGCGAACGATTGACTCAGGAGCATCAACGCCTAACGCATGCTATTACACAGCTTAATCATGATGATTTAATGGCGCAACTTGATGAGTTAAATCATGAAGTTCATAGATTACAAACCCAAATAAGCGACATCACGCAGCAATGCCAAACGAGTGCGCAAGTCCTGCAACAAGCCGAAAAAACT
>JAGLBJ010000040.1 GCA_018260315.1 Moraxellaceae bacterium | reverse complement strand
ATAAAGCTTTTCATGGAAATAGAGTACGCCGAATTACGCCGTTTGGCTAGATAAAAATGACGATTTTATTAAAATTTAAGCAGACGATATGCTCAAAAGCGGTATTTTATCGTATGATAAGCGATTATTTTTCCGGATTTAATTCACGCAACAGGAGCCGTTATGGCCTATTGTTTACGCTGCGGACAGGCCACGACTTTGACGATTCCCCCAGGCGATCAGCGCCTTCGTGCGGTCTGCTCAAATTGCCATCATATTCACTATGAAAATCCCAAAGTGATTTGTGGCGCTTTGGCGGTTTGGCAAGATAAAGTGTTGTTGTGCCGCCGGGCCATTGAGCCGCGTTATGGGCTGTGGACCCTGCCGGCCGGATTTATGGAACTAGGCGAAACCATGCAAGATGGCGCAGAACGCGAAATGCATGAAGAAGCCGAAGCGCATTTAAGTAAAGCGCAACTGTATTGTATGTACGATATACCGCGCATTGGACAAATTTATGTGCTGTTTTTAGGTGAATTAACCGATGGTGTATTTGGTGCAGGTGAAGAAAGCCTGGAATGCGCGTTATTTGCAGAAGATGAAATTCCATGGGAACATCTGGCATTTAGAAGCATTAAATATACGTTGCGACATTATTTTAAAGACCGCAAAACAGGACATTTTCCGCAGCATTTAGACATGGTTGGGCCACGCTCTTAATATTAAACAGTTGGTTTTATAAAAACCCGTTCTGCTCAAGGTGCAAAACGGATTGGGCATTCGCTCAACAAAAGAACGATAAAGAACTTATTTAGTCGGCATGCTGTAACAACTGGCCAGCTTAGCCGTTAAGATACCTTGACGCTGAACCGCTTTAGCTTGCTCAGCTGTGGTTAAAGCAGGGCTGGTACGACGCGCCAAGTAATAGTTATAGATATTAACCCATTGGGCCGGGGTAGTACCCGCGTCTTGCGTTGCCGCTGTACTTGAATCGGTGATATTAATGGAACCCGTAGCCTGACCGGCCTCCAGACTTGAAATACTCATTTTGACGCGCGGTGCTGGTGCAAGCGTGGCAATTTGCAAACCATTATAGGCTGCACCATAAATCTGGTCATTTCCAATTAAAATAGTCGGAGCCAAAAATACATCGGCTAGATTTTGGCTTTGGTAAATCGTCCGTACAAATCCGATACGATACTCCTGGCTACCGTCAAGAGTATCTTTAAGATTTGCATCGACCGCCCCGCAGTTTTGGTTACGATCACTGATAATCGAACCATCGGCCAGGATAGAAATCCCAATCGGTGCTAAACTCTGGTTACAACCGTTGCTGGTGATTAAATCGCAACTGCTGCCATAATTAAAGCCTAACGTCACATGCAACGGAAAAATATAACGCTGGCCCGCGCTTACGGTATCCGCAGTTTTCCATAAACTACGGTCAAAAAAGCTATTGACGAGTAAGGTTTTAGACAGTGTATCCGTACCCGTAAAAGCAGGCCCATTGCCTAAAGCGCCACTGGTGTAAGGGGTTAAATTCCATGTTCCTAAATCGGCGGCGGGAATGGTCTGCGTATTTGGCGTATTGGTATAATAACGATAAATATCCTGACCCCCCATGACGGCTAAATTGCGCACCAACAATCCTTGATTAAAATTGATTAAATTGGTCGCTGTGCCATCTTGGGCATTGGTGGTCCAGGTTACATTTTGAATACGGCTGGTATACGGATCAAAACTAGGCCCGGTATTTTTAAGCTGCATGGTTTGCGCAACTGTATTTAAATACAGTTTAAAGGCATCTTGTTGATTCGTCGCGGTTCCAGTCCAGAGTAAACCTTGCCCCATCGCGTTGCCGGTACGGTCATTAAGCAAATAAATTGCCATGCTGGCATGCTGGTCGGCGGCACCAACGCGTGTTCCTTCAATACCGAGATTAAAATTCGTGCTGGTACTGGTCGAACCGGTCGTGCTGCTAAAGGTATTAAGCTCAGGCGTACCATAATAAATACCCGCTTTTACGGTTTGTAGCGCGCCCAATAAACGAGCCCCAGCATTGGGGGTCGAAATTAAATTAATCGTCGGTTTAGTTTTATCAGTCGGGGTCAACCATGCCGCCAGTACGGTATCAATCGTATCGGTATTAAACTGCGAAGGGGTAATATCACTACTTAATGAATTAATACCGGCTTTTAAATCTTCACTGATAACAATACGATTTACAGGCGTATTGGCAATATACGGCTCTAATACCGGTCCGTTAATGCCTTGTGAGGCATCGCGCTGCCGTAACGATTGTAATAATCGGGTGACTTGAGTCGCCTGCTGCACTGAAGGCAGGGCTCCGTTACTATCGGCCAAATCCATCGGGGTAAAGCGCAATAGTGGCGATACGTTATTATCTTGACTGACCACATCGCGCACCGGCTGCACTAAAGCTGACCCTAAAACAACTTCATGGCTGCCATTAAGCGGGCGTAAATAAAAGGTAACCGTTGAATTATTAGGACAAGACCCCAAGCCTTCATTATCGGTCACGTTAACCACTGTTCCACAGCGATAGTTTAAATTAACCGCGGGGTCTGCCGTAAACTGAAACGCCACGCAATTACTGCTGGTACAGGTGCTATAGCCACCCGTTGTACTGACCGGCACCGGAAAATTATTACTTGCACCCCCGCAACCTGCCAGACTTAATGCCGCAGCCAGGCTGGTCAATGTGCTGCTTATTTTAAATAGAGAACGAATGGGGATATAGACAGATGACATGTTAGGCTCCTAGCCACACCGCAAGTCCTTGCAGCATTGAATATTTTGGCGCACAGGCACATTAAGCCATTATTAATGCACAACTCGGCGCTTTAAGTTGAGGATTTATCGACGAATGGCGGTTAAAATCAGCTGACCTTTACTAATTAAGCGAGCCGTGGCTGGTAATTCCTGGGCATGTTCAAGGGGCACTAGCAACACGTAACGACTGGCTTTAGGAACCAACAAAGTACCCAGTAAGGCACTGCGCTCTAAAAAACTGGCGGGCTGCATCTGTTGAAAAAACTGACTTGCGCCTTCAAGTACACAGCCATCTTCATCTAAAAAAATAGCGACCGGCCAATAATACGCCGGATTTTTTTCTGTTGGACTAAATGATTGTACATTGATATACCGCACGTCCGATAAATATTCGGCACCGATATACGTTAACCTGTTGGCTGGTGCAGCATCACGGATCCAATAGGATAATGGCGTCTTTCCAAATAGTTTAAACTCCCGCCGACTACCTATGCCAACACAGCTTAAACCACTTAACGACTGAACCTCTGCTTTGCTTAAACGTTGATAATTTGCAGACAGTTTAATCTCGGGCGCTTTAGGATTAATAGCTGGTTTTGCCAAATACGCACTGCCTGTATGCTCGACATTAAGTATCTGTCCGGTTCCATCACGCACGGGATAAAAGCGCTTCTTATCGTCCAGATTAAACGCTTTTTGTTCTAATACCTCTGTATCAACATAGCTTACCCCATCAATAACAGTAATCGGTGTACTTGTTGCCGCTTCTGATGATGGATAAATAGGCGAACTCTGAATAGATGGCTGTTGACTGGTCATCAGTTGACCAGGTATGTTTTGACTCGGTATCAGTTGATAATGCATCGCTGGTGAGGTCTGCTCAGAGGGTCCAAGGGCTGCTTCAGGCACGACAGGTGCACTATACCCAGATGCCGTATTATTTGAAAAATAACCTGGCACAAGCGGTGCCGCTTGAGGGCGAGTTAACGGTATCGCTTGAGTTGGACCGGTAGTGTCTGAAAAATCGAGCCGGGCAGACTGAACGGGCGCCGCATTGACTGCCGGTTGCTGAACTTGAAGCTTAGGAGCACGCGGCTTGGGTTTAGCTACCTGCATAGGGCGACCATCAGGTCCGATAATCGTATAAAACCCATTATCGAGCGTATCTGCAAACGCCGAGCCTGCACCCAGCATGATGATCAGGCCCAATGCAACCGATTTAAACGTATCTACCTGCCTCATAAGGTTGTCCTACCAACGGGTCCGATATGCAATACCCATCAATAACACTTTAGTATTGGTCGATACATCTAAGCCGGCATAAGGGTTCAACAAAACATTATCGACACCAGTTTTATTAGCCAGACCACTGGTATTAGCCGGGATTTGGTCACGACTACGCAAAAAGGCTATTGTCAAATCAATGTCGGTGTCTTTATCAAAGCGATAACCAATGCCTGTCCCAAATAATTCTGCATTATTGATGGGAATCATGGGGTTACGTCGGTCAAGCGGAATAGCCGATTTACGCGGCTCATAGCCCAGACGTAACTTTAAACGGTCGGTCATGCTGTATTCAAACCCAAAACCGAAATTCCACGGGCTTGAAAACTGTAAAGGCAGAGCCAGACTGCTAGAAGTTGCATTTGAGGTCAGCAATTTAGCAATTTTAAGAGCAGACACTTCTCGGTCAAACCTAAAATTAAAGGCTTTCCACTGGGCAAAATCGGTCCAGCCCACGTCTATGTTAAACTGCATATCAGGAAACGGTTTAAACTTAATACCGGTTTGAAAATGCGCAGGATACACTAAATCCAGCGATACATGACCCGCTTCAACCGGTGGAATGTACGATGGAAAACCTAACAAGGCCACTAAAATTTTACCCGTTACCGAACTGTTTAAACCATTGATTAAGTCAATTGCACCGGGGCTGTTATTGATTAAATAATTCCCTTTCAAATTCATTTTGGCGGCGCTTTGGTACACCATGCCTAATGAAAAGTCATCGCGCGGCTCCCACAGTATGCCTAAGTTATAAGTCGGTGATACCGTTTGTTCAACCGCTACTTTCATGGAAGCAAGTGAGGTAAAGGGCCCGATAGATTGCTGCGCATTACACAACCCAAAAAGCAGTAAATCAATGATAATGCTACTATTTTGTTTAAAAGGTGCACAAATATTTTCATTGACCAGACGCATAACGCCGACCAAATCATTAGGGAAACGCAAATCAGTATCCATTGCGATGGCTTGATAAGACAGCCCAATTGACCCCCCAACCGACAACGTATCCGATACCTGATACGCCGACGACGGAGCTAAATACGTAAAGCGCTCCATGGCGACACTTTTGCCCATAAAATTGCCCGGATCTGCACCTGTTTGGTGAAAACCTGCGGCTAACGGGGCATAAAAGGCCGTTGCATAGGCGATTCTAGAGCCCGGCGCATGGTAGCCAATACCCCCTAAGGGTGCCAATAAAGGCACGCCATCGGGTAAATTAATCATTTTCTTTAAGAAAGGAATATACAGTGAAGCCCCATTGACTTTACTATAGCCCACTTTAAAATCGGTACAAAGCGAAATGCCGTTGTTGGCTGCATCGTTACACACCACGGGATCGTCAGAATACCCAAATACGTTAAACCCGGGCGGTGCAGAGTAGCTGCGCGATACATCAAAATTGGCCAGTACACCCTGCACGTCAGTTTGTAAACCTTGAATATGGGTTAAACCGGCCGGGTTGTAATGAATAGAGCTTAAACCGGGCGGATCAGCCGTTACCGCATTGCCTAGCGCCAGAGCGCGAATATCAATGGATAAATTTTGTCCCAGTTCAGCATGACTGACTTGACTGGTCGATATCCATAAACACGTTACCATGACCAGTTTTTTAAGTCTTCGGCACACGTGGGGAGTCGATTCTAGGATCATTGACGCTTTCATAACCGCCTCATCTTATCGATTTAAAAAACCACGGAGAGGCAGTTTGAAACTTTCAAAATCTAAAGGAAATGATAATCCCAGGCTTACATCAGGGGCATCAGGGGTTAAACCAAACCCTACAGAACCATTAATAATCGTTTTAGGTGAAATCCGTACGCCCATCGCAATATTTAAAGAGGCGCTAGACTGGTCAGCCGTTTTAGAATACGTATGAGCGCCGGTATTTTCGATAAACGAATACTGGCTCCCCAATGCAAAACTTTGTTGATAGGACATGGTAAGCGATACGTCATAGTTTAACGAATACGCAAAACCAAACGATAAGCCGCCATTAAAGCCGGGCTGAAACTCGGTTAAGATACGACTGCCGCGCACCTGGTTTAAATCTTTAACATTAAAGCCATAGTTAGCCGAGACTGAACCAAATAATACGATCGGGTCAATAAATTTACGGGTACTGGCCCCGCCCCCAATCGAATAATAACCTTTACCGGTAGATAAATCCAACACCGGATTTCCAGTGTACGGGCTATCACCCGTTTTGCTTGAAAACGTCCCAAATAAAATTAAAGGCATTTTGCCGCGTTCGATGGCAAACGGTTCCCAGCGCGCGCCCAGGCTAATATCACCAAGACCTGCGGTAGAACGGCTGGTATTGGGGTCGGTGCGTGCTATAAAGGGAATACTGCCGGTTAACGTCAGATTATCAAGGAATCCATACTGACCCGTAATTGTGTTGGTAACGGTATGCTGTGACACTTCACCCAATTGTAAACGGGTAATCACCGAGCTATCGCTTGACAGTGCCAAATCAATTTGTGTATCGCGATAATAGGTATAATCTAAATCATAAATAGCACTAAAACTGCCCTTTTTAGACAGCGAGTAGGTTTTTTCGGTTGCTTTAAACACCTGGTCCAGATTTTTTTCTTTAGAGGCATCGGTATCTTTTTGGCGTAAAGCGTCCGCGGCATTGGCCGGGGCTACCATGCTAGGTGTAGCCGGTTCAGCCGGTTTTGTAGGCGCTGCCGGCGTAATAACTGCGGTGGTATTAGGCGCAACCGGGCTGGTCACGCTTGCCGTTCCAGTCCCTGTAGGATCAGGTGAGGTACTATTAATCGGTGTTTGCGCCGCCGTCGTAGTGGCCACGCTAGTATTGGCAGGCGTTACAGGGTTGGTCGTCGCTGTATAGGCAGTCGGACTGTTGGCACTGGTCCCGGCAGGCGTATTCGGCTGTGATTCTGGTGTTTTAGCATTTAAAAACTGGTCGGCCTTAGTGCCCAAATCGGCTGGAGGCGTATCATTAATATTAATTTGAGTCTCTGCATAAGTCGTAGACGCCATCAGCAATCCGACGATTAGCGCTAAACGAGTCATTCCCTGCGTTGTTGTGTTCATCATCCTTATCTACCTTAAAACAATTTGACTAAAAAATGAGCGAAAAATGAGCGAAAACTATATAAAATTTAGTTACTATCCACCACTAGTACAAGCTTTAACAAGGCATTATTTACGTTTATAGTAAAGGCGCAAAGAATCATCGATCACTTGTTGATAAGTCGACGATTTTGGGTCAGCATTAATGACTTTATGCATGGTTGAAGCGGTATCGGCATTTTGTTCGATTTTAAAATCGGGATAACGAATCATCACAAAGGCATGTTGATTAATGGTTGCATCATCAACAATGCGCATATCTTTATCTTGTAGCGCCAATAAATTTTTAGCAGGATTGAGCGGGTCGGGATTAATAATAAATAACGTGTTGTTATCCCAGACTTCTTTAAAGTGCGCATCAGTAAAGCTTAAATTACCAAGTGCCGGATCTGCGACAAACACTCGCCCGTCTTTATGTGCTTTAAATACAACAAAATGCTTAAATCCGGCATAGGCAATAGGAACAATAGCTGGTTTATTTAGGGAAACCAAATCTGAAAATTCGCCTTTATAGCCGCCACTGTCGTAGCCTAGAGCGGTTACATAGCGTTTCATATCGAGTAAGGAAAAGCTGCGGCGCTGTACAATCCGGTCATATTCGCCATAGCGAAGTAAACCGTCCATCACTTTTTGTTCGCTTAAATTCTGGCCCATATAGCCATTTAGCAACGTCGTTAAAGCAGCCGACCCACAGCTATAATCATAGGCCTGTTTTACAATGCCACGAAATTGGCTTTCAATTAAGGGTTGCACCTGAATCGGCTCTTCATGTTGCCGCCCAAACCGAAACCGGTTGGAATCGGACACACTGGTATAATAAACAGAACCGGCTGGCTTATCTTTTATGGGAAAATTGTGGCTGGCAAGCCAATAGGTCAATGCCGACCCAAGCGTTATAAGAAGCATGGCAACTCATCTTTATCGTGCAAGCTTATCCTGCATCATCCTGATTAATGCACAATGTGACGTCGCTTGGCACATTATGCGTCCTTTAGGTAAAGATACCGTGTTTAATAAAAAAATACACGTTTTTTGTTTAATTTTTATGATAAATCATCAAAAAATCCATAATACTCAAGTTTTTTGTTTAATTAAATAACTATTTTTCATTTATCGATTAAAAAATAAAGCAGTTTTAAGTAGATGAGTGTGTTACGTTCAACCCTATATTAAAACAACCTATAGGCACATGGGTGATAAAGCACTTTTAGTGAGGTACTAAAAACCTTTAACGGTCACCTTTAAATTGGATACCTGTATACCCTGGATACCCATATTGCCAATCGGTGCGACCTGAGTACCATCAAATATTCCTGTCGTAGCAGCGCCCGCATTGCCCAGAGTAATATTGGTTAAATCAACATTAAATTTATCCGTCGTTCCGGCTTTATTAAACACCAAACCATCGGTAGCATTTAAATTAAGCGTAGAACCTGTCAGATTTAAGCCCGTAATGGTAGCCCCTAGAGACATTTGACCTTTAGCCGGTGTTGACGTACCGACTGCATCGCTTGAATTAACCAGGGTCATTGTCCCAAAATCAATTTTGGAAAAGTTGGCTTGAGTCAGCTTAATGAGCCCGCCCATAGCTGCATTGGAGTTGCCCAAACCTGCCATCAATTGTAGCGGCGCGGTCGTTGTTAAGGTAATACCGTTAGAAAAATTAATAACGCCCTGCTCAGTTCCATACGTTACGCGTTTATTTCGTGTTGCATCGCTTAATGTACCTGCAACCAGATTTAAACTTTTAATATCCAATCGAATCGTTGTAGCATCGGTTGGCATCGTTAAGCCCAAAAACCACATCACTTTAGCGCCTGTGCCTGCCTGACCGTCTGCGTCTGACGTTAACACAATGCCATTACTCGATTTCGCCGAACAGTTTGCCACCGTACAGAACACAATGCCAGAATTACTGTTCATGGTAGCAACGGCTGAGCCCGACGTTAAAGCTGAGGTATCACGCTGTGTATAATAAACCTTAGAAACGCCCAAGACACCTGCCACACCATTGGTTTTAGGATTGATTTTAACGGTTAAACCGTCTTGACCTGTGGTTGCAGCAAGCTGTTGGTCACTTAAATCCTGTAGTGCATAAGCCGGTAATAGTGGACTAAGTAAGCTTAAGCCAACCATCATTTTTATAAGCGTTTTCATGGTAAAACTCCCTGTCTACCGAACGGCCGCCTTTGCATACGGCTTGTAATGCATTTTAAATAAAATAAAGCCCGAGGTTAACCGGTAACATCGGGCCTTATCTCAAACTCTTGATAACTTACGCTTATGTTTAACCTATAAACCAGCCCTTAGACCCATTTACAGGATTAAAACCCAAGTAAATCTTAGTGACCAGTTACAGTAATGCTGCTGCCCACCAGGTTTAAGCCAACGATTTCGATATCACCGATTGCAGCATTAGACGCTGCGCCTAAGTGTACACCAGCCATCATAACGTCCATAGGGGTACCATTAATACCGATTTGTAAACCAGTTGTCGTTACACCAATGTTAGCATTTAAACTTAAGTTAGCGCCGGCATTGTCATAGACACCGATTTTATCAACAACAATCGCGCCACCGCCTGCTGCATCAGTCAGGCTTAAGTTGTTTAATGCCAATCCACCAGTCATGGTACCAGAGGTTTTAATCATGGCACCTTGTGGTGTATTACCCAATTGAATGTTCATTGCCAGGCCATTCAAGTCTACACTTAAAGGGTCCAGGATTTTAACATAGTTAGAAGCTACAATGCCACGTGTCGATACATCTTTAGCAGCAGTGGTAATACCATCACGCTTAGAACCTGCAACTCCGATATCACCTGTATTAACAGTCATGTTAGCAGGTAGGGCCAAATTAACGTTTAAAAACGCAGTTGAACCATTTACACCAGCTGCATTACCTTGACCAGAGTCTGCATCAATGGTGGCAACAATCGATTGACCAGCACCTGTGGTAATTGACATACCGTTACCAGCACCAGAATTTTTACCCACTACGATAGCGCCAGCATGACCAGTACCGCCGTAACTCGTAGCTGTGTTAACTAAAGCTGCACCTTGGTTGGCAGCAGCCGTTAAATCACGTAAACCATCTTTGTCATGCACATAGATAGAGTCAATTTTGATACCGGTAGAAGGAGGAGCGATTTTAATGGTTAAGCCATCTTGACCAGTGGTCTGGCTCATGGTGGTATCATTTAAACCCGTTAAGCCAGCCATTGCGTTACCGCTGATAGCCATTGCCGATACGATTGCTAATTTGGTAAAAAGTTTCATTGCATATTCCTCATGAGTTCAGGTTTTGTTGTTCTACTTACCTTCTTGAGCGAGCCAGGTCCCTTCCCAGCGTCCTTGCTCAATGAGCGTCGTAGCGTTCCAGCCAGTTAAAAGTACTATGATTTGATACCCAGTGCAAGTGGTTTTTAATCATTTATCAGATTGTCCGACAAACGGTAGGTATTTTACTTATAAACCGTTTAAAACGACCTATTAAAATTTTAACTTTTGTTCTTTTTCCTTTAAAAACAAGGTATTATAGTAAAGATAAAGTCTTTATGCTCTATGGAGGATTTATCAAAAAGCATGGCTACATTTAACATTGTCCGACAAAAACAAACATTTACGCCTTTAAATGAGACGTTTAAGAGTCATGAACAACGGCTTATTTTGCAGGCCGTGCAAGCCCTCAAACCCATTTGGCTACAGGATAATGGCCTTGAAGTCATTGGTCTGTGCCCGCGCTGGCTGATTGAGCCCTATAACGACCGACAGATGGCCGTTATTGAACGCAATCATCATTTTTCTTTATTAGATTCAAAAGGTTATAATAAAACCATAGATAAAGACAAAAAAATTTTTAATACCCTTGACCGCGTGCCCATTACAGAAACAAGCGTAACGTTGCAATCGCTTTGGCAAACAACGCAGCAGCAAGCCCAATCAGGCCCGGAAGTCGCTGCATTGGAAGGCTTTAGAGGAGGGTTGATGGGATTTTTAGGCTACGATTGGGCGGCCGCGCAACATTTACCAGCAGATGAACGAACAGCTCAATCTACTCTACCTAAAACACAGGTATTTCCACCATTAACTATAGGATTTTACGATATTTTTTTGCGAAAACTGAATAATCAGTGGGTTTTGTTTGGGCCCGATGAAGCAGATTTGCAAATCGTTTACCAAGCCATTGAACGCCTTATTAATGAAGCGAATAAAGAACCCTTAGCCCGTAAAACGGTCACAAAACCCGTTAACTTGTTGCAATGCCCTTTTAAAGCGCGCTGGACAATGGCCCAATATCGACAAGCATTTGAGGCAGTTCGGCAGTATTTGGCGGCTGGCGATTGCTATCAGGTTAATTTAACGCAAGCCTTTGATGCGGTTTTAACGGAAACCTTGCCCGCTCAAGCGCCACTGTTGCAAGCATTACTACCCCTTGTCGCACTGACACGCGCACCGTTTGCAGGCTATATGACCGTGGGCAGTGATGCAGAATTATTAAGCTGTTCGCCTGAAGTTTTCTTGGAATTTAATGCCAGGCGTGAGGTAATGACCCAACCCATTAAAGGTACTGCGCCACGCTTTAACGATAACGCACAGGATTTGGCTTCAAAACAGTATTTGCAACACTCTGTAAAAGACCACTGTGAAAATGTCATGATTGTCGATTTATTGCGCAACGATTTGGGCCAATGGGCTCAAACCGGCAGCGTACACGTGCCCGAACTGTTTAAAATTAAGGCCTTTGCGCAGGTTTATCATTTGGTTAGTGAAATTCGGGCAACATTACGGCCGGAAGTCTCACCATTGACCCTGCTACTGGCTGCTTCACCCGGAGGATCCATTACAGGCGCGCCGAAAATACGTGCCATGCAGATTATTACCGAACTTGAAGCCGGGCCGCGTGGGGCCTACTGTGGTAGTTTAGGCTATTTAAATGTGGACGATACGGGCCGTTTTAATATTCTGATTCGGACTGTACAACGCCAGCAGCAACACCTGACCGTATGGGCAGGCGGCGGTATCACCAGCAGTTCAGAAGTAGCGCAAGAGTATCAGGAATGTTTAGATAAAGTCGGTGCTTTGCTGCAAGCCTTAGAGCAAATCACCGTTTCATGATAGTGTGAGGAATTAATTTACGGCTAGCTTTTAACAATTCGCGTTAATACCTCAAGCAAACGCGCCTGCTGCTCTTGCGTCCCTATACTGATACGCAAAAAATGATCGATTCTAGAAACTTTAAAATGCCGCACGATAATGCTTTCTGCACGCAATTGAGCCGCCAGTGTTTGCGCGTCATGCCGGGGGGGTGTGGTAAATACAAAATTGGCAGATGAAGGCAACGTATTAAACCCAAGTTTTTCCAAATGTGCGACCAACATTTCACGATTTTCGATAATCCTGGCGCAGCACTGTTTAAAGTAAGCGTCATCATGCAGCGATGCGACAGCACCTGCCAACGCCAGTCGATCCAACGGGTAGGAATTAAAACTGTTTTTGACGCGTTCAAGCCCCGCGATTAAATGCGCTTGTCCAATGGCATAACCCACCCTTAAACCGGCCAGCGCGCGCGATTTCGAAAAAGTCTGGCAAATCAGCAGGTTGGGATAATTTTTAATTAAGGCAATAGCCGATTGTCCGCCAAAATCGATATAGGCTTCATCAATGACGACCACGCGCTGTGGCTGAAATTTTAATAACTGTTCTATATCCTGAAGGCTTAATAAAATACCCGTCGGCGCGTTGGGATTGGCCAAAATAATGCCAGAGCAAGCCGGCTGCTGCGTTTGACTATAATCAATAGGCTGAATTTTAAAATCTTTATCCAATGGGATTTTTTTTAATGGAATATCATACAGTTGACAGTACACGGGGTAAAAACTATAGCCGATATCGGGTGTTAATAACGGAGCATCGGGCTGCCGAAAAAACGTCATAAAAATATGCGCTAAAACCTCATCTGAACTGTTGCCAACAAACACTTCTTCCGGTAAAACCTGATGGTAATTGGCCAGGGTCTGTTTTAATTCGGTAGCATTCGGGTCGGGATATAAACGTAAATCGCTGCCCTCTTCACCCAAAGCCGCCAAAATGGCCATCTTAACGTGAGGCGACGGGGGAAACGGGTTTTCGTTGGTAT